>NZ_JACFPQ010000002.1:476090-481088 GCF_016101925.1 Commensalibacter sp. M0268 | reverse complement strand
AAAGATACAGCTGGGGAACCAGTACCTGTCTGCCATCAACCAGCGCGGGAACATACCAGACAATATCCTTCGCAAGTGAGGCCTGCTGCTCCTTTGTCAAGGCGGTGCCGAATTTGAACCCGTGCTGGTCGGCCTCATCGGTCGCATTGTCGAGAAGTTCCTTCATCATATCAGCGGCATTGTTATAGGTTCCACCGACAAAGCTGTGCCCTGTTGCCTGAAGATATTGCTGCTGTATATAGTTGCTGTCAAACCCTGCATCCCCCAGGAACATATATGAGCCGGCAATATTCAGGTGATCAAGCAGATATTGCGACCCATAGAATTTCTGCAAGGATGTATATTGTGGACGGGTTTCAATAAGATAGCTTGACCCCTCCGGCACGCCACTTGTATTGACCTTACCCTGCTGGGTGGCAGCTTCACTGATTTTGCCCGCATCATTGATATTAACAGCCCGCCCTACCTTGGCTGGGGCTGTACCGGGTTTGGCAAGACTTTCATTATTGCTGATATTGTCAATATTACTGTTGCCATTAACATTGATATTACCAATTGTTTTATTACTATTAATATTGCCGTTACTGTTACCAATAACATTGATTTTACCACTCGTTTTATTATTATTGATATTGCCGTTATTGATACTGTGAATGTTTCCTCCGGTTATTTCACCAATACTGGCGGTGTCATTGCCCTTAATATCAGGATTAGGCCTGAACAAAGCGTGTCCACCGGCAATGGATGAGAGTATATCGTCAACACTTGCAGAAACTCCCTGATAATTAAAACCTGGAAGATGGACATGCAAACCCGGATCAATTCCCTCGGGATTGCCTACCCCACCATATCCTGGAAGCGTGGTGTTTTGACCGTTTACCCCTTTTCCACTTGATGAACTATTGACCAGATTACCTTCTCCAGGCCCATTCAATCCGTTTCTCCCCGTTTCACTCTGGACAGATGTCAATTGTTTTCCCGAGGGAAGGCTTGGATTGACCGTGACATAGTCATCAGGAGATGCATGTATCTTGATTGTCCGGTTATTAACCTGATTGGCCACTATCCCTATCAGGGTTCCACCTGCCATAATCGTGCCGCTCAATCCGGGGTTATATGAACTATCCCCCCATACATATGCAATATTCTTATTGTTACCATCTAATGGAGGTGGATGTGAATAAGGAGGATTGGCTGCATTGGCTGGATCTTTTGGATATAGAGATCGGCAAAGTTTACCATTGTGACATACCAGTTTAAAAGTTATATCATCTTTATACCCGATATTGTCCAGGGATGACGCATTCAGGGTCATATCATGACCCGCTTCCAAATGGCTTACATCATTGACAATCTTTCCGGAAGTTTCAATGATCAAGTCATGGCCGGCCGTAACAATGGCTGAACTGCCTTTCAAGGTTGTTCTTGTTCCAGTTTCCGTCACCTCAATCCTGGCTTTTGGATTACCCCTACCTTGGGATAGAAACATGTAAAAATAACCACTTGCTGGGGTCCCATCCGCTTTGTACATATCTTTGGGAGCGTAAACCTTGATCATTTTTACATTACCCTTCCAAAAATATTTGTATAAATTGCTATCCCCACCCCAGCCACTTGTATTTAAGTCTTCCTCAAGGGCTATCTGTTTGTTGGATTTTCCGTATCCTTCCTGTCCTTCATCGTTAATAGCCTTATCATAGATAGTAGTGCTGTCAATTGTTTCCGTAACAAGTTTCCCAGTATAGCTGTTGGTAAAAGAGGCGGCCTTGATTGCAATATCCCCATTGGCGCTCTGTGTACGAATTAACCCTCCCTTGTTGATTATATCCCCATCAACATCCATGGCGATAGATCCCAAATCCGACTGAATAACCCCATAATTATTCAGCGTGTTTTGTCCATTATTGCCTTTAATGTTGATTGTCAGGTTGTTTCCGCTACTTAATAATCCAGATTGATTGTTTTGAAGCGAGGTCCCATCCAAGACCAATCCATTCATGGCCAATATGACACCATTATTTATGATGTTTCTTCCCGTGACATGAATATCGCCATTAGAGGTTATCCCACCATCCTGTCCGGCTTCATAATCTCCATGAATATTGAGATTAACCAGACCACCTTCATTTGCTCCCCTTAACGCCCCGAAGATAATACTGTTATTTTTTAGATCCCCTTCAATTGTTGCATTCAGTGCGGCAGCAGAAAGAATCTGACCGGTGGATGAAAGTCCATTGCTTAGGACGTGCATATCTATATTACCTGAAGATTGTATAATACCGTTCTCATTCAGGTTTAAAAAGGATAGTGCCTGATTTTGCCGGTTAGCGGCAAGAACCATATTCCCCCTAACATTTTCATCAGTAGCTTGCTGCGTTATTATCATTCCACCCTGATTGTTTATATTCTTGGCATAAAGGTTCATTCCTGTTGCAGCTTGCAAAGTGCCTTTGTAATTGTTTAATTCATTTAATCCGTTTCCATTTTGATTTTGCGCGATCGTCGTGCCACCATTTGTACTGATAATTACTCCCTCAGAATTATCCAAAGATGGTGTAAAAATCTGGATACTTTGTTTTGCTTGAAACCATCCTTTATTATTTAAAGCTTGCAAAGCAATCAGATCTGCCGTGCCATTTGAGGTGAGAACCTGCCCATATCTGTCCAATGTTATACGAGGCGCAACAAGCGATAATGTTCCTGTGTCTGATCCGATTTGACCATGGGCTTGATTGTGAATAGCCGTATTGGAGTTAAGAACTAAACCTTTAGAGCCATATAAATAACCGTTTTCAAGATTATTGATATCTGCCGAGCTATTAGCAACAAGTTGACCTCCTGCAAGAATAAGCCCCTGATTAGTTAAAGCGGAAGCAGAAAGCGTTATGTTTCCTTGTTTATAGGCAGTAATCTCTCCATTATTTTTATTTGATAACAAAGAATCAGCTTGTAAATTTATATCCGAATTGGAATATATTCTGCCATTATCATTCACGAACGTATTGGCGAATACAGAGATATTCCCTGACGTATCAATATTTTGAATGATTCCTTGATTTTTCAAATATCCTTTCTGAATATTTAAAATAATAGAACCTTGATCTGCACTGATCATTCCGCTTTGACTGTTAACCAGGTTAGATGCAGACAGATTTATACCTTTTCCACCCCATAAATTCCCTTGATTTACAAAATCAGAACCAATCGTAAGTGATAATAATCCATTAGAAAGAATTTTACTTTCCTCAGAATTTTCAAGATGATTGGCAGCAAGATCAATATCACCAAAAGACTGAACCGTTCCTTTTTCATTTAAAAACTGTTCCAGCGCAAGAGCGGAAGATCCTTGATTGATACGGATATTTCCTTTTTGACTGGTCAATACACCATTATTGTTATTCAATTGTTTAGCCGCAATTGAAAGATCACTAAAAGCCTGTATATTCCCCTGATTGTTGTTAATTATATTAACTGGAACACTTTCCTGAACAGTCGATCCTCTTCCTTGCAATATTGTATTCGCATTTGTTGATAAAATGACACCATCAAGATTATTATCAATCCTGTCGGCAGTAAGATTGACAGTATCTTTTCCCTGGATCCATCCTCCTTCATTATCTATAACCTGTGAAGATATCTGAACAGTGTCACCAATCAATGAACCAGAAGCAAGCTTTTCATTATTAAAGGAAATTCCAGAATGGGTTGTTTGATTACCTGTTCGCTCTGATGTTTGGATATTTAATGAGTGAACAGCAGATACATACCCGTTATTTTCCAGAACGGAGGCAACAAGCTGTAAATTCTGATGACCAATCAAGATTCCTGCATTGTTAAACTTTGAAGAGAAAACCGTCAGGTCACCTCCCTGAACAAGAATTTGACCAACATGATCTTGGTTAATCCGATTTATGAACTGCTGATTAGCCTTTAAAGTGGCTTTCCCTTTTGCAAAAACGATACCCTCATTAATCATGGTTAGGCTATTTAGTAAAAGATGACTGTCCAAAGCATTTGTTTGAATATTTCCCAGATTAAATAATCCCTGTTGCCCCATCACAGTCAGGGTCAGATCATTATTACCGGTATAAATCAATCCTGAAATTCCGTTCGTTAAGGAATTAGAAGTTAAATCCAGTCCAGAACCTGCTGCAATCTGGCCATTATTACCAACATTACCAGTATATGTAGCGTGAATTTGCTTTTGTGCTGTCAATAAAGCCATATCATCACCTTGATAGGCAGCAGCATTGATTATAATATTTCCATTTGCCTGAATTTTGCCTGTATTTGTAATTGATGACAAAGTAGGAATAAGTTGTGAGGGTATAATAGCCAAATCACCATCTAGCGCCAGAATATTTCCTGAATTGTCTAAAAAAGGTGTTGATAACGTTAATCCCTTACTGGCTTGCAGAAATCCTCCATTACTTATTTTATCAGAAACATTTAAATGTAAATTATCATCACTTAAAATTTGTCCATTGTCATTTTGCAGTGTTTTAGCCGTCAGCTGCATGATCTTTCCAGACTGAATTACGCCTGAATACTGACCCATAGAATGGTTGATAACATCTCCACCCAATGTCAGGACAACCGCTTTTGATCCATTTATTAACCCTGTATTATTCAGAGAATTTGCTGCAATGTTAATGTCACCTTCTGACTGGATCATTCCGCCTTTTAAAGTATTATCTGTATCGGAAAAAGAACCTTCATTAGTTAAGAGATTGCCTATTAATAATTGCGTTGCTGTTTTACCGAATATAGAGCCTGAATTGGACAGAGAAGATGCCGATAAAGTTAAATAACCGTTAGAACTGTAAAGACTTCCCGCATTGAGAAGGCTATTGGCGATGGCAAGTGTTCCATTCCCGTTCAAGCTGCTAATGGAGGCATCCCTGTTGTTCAGGGAAAGGTTGTTCGCGACAAGGCTCAGACCCTGCCGAGCCTGAATGTTCCCCGAAACCTCCATGTTCCCGCCCGCATTGACCTGAA
>NZ_JACFPQ010000002.1:0-475997 GCF_016101925.1 Commensalibacter sp. M0268 | reverse complement strand
CAGGCCGGACTGGTTATTGATATCCCCGCCACGAACCGTTACATCCCCTTTGTTCAGAGAGCCAATCTGGCCTGAACTGTTGTCAAAACGACCAGCCGCAGAAAGATTTACCATATTGTTGGAAACAAGGGTGCCATGATTAGTTACATTCCCCTGAAAATTTCCCTGTAAAGATCCATTCACAGCATTCATTTGCCCATTATTCACTACATCATGGCCCGACAGGAAAAGATTTTGTTGGGAGTTAATCATACCTGATTGGGTATTATTGATGTTTTGCGCAGTCAATTGTAATTCTGCCTGACTTAGAATCGATCCGGAATTTGTTAGATTATCTCGGATTGAAAGTTGATTCCTATCATTTCCATTGGCAATAATCTTTCCAGAATTTGTCAAGGAATTCGCCTGCAAAGAGAGCTGTTTATCGGCCCCTATCGTCCCTGTATTTTCAACAATATCAATTTTGGCATGTAAATTGTTGCGGGCTGACATTTCACCATTAATAAGCAATTTTCCATCAGCAGTCAGCTGCATGTCGCCAGCCGTAGATGCCATACGGCCATCTACACGGACTCCGGCTCCCTTTTCGTTAACCATCATTTGAATATGATTGCCCGTCATCCCGCCCAACACAGATGTATCAATAGCAAATTCTGGTCTTTGACTGTTATCTGGTTTTTGCGCCGTTGCAGTTCCATTTACATAATCATAAATGTTGCGTCCTGCGGTGATTTTAATATCCTGACCATTTACAGGTCCTTCAATCCTAACTTTGCGGCTGATAATATCCAAAACGGGAACTTCGGCAAAATTCCCGCCTTTTCCTTCAAATGCCACTTCTCCATCATTTATATTGATAGACTGCAGGTGGCCTTCCTGATCAAACTGGGTCTTACCTGTTGCAAGAGAGGTTCTTGTTGTATTGACAAATCCACACCCCGCACAAGTGATTCCACTGGGATTGGCAATAACCAGGGCAGCCTGTTTACCAGCGATTTCAGTATATCCAAGCAATCTGGTTGGAGAACGGCCAGTCACTTCATTAATAATCAAATTAGCGTTATGATTATCATTCAGGTTGGGATTGCCCGTGATTTGTCCAGCCAGTTTTGTCTTGGTTATTGTGGAGGAATTATTTAAAATCTGACCCGATTCATTAACGTTATACTGGTTGAAAAGATTATGTGAAACACCAGCATTATTGGGATGTGCAATATTGATCTGATCAATTCCATTATTCGTTACATCAATAGATGGCCGTTTATTTACCGGGGCTGTTGGATCAACCACTATATTAGAAGCGGGCCTGGGCCCGGCATAAATCGGAAAGGTTGAAAAAAGGTTCCCTCCCAAGAATAATCCCGTCACAATCGTGTATTTTAGACGTTTTATTAGCAAAATCCGAGAAATATAAAAGGGATTATATTTAGTTTTAAACATAGGGTACCTAATAGGAATACTAAAATAAATATTTAAAAATAAATTCTAAGAATTAATCAAAGCTTGATATGATATATATAATTTAGATCGAAGCAACAATAATTTTTTATTTAAAATTATTAAAAATGTATTTTAAAAAGAATAATTTTATATATAATCGAAAACCGTTGATAAGTTTTAGTATTATTTAATTTTATAACCATGAAAATTTTATTTTTTTAATATAACACAGTGTTTATTATTTTTTTTTAAACCAATTTTCCATAAGTAATTATGGGAATAGTGGTCAATATTTTTAAGGTTAGGGTTTTTTATGAAAAAATTGCTTTTATTAAGCGCTCTTACAATCGCTTTGTTAAATTCCACTCATGGATTCGCTGCAGAAAGAACAAGTAAACAAGCATCTGATAGTAAAAATAGTTCTGCAATTTCTCCCATTACCGTAAATCAAAGAATAGGCAGTTGGGATATTCATTGTGCCTATCCAAACGCCGCGGAACAGAACAATAAAACCGTGTCCCAGGGATGTATCGCTCAACAAAATCTATTAACCAAAGGGCCTAACAACAGCCAAAGCCCTATCGCCTCTCTTTTGTTGGAAAAAGTTAAGCAAAGTAACGATTTGTCAAAACCTGTACCCTTTCAATTTACAGTGGTTGTTCCCCTTGGATTCTCTTTACAAAGTCCAGCCAATTTAACTTTCGATCGTGCAAAACCTGTCGAATTGCCTTGGGCTGCCTGTACGACAAACGGATGTATCGCAACCAAAGTTATTGATAATGACCTTCAACAGCTATTGACTAAAAACAAACTTGCCCATCTGGTCATTCATCGCGTCAACGGAACAACATTAACCATTAATTTTAATATTGATAATGTTCCTTCCATTCTTAAAACAATGGATGAGATGGTTAACAAGAAAAATCCGTAATTCCATCCAGATACAAGATAAATGAATTTTAAGGCTGTATATCTACGATTATTCTTAATCGTCGTTCCCTGTATTTTTTTTATAAACATACAGGGATTTGCTCAAAATCTTAATCAATATCAACAATATCTGCAACATAAAGAACGACAACATTTAATGGAGACCCTACCTCCACCCTCCAGCAATGTACAGGTAAACCAGGATCAGGCCCCTGCATTGCATGGTAAGGCATGTGTGCATATCAATTCCATCATCGTCGTTAATACACAAAACCTCTCACAACTGCCAGTCAACCATATCACCAGACCATGGCAAAACAAATGCATGTCCCTTGATGATATGAATACTGTCCTAAACAAGCTCAATAAGGCCTATATTGATCATGGATTTGTAACAACTCGGGCCTATCTGCCTCAACAAGATCTCAAGTCAGGTCAATTGCATATCGTTGTGGTGGATGGAAAAATTTCAGACTTCCAATTCGAGGGAGTGTCTGCAAAAAACCATGAAACCATGGCTTTTCCATGGGTTAAGGGCGGAATTCTAAACCTGCGGGATCTGGAACAGGGAATGGATCAAATGAACCGTCTGCCTGACTGGGCTGCCACAATGAAAATTGCACCTGGTCAAAAGCCGGGCACATCAATGGTTAAAATCAATGCCCATGATCCAGGCATTCTTCATGGTCAGTTGACAGTTGACAATAATGGACAAAGCTATTCGGGAAGAACTATCGGACGAACCATGGTTACTGCCGAAGATCTTTTCGGATTATTGGATATGTGGACTGTAGAATATGATCATTCACTCAATTCACGTCAGGGAGATGGACACAATTCCTTTTTTACCGCTGAAGGCTCAATCCCTCTGGGACCATGGACATTCTTCGGAGGATGGTATCGCTATGACGATTTCTATCGTCTACATTTCAACTGGCCAGGACAAGGACGATACGATACGACCCAAAAAGATTTCCATATCGGTGCCTCGAGAGTTATCGCTCGTAATTCAATCGGTGTTACAACATTACAAGCTACCTATGAGCTGAAATCCTTTGACAGTTATCTCAATCATTCCAAAATGAACACGCAAAGTGCAAAACTCTCCTTCCTGAATCTTAATGCCAGTGAGTCAATGCATCTTTGGGGTGGAACATGGTATGTCAGTGTCGGAATGAAAATCGGTTTGGGGGGGGCAATGGGAGGAAAGTCCTGGATCGATAACTCAGGTCGATATAATCCCCATACGCAATATGTAAAGCCAAGTTTGGATATCGATGGATATCAACCTATCATCGATAATTTTATGTGGCATACTTCCATCCACGGGGAATATAGCACTAAAAATCAATATGCGAATGAGCAAATGCAAATTGGCGGACCCTATACGGTCAGAGGTTTTATGCAACAAACCATGATCGGAAATGCAGGAATTTACATGCGTAATGACCTCTCATGGTTCATTCCCACAAAAAATATGGATTGTGGCGGATATCAATTCTTCTGCAACGCCCTGATTAAAAATACCGAACTCTACGGTATTCTCGATGTCGGAATGACACGGGGTGTATTTACATACAGCGATATGCCAAAAACAGAAAAAGGAGGCAACCTTGCCGGTGCAGGTTTCGGTATTCGCAAATCCTCAGGCAATATATTCTGGAACGCCTCTCTTACACACGCGCTTACAACGGCAGGTCTTCCTCCAGAAGGATGGATTGCACTTTTCAATGTCGGTGTCAGACTGTAATTTGATCTATTCATTTTATGGGTATGGTTTTTACCCATAAAATAATTTACCCTTTACCGTTAATATTTCATTCAAATTGAATAGATAATAATCGGATTAAAAATGAATTTTCAACTATTAAATAATGTTCTTTTAACAAATGATGATGGCATTGATGCACCTGGCTTAAAAATTCTGGAAAACATAGCATCGAAAATTGCCAAGACAATCTGGGTTATTGCTCCAGAGCGAGATCAAAGCGGGACTGCTCAATCTATAAGTATTCATCACCCTTTACGCATAATGGAAAAATCAAATAATCATTTTGCAATATCCGGTACACCGGGTGATTGTGTTGTAATGGGGATTCAAGAAATTTTACCCCAACGTCCTGATCTGGTTTTATCTGGCGTGAATCGGGGAAGCAATCTTGGTATTGAAACCATATTTTCAGGTACTGTTGGCGCAGCAATGACAGGTGCCTTATTGGGAATACCTTCAATTGCTCTTAGTCAGAATTTCAGAGATGGGTATCCTGTTCAATGGAATACAGCGGAGTATTTCGGTGCAAAAATTATAGAACAAATTTTAGAACATAAAAAGAATTTAAAAAATGGGTGTATCAACATCAATTTTCCCGATTGCCAATATGATGAAGTGAATACAATAGAATACACGACACAAGGATTGGGATATATTGAGAATATTGTTCCAGTTAAAAGAAAAGATTTACGACAAAACAAATATTTCTGGCTTAATTTTGACAGACCAATCAAGGAAGATAAAATAGGAACGGAAACACAAGCCATCAATAATAAATCAATTTCAATCACTCCTCTGACATATGAAAGAACAGATTTTGATTTATTGAATCAACTCAAGAAATAAATTCAAAATTCGTCGCATTGCAAGTAATAATATTCAATACATTATTATTGTGATGCGACACTCATATTTCCGAAAATATAATTACTGATTTGCTGTTCCAGACTAACATAAGGCATTGTATTACTGATTTTATTTCCAGCCTTGATAAAATCTCTGTTTTTTCCTGGTTTAATGATTATAACGCCATCATCCGTCATACTGATTGATGAAATGACAAACTGACTATCAGTGGGCAAATGAATATTTTTGTTAATATCTATTTTAACTTCGGACATGAATGTCTTTTTATTAAGATTGATGGATTTTATAACCCCAACTGGAATACCCGATAAAATAACCTTTCCACCAGGGTTAACCGTATTTGAAGAAAAAAATTGAGCTTCGATAGTATATCGATCCTCTCCGGTTCCAAATAATATAAATCTAGAATATGCATAAAATCCGATAGCAATTATCAAAACAAAAGTGCTAGCCATATATGCACTAACATTTCTTTGTTTAATCATTAACATCTACCCTTTATCATTCCAACCTAACATCAATAAATAATATAATTTTAAAAAATAAAATAAAACGTCAAAATACACTATTAATTTTCAATGTTTGAAATTGTCATGATTCCTTAAATCTCTGAATTATTATTTTCTAATAATACGTATTGATCAATAACTATATGATTTAATTTTTTAAAATGCCTGATAAAATATATTAAACGATTTATAATATCGAAAAAAGGTTACTTCATGTCTTTTCTTCAGGCCATTTTTATTGCCATTCTACAAGGTGCAACGGAGCTTTTTCCTGTCAGCAGTCTTGGTCATGCCGTTTTATTCCCCGCTCTGCTAGGATGGCAAATTCACGCTCAAGATCCAACATTTTTGCCATTTATGGTAATGCTTCATTTCGGCACCGCTTTCGCTCTTCTAATATTTTTCTGGAAAGATTGGAGTGCCCTTTTCAAGGGTGCATTAGGTAAGGATGGAAAAGAAATACAACGTCAAAGTTTTTATATTTTTTCTCTTCTTATTGTTGCCACCTTACCCGCAATATTCATCGGTGCCTTTTTTGAAAAATTGATCAGAAACCTTTTTTCGACACCCGATATAGTGTCAATTTTCTTGGTATGTAACGGAATAATGCTTTTTATAGTTGATAAACTCAGAAAAAATATATCGGTAGACAAAACGATTGCAATAGCTGACTTAAAAGTAAAAGATGCTTTATTTATTGGATTATTTCAATGTCTGGCTTTCTTTCCTGGGATATCACGTTCGGGGTCAACCATTGTGTCTGGATTGATTCGAAATTTATCTCATGAAAATTCTGCAAGATTTTCCTTTCTAATGGCTCTTCCAGTAATTTTGGCAGCTTCTGCTCATCAAAGCTGGAAAATCTACAAACAGCAAATTCCTTTTGACAATATTTTACATATGGGTATTGCGACAATCATCGGATGTATTACAGCACTTCTAAGTACGGCATTTCTTATGAAATATTTCAAAAATAATGAGAAATGGGCTCTAACACCATTTGGATATTATTGTTGTGCATTAGGCATAATAGGTTTTGTTGTATTGATGTATTAAATAAATCACATTCACATTTATGTGAATTGTGATGATTGTCAAACAAGTTTTTAAATAAAGAAGGAACAAATAAATTTTTCGGGAGGAAAAATGAAACCCTCGGATCTTTCCTTAAAAAAAAACAAAACGAATTTTTTTTCTCCTAACAACCTTTTTATAATTGATCTATTTGCTTCATTGGCTGGACTTTTATTTGGCCTGGATATTGGTGTTATGGCTGGCGCAAATGATTTTATTAAAATTGAATTTTCAGCAAATGACCATGATATTGAAAAAATAGTTAGTATCATGATGTTTGGAGCCGCTTTTGGTGCTTTAATATGCGGTTGGGCCTCAGCCAAATTTGGACGAAATCGCTGTTTGATCGTAAGTGCAACCTTTTTTATCGCCGCTTCGATAGGTTGTTCCTTATCCAACAGTGTTTCTGACCTCATCATGTGGCGATTTGTTCTAGGATTTGCAATCGGTATCGCCAGTATGACTGCCCCATTGTATCTGGCTGAAATTGCACCGGAAGAAAAAAGGGGTGCAATGATATCAACCTATCAATTAATGATAACGGTAGGAATATTCATGGCATTCATTTCCGACACTATATTCGGATATTATGGAGCATGGCGATGGATGCTGGGAATTTTGGCCGTTCCCGCAACCATATTTTTACTGGGTCTTCTAATCTTACCAAATAGCCCACGATGGTTATTAATGCATCGTCGAAGAAAAGAAGCCTATAATGTTTTATCCTCTATTAGAAATAATGATAATACCCTAATAAAGAAAGAAATTAAAAATATTGAAATGCAACTGGAAAATTCCCAAAAAGGATTTTATTTATTTCTCTATAACTCGAATTTCAAACGTTCTGTTCTATTGGGTATTTGTTTACAGATTATACAGCAATTTACAGGTATGAACGTTATTATGTATTATGCCCCTCGCATATTTGCCAATATGGGATATCACGGTCATGCACGGTTATGGTTTACAGCCTTAGTTGGTCTGGTAAATGTTTTCGCAACCTTTCTTGCCATCGGAATATGTGATAAATCGGGTCGAAAACCAATATTGTATATCGGTTTTACGATGATGGCGATTGGATTGGGGTCTGTCAGTTTTCTTTTAGATAATAATATCCAAACAAATTCTTATCTTCAATATTGCTGTGTTACAATGCTATTAATGTTTATTATCGGTTTTGCCATGTCTGCAGGGCCTTTAATCTGGACGATATGTTCCGAAATACAACCTTTGCAAGGACGTGATTTTGGTATTGCTGTTTCAACAGTGGTAAATTGGTTGGCAAATTTTTGGGTGGGATTCACTTTCTTGACATTGATCAATACATTCGGTGCTTCACATACCATTTTGTTATATGCCTGCCTAAATCTGATATTTATCGTTTTCATTTTCGCATTTGTACCTGAAACGTCAAATATTAGTCTGGAGCAAATCGAAGAAAATTTAATGGAAGGTCAACCCTTAAGAAAAATTGGCAGATAGATTTTTTATAATCAGCATTTTATAATAGATCGCTTTGATGAAATCCGTTCAAATAAAAAATTGGTAAATAACGGCTGATATAGCTATACATCCCATTATGGTTATAAAAATATTGCTTGATTTTCCTTTAAATTTTGCCAATTCAGGTAATTTGTGAATGGCAACCATAGGAAGAATAAATAAAATAACAGCAAGAACTGGTCCACCAATGGATTCAATAATACCTAAAATACTGGGATTATTGCTTGAAACAAACCATGTAACTACATATACAAAAAATAACGCACATCGATCCAAAGTTTTACAGGAAATGTTTTTCCCAAAAAAATGATATAATGATTTTTCCAAAACCCCATTAAATCCTTCCTTCGCCCCAAGATAATGGCCAAGAAAGGATTTGCAAATTGCTACAAAAGCAACGATTGGCGCTATAAATTTTAAAAATGGGGTATGGAAGTGATTAGCCAAATAGGAAAGAATGGTGATATTTGCCTTTTTCGCTTCAATTAAATTGGCTGGGCTCAGACATAAAGCACAACTAAATACAAAAAATAATACGGTAATTACCATCATTAAATTACTATATTTAATAATTTGTGAACATTTTGGTTCAACCCATCTACCATACTCTTTGCTTTTGGTAACAGCTAGGGAAGAAATAATCGGTGAGTGATTAAATGCAAAAACCGCAACAGGTATAGTCAACCATAATGTTAGAAACATTCCATTTCCCCCCTCCTGTGATGCTCCAGATAAACTTATATCCCTGAAAAGATTCAGGTTCCAATGTGGAATAAGAAATAAAGAAATCAATATTAAAATTGCAACAAATGGATAGACTAGGGTCGACATTATTTTGACTATCAGATTTTCACCACACTGAACGATCATTATCAAAAAACTGATTAAAAAAAACGAAGTCAACGCTCTGGGCGGTGGTATTAATCCAAGTTGATGTTGTATGAAATTTTGAACAGTATTAACAAGACTTACACCATAAACCAATAAAATAGGAAATATTGCAAAAAAATAAAATAATGTGATTAAATACCCAATTTTTTTTCCAAATTTTTCTTCAACGACAACGGTAATATCACCATAATCATTTTCGGATCCCGACAATACAAACCTACATAAAGCCTGATGTGCATAAAATGTCATTGGAAAGGCAAGAATAGTCAATAAAAGTAAAGGAATTAATCCACCAGCCGCAGCGTTAATCGGTAAAAAAAGTACTCCTGCACCGATCGCCGTTCCATAAAGACTCAACATCCAAACTGTATCACTTGAACGCCATTTGGGCATTTTATCTAAAATTTGATTATTTTTCATTAAAGCTTTACTTTTTTATGATTGAGTATGATTAACGCTTTATAAATCGGATTAAAAAAAAATTCAAAAATATTATTTAACTCTCCCTCGCAGGAAAATTGGAAAATATGAAAAATATATCAGTTACGATTACGCAGTGATTTTGTATAGAAATATGTATTTATATGCTCCCAAAATAAATGATATTTAATAATTTAAGGAACATATAACTTAATCTATCTGTTATTGATCTTAATTATTCAACAGTTACGGATTTTGCAAGATTTCTGGGTTGATCAACATCCGTGCCTTTTAAAATGGCAGCTTCATAAGCAAGCATCTGAACGGGTACCGTATAAAGGATTGGCGCTACAAAAGCATGAACTGTAGGCAAAACAATAATCTGTTCTGCAATGGTTGACAATGCCTCTGCACCCTTTGCATCAGTGAAAGCAATAATATGTCCACCCCTTGCTTTTGCTTCCTGTAAATTTGAAAGTGTTTTTTCAAATAAAAAACCGGAAGGCACAACCGCAATGACTGGAACCGTTTGATCAATCAGGGCAATCGGGCCATGTTTCATTTCACCTGCGGCATAGGCATCAGCATGAATATACGAGATTTCTTTCAGTTTTAATGCTCCCTCCATTGCAACAGGATACATTATCCCTCTTCCCAGATAAATCACACTTTGAGCATCGGCAATTTTATGGGCAATTTCCTGAATTTTATCTTTCATTTGCAAAACTTCAGCAACACGACTGGGGAGATCCATCAATGCAGTCAAACATACTTTTTTATTTTCAGGGGTAATCTTATTTTTCTCACGAGCGATAACAAGGGTAAAACACGACAAAACTGTCAATTGGGCTGTAAACGCTTTTGTAGAGGCGACAGCAATTTCCACACCAGCATCCGTACCGAGAACAACATCACTTTCTCTGGCTATAGTACTGAATTCATTATTTAAAATAGAAACTATTTTTTGATGTTCATTTTTTAGATTTCTCAAGGCTGCCAAGGTATCGGCCGTTTCTCCTGATTGCGATATGACCAATCCCATCCCTTGACTTTCAACAGGAGGATTGCGATAGCGCATTTCACTTGCAACATCTATATCAATGGGCAATCTGGCATATTCCTCCAACCAATAACGTCCAATAAGACCAGCATAAAATGCTGATCCACATGCCGTAATTATACCCCTTTTCAACGTTGATAAATCGAATGGCATATGAGGCAATATTATTTTATGGGATGATGGATCGACAAACCGCCTTAAAGTCTGCCCTATGACAATTGGATGCTCATGAAGTTCTTTCTCCATATAATGACGGTAACCATTTTTACCGACAACCCCTGACATCAACGCCGTTTTTTGAATTGGACATTCAACTTTTCCACCTTCCATATCAAAAAATTCAGCACCTTCTCGTGTCAAAACAGTCCATACGCCATCCGGCATATAGGCAACTTTTGTGGTAAGAGGTGCGATTGCCAGACTGTCAGACCCCACAAACATTTCATGATCACCATATCCGACAACCAGTGGGGCACCATGTCTAGCCCCGATTATAAGATTATCATCACAGGAAAAAATCATCGCAATGGCATAAGCTCCCTCAAGCCTTTTCAAAGCCTTGAAGGCAGCTTCTTGGGGTGCACATCCCTGTTTCAGATAATAATCGACAAGCTGCACAATTGTTTCACTATCCGTTTCACTTTTGAACACTTGTCCTAGCTCTGTCAACTCTTTTCTTAATGCAACATGATTTTCAATAATTCCATTATGAACAACAGCCACACGATCCGTCATGTGAGGATGCGCGTTGTTTTCCGTGGGGGCTCCATGTGTTGCCCATCTTGTATGACCAATGCCCAGATTGCCGCTTATTGGGGAAGACAAAAGTAATTTCGATAAATTATCAAGTTTTCCAGGAGCTCTACGACGATTTAACAGGCCATGATCCAATATTGCAATCCCTGCAGAATCATATCCCCGATATTCCAGACGACGCAAAGCTTCCATAATCAGAGGAGTAACAGATTGGTTTCCTAGTATTCCAACAATCCCACACATAAACTTCCCTTTAATATCAGTTTTTTAATGTAACCTTGCTATTTTTATTTACCTGCCTGGCCCTACCAAATGCTTTGGCATTATCAGGAACATCATCCGTTATCACGCTTCCTGCCGCAATTAAACTTTTATTACCAATTTCTACAGGAGCAACAAGAATGGCATCAGAACCGACAAATACCTCATCTCCAATGACCGTCTTATGTTTTCTCGACCCATCATAATTACAGGTTATCGTTCCTGCACCAATATTTGTCTTTTTACCAACAATGCTGTCACCAAGATAGGAAAGATGATTTGCTTTCACCCCGTCACCTAAAGCTGTAGCTTTCAATTCCACAAAATTACCGACATGCGCATCCTGACCCACCACCGTATCAGGTCTGATACGAGCATATGGACCAATTATGGCATTTTGTTTAATTTCGCAGCCTTCAAGATGACTAAATGATTTGATTTCAACCCCTGAACGAATGACCACATTTTTGCCAAAAACAATATTGGGATGAAGAATTACATCATTTTCAATCTTGGTATCATAAGACATAAAAACAGTATCCGGTGAAATCATTGTCACCCCGTTATCCATCGCCTGTTTTCTCAATCTTTTTTGAATTATGGATTCAGCAAAAGCCAATTCAGATTGCGAATTGATCCCTGTAAGTTCCGTTTCTGAAGCCCTTAGAGCCTTTACCACCTTATGTTCCCTAACTGCTAAAGAAACAATATCTATAATATAATATTCTTTTTTTGCATTATGATTTTCAATTTCTTTCAGCCATTTGGAAAAATACAGTGCGTCCGCACATATTACCCCAGAATTGCACAATTTTATTTTTTTTTCTGCGTCAGAGGCATCAAGTGTTTCCACAATCTTTATTACATGACCATTATTTTCAATCACACGTCCATAAGCCTTGGGATCATTACATTCCATAGCTAATAAAACCAAATCAGTTTTTGGTTTTTTTTTCTCATCAATAAGTCGCTGTAATGTATTTTCCCGTATCAGGGGATTGTCAGCATTTAGAACAGTGACAATACCCTTTCCAAAATAGGCCTCTGCCTGCAATGCAGCATGGGCGGTTCCCAATCTGTGCTTCTGGATTACAACCTGATGCGGTTTTACAAGATCGGCAAGAGTCTCCATATGCGGACCGAGAACCACAATAATTCGATCAAAAACCTTTTCAACCTGATTTAATAATAAACGTATCATTGGAAGCCCTGCAATGGGGTGCATTGCCTTTGGTTTTGAAGATTTCATACGGGTTCCCATTCCTGCAGCCAGAATAACTGCAACGGTTTCCGTGGTGGAATTTGATAATTTATGCATTGTTTGTCATGATATTTGTAAAAAATTTATGTCATACTATCAAAATATTTACACTTTTTATATCCCAAATGAGGCTTAAAACAAAAATTATGAATATAAAACCTTATCCCTTGATCGTATTTGATATGGATGGAACCTTAATTGACAGTCTTCCAGATATAGATCGCAGTTGTCAGACTTTGCTGAAATCCTATGGATTGCCTCCTATCAGTACACAATCAGTGCGTTCTACATTGGGTGACGGAATTAAGGTGACAGTTGAAAAAATTCTAGATAATGCAGGAAAAGAGGCAAGTTTTATTGACAGAAATGAGGCTATTGAAAGATTTGTCAAGGATTATGTCCCACATGCGGCCGATCTTTCCAAACCCTTTGAAGGGGCGGAAGAAGTTCTAATAAAATTTAAAAAAAATGGTTGGAAAATAGCTTTATGTTCCAATAAAATTACGCAAGCAGCCAAGAATATTTTGGAAAAACTTAACCTGCAATCATATTTTGATTTTATCGCTGGAGGTGATTGTTTTGCAGATAAAAAACCTTATCCGGTTCATCTTTTAGGAATAATCAACTATCTTCAAGTTTTACCAACTAAAACTGTAATGGTAGGTGATCACCTAAATGATATTCTTGTCGCCAGGAACGCACACATTACGGGAAGCATATTTGCCGAATGGGGCTATGGTGATTTGTGTATTGGAAAAGAAGCAACCATGCGTGCCCGCTCCATAAAGGATGTACCGATAATTGCTGAGAAAATGATTGATAAAAAACCTTGATCATTTTGTAGCCTGTCTCAGAATTACTATTACATTTCCCATTTTTGGATTGTTAAATTCAAAACGGACAGGTAACATTCCTATATTGTCAATCTCTTTAAACCATAAATATCCAGGTTGGGGTTGTGCTGATAGAGCGCGGTGACGTGAACGTTTGAGACCAGCCGTTTGTTGAGCCACCGCCTTACAAAATAATGCTTCTCCCTTATAGGGGCTTGTCCACGAAGATGGTATAGGCATTGTACCAGCCGCCTTACTTTGAAACGTGAATATACGAGAGCCATCAAAAATCTTGAATTGGTCGCTACAGTTTTTATTCGCTCTGACCCGCTGAACCAATTGCAACATTGCACTTAAGATATCTATACTGTTATTCCTTTGACTTTCAGTCACAACATCACGATTGTCTTCAATTGCAGGATCAAGTTTTTCTATCTTTACATTTTGTTTATGGTTAAAATCTATATTAGCAACGAATTTCTTACCTTTGGATTTTCCAGATGATTGGTATTCATTTGGTAACAAATTACTATTATTGATTTCCCCTTGAACTGATGACATCATATCCAGATTTATGAAAAGACTTATAACACCTGCAGAATTAAAATGAGCTTTTGCAAAATAATTGTCCGATGTTAATACGTACGATGCCTTTATAACAATAACATGTAAATTCTTGTTATACACATCAAATATCAAGTTAATCGGTTTAGGAATATTCAAATTATTTTGTGCTTTTACAAGCGAATTATCAAAAAATATCCATGACAAAATACACAATATTAACATTTTATAATATTTTACCATGACTACTCTCTTTCAAAAGATGTCTTTTATAGACAGAGTACAGAATATTCTAAAAAAAGTATATAAATATCATGGTAAAACATTTAATTGATTAAATGCTAAAAGCTCCTGTTCCAAAAGCCTCAACATGAATTTTTTCAGGTGGAATACCTTTTTCCTTCAATTTTTTACCCTCATCTTTCATGAATTCAACAGGTCCACAAAGATAATAATCAGCATCTTTATCAAAAATTGACTGATCTATCCTATTAATGTCCATACGCCCTTGATAGTCATAATCTATTCCCTGTCTATCTTCACCATCAGGTTTTGAATAAAAAATAAAGCGATTAAAAGTGGGACTTTTTTCAACAATTTCATTTACTTTTTCACGTAAGGCATGTTGTTTACCATTATGTGTTCCGTGAATGAAATGAACAGAACGATTACTTTGTTTTTCATGCAGAAAAGACAGCATGGAATACATGGGAGTAATTCCAACCCCGGCACTCATAAGAATAATCGGATTTTTCCCTTGCTGATTTAGATAGAATTCTCCTGCTGGTGCAGACAGATCTATGATATCCCCAACATCATAACTCTTATGAAGTAGATTGGAAACCTTACCTGCCGGAGTTTTCCCCTTACCATCTTCACGTTTAACCGTAATACGCAACGTATCTTTTCCAGGAGAATCAGATAATGTATATTGACGCGGCTGAATTAAATTCCATTCTGGGACATAAATTCGAACTGAAACATATTGTCCAGGATAAAATTCCGGAAGCTTGCCCCCATCAACCGGTTGTAGATAAAACGACGTGATTTGTTCGCTTTCAGGAATTTTCTTGACTATTTTAAATCCTCTCCAACCTGTCCATGCATGTTCCCTGATCTGTTCTTTGTATATGCCCAATTCAATATCAATTAACAGTTGAGCCAATTGTTGATAGGCAGCTCCCCAAGCTTCGATCAAATCATCTGTAGCGGCTTCACCCAATACCTCACTAATAGATGCCAGAAGATGTTCCCCAACAATAGGATAATGTTCCGCCCGAATATTCAGGCTTACATGTTTATTGGCAATATGAATGAAAGCATTTTCTAGTATGGTTGGATTATCGATATTTTCTGCATATGCCAGGACAGCCGTAGCAAGTGCATGTTGTTGCTTTCCGGCTTCTTGATGTCCACGGTTAAAAATCTGTTTAAGTTCAGCATTATTATTCAACATCCGTTTATAGAAATAGGAAGTTAGTTCAATGCCATGCTCTCTTAAAACTGGCACTGTATTTTTAACAAGCGTTTTTTGAGCTTCGGTTAGCATTTATAGTGACCCTTAATTTTAATTAAATAATATATTTAAAATACATCTTTAATAAAAATCTTAACAAACCCTGTTACAACTAAGATAAATCATTAAAGATGTATTCAATATACTCTTTTTAAGAAAAAATAAAAGTAAATTATTAATAAAATTTTATAATTTTAATTTTAACTTTGCTTGATTGATGATCTCATCTGTATCATCAATCGAGGTGACACGCCATGTTTCAAGTTTCCCCTCAAACATCCTGATTCGTTTTTCATTAAACATTGAATTGATGAAGGAAGAAATTCTTTTTGATTTACCGGGCAATGGCAAGATCATTACTGGTACAGAAGTGGCAATAGCCTCAGAAACCATTGAAACACTATCAATTGTAACCAATATATAATCAGCACATGCCAGTAATCCTAAATAGGGATTTTCTCCCTCACCATTCCAAATATATACACTAAATGGTGATAATATCTCTTTCAATCTTTTTAAAGCTGAAGGATTCGTTCTTCTTGAAGGAGTTACCGCAAGTGAAATATTGTTTTTGGTAATAACCCTTTTTAATTGATAAGCAATCTGTTCAGCTTCTTTTACACCAAATTTGAATCTGCCATTATTTCCGCCCAGCAAAACACTTACCAATGGTTTTACCGGATCATGAAGAATGGAATTCCAATAATGCAAATTTTCAGACAGCAATGAGGGAGTTATATGATGCAATGCATTACGCGATACAAGAACATTATCCGCTTTAATATTATCATGAGGATTGGCAATGATAAGATCGAATTTATTTAATGCGATACGCGGATTCTGTATATGTATGGCTATATGATTTTTCTTGCGTAAGTCGGCATTTACAACACCCCCCACACTTCCTACGCTTACAATTACAGAATTATCTTTTGGTTGAAAAGGAAATACCGCTTTCAAAGGATTGGGCCAAAAGGGTGCTGAAATAAATTTCCAGGGAAATCTAGGTTTTAACTGATGAAAACTGTAATCAAATTGTGCTCTTTTAACAAACCCAAGGGCTTGCGTTTTCATTCCAGCAAAATTTTCTGTCAAAATTGAAACTTCTGTCATCGAGTATCTAACTTTAAATGAAAATTGAATTTCTCGTTTATTTGCGAAATTAAATCCTTTGCCATTTTTTTCCATTCATGTGACGTATCCATATGTTCTCTTTTTAACGGAAAAGGCAACTCCAGAATTTTATCAATATTTTTGGCTATATCTTCAGGATTGGGATTGCATAAAAAAACAAGGTCTTTATGATTGCATTGCTCCATTAATCCTCCTACCCTTGTTATTAAAACGGGTTTTGAAAATGCCAGGGCAATGGCCAAAACACCACTTTGACTGGCCTCCTCATACGGCAAGATTATAGCATCCGCCCATTCAAAAATGGAGGCAATTTCATTTTCCGGAACCCATCTATTTTCGACATATACATTTTTTCTACGATTTAACAATTTTAAAACCTTGCTTTTTGGACCCTGCCCTACTATACGAACTATATAAGACCTATCCGATTTGACTAGTTTTAAAGCGTCATTTAACAGATTAAACCCTTTATAAGGCAAAAGACGACCAAAATTCAAAAGATGTATTTCATTTTTGTTTTTTGAAACAGAAATATTTTCATAATCATATTTTAAAGGGGGATGCCATACCCTTATAAATTTTGATTTTGATAAAAAATTCCTTTTATTTAATTGATTGTATACGTATTGAGTAAAAGTTACGATCAAATCTGAATTTTTAATCAACTGTCTTTGCAAAAAATGTTGAAAAAGATATCCATCCCCTGGATGAGGATAAGCATCGTGAATAATTACAACACATGGGATTTTCAATATTTTCAAGGCCGAAATCATAATCATATCTAATAATCCCGGCATTGTGCATATGGCCAAGTCTACCTTATTTTTTTTAAGATGATATATCAAATACAATATCCAATAAGGAGACTCTATCCATCGTATTAAATATCCCAATATTGATGAATATGTTTTAAACTTTATACCAATTTGACATTCCGGATTATAATCAATAATTTCAGCCCGATCGGATAAGGATAGTAAAATGTTTAAATTTTTAATAGATCTTAAAGCATTTGACAATTCAACAGCAATTTTTGGTCCCGCTCCCTTTCTACCCCATTGCCATACTAAAATATTAAATGATTTATCCATTATTTCTTACCAAATAATTATTAAATCTTTTTTTTAAAAATTTTGAATTAAATATCGTTTTAATTTTATTTTTAGATAAAACACCTAAATTATTACGATAGTTTTCATTGTAAAACAATTCATTAATTTTTTTAGCGGTGAATTCAATATCAGGTTCAGCCCACAAGGCATTCGGCAATTCATATACTTTACGTGGGTCTTTTACAGGTATCAGTTTGTAATTAACAGGAACACCACAGTTTTCATCAATATACTCACTAGTTGCAGACCAATTAGTGGAAATAACAGCTTTTCCGTATTGCATAGCTTCTGCTGGCACCAACCCAAAACCTTCACTGCGATGAAGTGACAAAATAATATCAGAATGAAATATAAGCGCCCTATTTTCCTCTGTTGTCAATAAATTAGTATAAAGAATGATATTTTTTTGTCCATCTATCGCTTTCTTTAATTCATTAAAATCCTGACGGAAATCATTAATATAAGAAACCTTGAGAATAAGGCTAATTTTATCATGCGCTATTGTTTCACACGCTTTTCTAAAAGCCCTGATTGCGGCTATAGGATTTTTTCTAACAAAAGATGAAGAAAGATTAAAAGATGTTAATATATTTAAAGTTGCTTGGGGTAAACCAAGACTTTCACGAGTTAGACTTGACGCAATTGCTACAGGATATGCTGCAATAGGATGTGGAACAACCGTAATCTTTTTTTGATATTTATTAGCCCAATGTTTAACGGCTTTTGCGACAAAACGAGAGGGTACCCATATTTCATGAGCAAATCTGAAACCCACCTCCCATTCTTTTGGCAAAATTTCAAGCTCCCATGCCCAATAACCTATTATTTTTCTGTTTTTCAATAAAAAACGAGGTAAATTCAATAATGCAAATGCCAATTGTGGGGCATTGATATGAAAAATCAATGATGCGTATGGATAAACTGATAAAATTCTACACGCTTCCTTATATTTTGTATAAGAAAAACCATAGGGGTCAATATCAATTTTCTGAACGGTTACATTTTCGTTTTTAAGTGCATTATACATTATACGCGCCCCTTCACCCAAACCAGAAGCTTTTGAAAACTCACCAATTATAATTACGCTTTGATCACAAAAGGATTCTGATGATATAGAAGGTGCTAATATTCCCCCCACTTTGCTTAGATAAAATCTTCGCTGATATGGGGGCAATAAACGCCATAATTTATGAAATGGCTGAATCTGCAATACCCTTGAAATAATTACTGTTTATATATGGGAAAGCGTTTACATAAAGCCATGACTTTATTGCGAACAGCTTTTTCCGCAAAACTGTTATCATTATCTTTGGCATTTGCCAATGGAGTTAGAACTTCATTTATCAAGAGACCAATTTCACGAAATTCTGCTTCACCAAACCCTCTAGTTGTCCCTGCTGGACTACCTAGACGAATACCGGAAGTAATGGCCGGTTTTTCCGGATCAAAAGGAACCGCATTTTTATTTGCGGTTATTCCCGCTCTTTCCAAACTTTCTTCCGCCTGTTTTCCCGTTACTTTCTTGGGACGCAAATCAACAAGTAACAAATGGCTGTCCGTACCATTTGTAACAATATCAAATCCACATTCAATCAAGGTGTCTGCCAATACACGGGCATTGTTTGCCACCGCTTTTTGATAGGTCTTGAATTCTGGACGCATTGCTTCAGCAAAGGCCACCGCTTTTGCAGCGATGACATGCATCAATGGACCACCCTGTAATCCGGGAAATACTGCTGAATTGATTTTTTTAGCCAAATCGGGACTGTTTGTTAAAACAATTCCTCCACGAGGTCCACGTAAAGTTTTATGCGTTGTACTGGTGACAATATCAGCGTAATCCATTGGGTTTGGGAAAAGGCCTGCTGCAACCAATCCGGCAAAATGAGCCATGTCAACCATCAGAAAAGCACCAACTTCATCGGCAATTTTTCTGAAACGGGCGAAATCAATAATTCTGGGATATGCAGATCCACCTGCAATAATCAAACGTGGTTTTTCATTTCTTGCAGTCGCCTCGAGTTCGTCATAATCAATCAAGCCATCCTCTTTTCGAATTCCATAGTGCAATGCATGGAACCATTTTCCAGAAAAATTAGGTGCCGCACCATGGGTTAAATGTCCACCCGCTGCCAAATTCATTCCCAATACTTTTTCACCAGGTTTGACAGTAGCCATAAATGCAGCCAGATTGGCATTCGCACCAGAATGTGGTTGAACATTGGCAAATTGCGCGTTGAAAATTTTCTTGACACGTTCAATTGCAAGAACTTCCACCTTATCAACTTCACTACATCCGCCATAATAACGACGTCCGGGATATCCTTCAGCATATTTATTCGTCAATACGCTACCCTGAGCCTCTAAAACTGCCTTGGAAACAATATTTTCACTTGCTATTAACTCAATACCGTCCTGTTGACGGGTAAGTTCGCTTAGTAAAGCTGCGTAAACCTCAGGATCTGTTTGAGAAACATCAGATTGAAAAAATTGATGATATAAATTATTTTCGGACATTCATGGATTCCTAGAAAACTACATATTTAAGAGACTCTCTAATAAATATTCAATTTTGTGATTTTCTGCAATTAAATATGTAAGATAATACGCTATTACTGAAAAAATAAATTCCAAAAAAATATGATTTATTTTAAGAACTTTACACAATATTGTGATAAATTTTAAAAAAGGGCTATTCTATGGATCTATCCAAGAGAAAATCACTATTTAGAAAAAAATCCATAGAAAATAACCAGCATGAAAACGGTTTGGCGCGCGTAATCGGCATGCCTAGTCTGATTTTTTTTGGCGTTGGTGGAATTGTTGGAACCGGACTCTTTACGGTTACAGGTATTGCTGCATCAGAACATGCTGGTCCCGCCGTACTTCTTTCCTTCCTAATAGGAGCATTGGCATGTTCATTCATAGGATTATGTTACAGTGAACTTGCTGGAATGATTACAGAATCGGGCAGTTCTTACAGTTATATCTATATCGCTATGGGAGAATTTATAGCCTGGATTGTTGGATGGAATTTGGTGCTTGAATATTCTGTCGGAGCAGCAGCGGTAGCGGTAAGTTGGTCACAATATTTAAAGTCAATTCTGATAAGTTTTCACTTACACCTACCCTATCAATTTTTCGCTTCACCACTAGAGAAAATAAATATAGACGGCCAGAATATTTCTGGGATATTGAATCTTCCATCCACATTTGTCATCATATTTCTGTCTCTTTATCTGATACAAGGGATTAAACAATCCTTTCGAATGAACAATATGATTGTTTTGATCAAGTTGTTTGTTGTATTTGCTGTTATCGCTTTTGGATTTTCCTATGTTGATTTTGACAATTTCAAGCCTTTTATCCCAGAAAATACAGGTCAATTTGGTCATTTTGGCATTTCAGGAATCTTTCAAGCTGCCGGCATGATCTTTTTTGCCTATATAGGTTTTGATAGCGTAGCTTCTACTGCACAGGAAGTTAAAAATCCATCAAGGGATATCCCGAAAGCTATTTTAATAATCATTACAATTACAGCACTCATTTATGTCACGTTTGCCTTTGTTATTGTTGGGCTTGTCAATTTTCATCAATTGCTTGGTAATGGCGCACCTGTGGCAACAGCCATTGATCACACCCCTTATAAATGGTTACAGCCCGTAATCAAATTCAGTATCATCATTGGTTATTTTCCTGTTCTTGTATTACTTCTTGTAGGTCAAACTCGTATCTTTTTTACCCTTTCTAAAGACGGTTTGATTCCCAAATTCTTTTCTGTTATTCATCCCGACCATAAAACTCCTCATCTATCACACATGTTTTTTATGGTTTTTATCTGTATTCTATCTGCCTTTATTCCTATTTCAATTTTAAGTGAAATGTGCTCTATAGGTGCATTATCCGCCTTTTTTTTCGTATGTATATCAGTAATGATTTTACGTCGAACCCATAAAGATTTCCCTCGGCGTTTTAAGGTGCCAGGTGGCGATATCATACCGATATTTGGCACTTTGGTTTGTTGTGTGCTGATGTATTCCCTAAGCAATATAACATGGTTAACCATTGGGGGATGGATGTTCATAGGTATAATTATTTATTGGCTTTATGGTCATAAACACAGTAAATTACAACAGAAATTTCATAATTAATTAAGGATTGATACCATGATTGGAAGCTTTCCTCTGACTCGTATGCGACGCAATCGAATTGATTCTGCAACGCGTCGTCTGGTAGCTGAAAATAAATTGAGTAAAGATGATTTGATTTGGCCAATTTTTATTATTGAGGGCAACAATATTGAAACAGAAGTTTCTTCAATGCCTGGAATTAAACGGGTTACTGTTGATCGTCTGGCTGCATATATAGAACCTGCTGCAAATCTGGATATCCCCGCGCTTGCATTATTTCCTGTAACCACCAACGATAAACGTGATCCAGAGGGAAAGGAAGCCTATAATCCCGATAATCTAATTTGCCGTGCATCAAGAGAACTTAAAAAAAGATTTCCAGAAATATTATTAATCGGGGATGTAGCTCTTGATCCTTATACCAGCCATGGTCATGACGGTATAATAAAAAATGGTTATGTTGCCAATGATGAAACCATAGAGATACTTGTCAGGCAATCGATTAATCAAGCCCGAGCAGGTATGGATTTTATCGCACCTTCTGACATGATGGATGGTAGGGTCGCGGCAATCCGAAAGGCATTGGACAATGATAATTTTGTTAATACACGAATCATGTCATATGCCGCAAAATATGCCAGTGTTTATTATGGACCTTTCAGAGATGCGCTGGAATCAGGAAAACTTTTAAAAGGCGATAAAAAAACTTATCAGATGGATCCTGCCAATAGTCGAGAGGCTCTTTCTGAAGTCGAACTCGATATTCAAGAAGGTGCTGATTCAGTTATCATCAAACCGGGATTACCCTATTTGGACATAATCCGAATGGTAAGAGATAGATTCAATATTCCAATTGTCAGTTACCAGGTTTCTGGTGAATATGCCATGTTGAAAAACGCGATTAACCATGATTACCTTGATAATAATCAGGCTATTCTTGAAACGCTTCTCTGTTTCAAGAGAGCTGGAGCAAATGCGATTATGACATATTTTGCTCCAGAAGCGGCAAAATTATTAAAACAGTTATAATTTTCATCTATAAAGGGATATTTTAAATATTAATTAATTATTTTATAAATATCCTTTGGACTAGAATAAGACTAAATTCTCAACCAATTAGGAGATTTATGTCCAACAGATGCACGATTACCTATATAATTTTCCAATATTTCAAAATTTCTGACTTTTGTTTGACCAGGCATTGTAAAACCAATCTTAGAATCAAAAACTATAACCAGTTTCAGTTTTCCTTTACCCAATTTCTGTAATAAAACACCACTACCCTTTTTTAATTCAGGAATTTGTTCTAGTGGAAATATCAGAAATTTACTGGATGAATTCGCAATGGCAATATAATTTCCATTACTTTCAAGACAAGCGAATGTTTTTTCATTATCCTTTAAAGTTAAGACTTGTTTACCCGTTTTCCGTTCAGTAACTAGATTTTCCCCAGAAATGACAAATCCTTTTGCTGAGGTTGAAACAAGAACATATTTCTTTTTTTCATCTAAAATAAAAAATTCAATAACCTCAGCATCATTTGCTATGTCAGCAAGAAGACGTATGGGTTGACCATCACCTCGGCCTCTTGGTAAATCTAATGCCTTTATATTGAATGATTTACCTTCACTACCGATAATGCAAATTCGATCATTACTATGACATTCCAATATTTTAAATAAATGATCCCCTTCTTTGAATTTCAGCTTATCACTGTCAAGATTATGTCCTTTCAAAGCACGTATCCAACCTTTGGAGGATAAAATAATTGTCAGAGGTTCACGTTCCACCTCTTCCAGAATATCCATAACATCTATTGTTTTAGGCGCTTCAGAAATTTCCGTTTTTCTCAAACTATCATCGGACTGACCGAACGTTTTCAAACCCTCTTTCAATTCTTTGTTTATTTCTTTCCAGCAAAGAGATTCACTTGCCAGCAACGTTTTTAAATTAGATTTTTCATTGGTGAGTTGTGCATATTCATTTTTTATTGCATTTTCTTCCAATCGTCTCAAACTTCTCAAACGGATATTGAGAATGGCTTCAGCCTGAACATCCGACAGATTGAAAGTTTGCATCAAAACAGTTTTTACTTCATCTTCATCTCGAATTATACGAATAACTTCATCGAGATTTAGATATACCGCTAATAAACCCTCCAGAATTTCCAATCGCTGTTCAATAACATTTAACCGATATTGACTTCGACGTTTGAGAACTTCATAACGATGATCCAACCATGATTTCAAAATGGCTTTCAATCCCATCAATTTAGGAACGGCATTGCGATCAAGCACATTCATGTTGTAAGCAAACCGGTTTTCCAAGACAGTCAGTTTAAACATGGATTCCATTAAAATTTCAGGCTGCACCGTTTTAACTTTGGGCTCTAATATAAGCCGTATTTCATCAGTACTTTCATCTCTTATATCTGCCAATAATGGAAGCCTCTTCTGTTCCATCAAAGTGGCTATCTGTTCAATCAATTTGGATTTCTGCACTTGATAGGGTATTTCTTTAACAACGATAACCCAAGTTCCAAATCGACCATGTTCAATTTCCCATTTTGCCCTGAGCCTTAATGAGCCTCGACCAGTTTCGTAAGTTTGTTGAATAACATTTTGATTTTCAACAATTTTCCCACCTGTTGGAAAATCTGGACCTTTTACAAAATGCAACAAATCCTGTGTAGAGGCTTCAGGATTTTTAATAAGGGTCATAGCGGCCTGATAAATTTCACCCACATTATGTGGGGGAATGTTTGTTGCCATTCCAACAGCAATTCCGCTTGCACCGTTTGCCAAAAGATTTGGGAATGCACCTGGTAAAACAACGGGTTCTTTTTCCTCTCCATCATAGGTATCACGAAAATCAACACAATCTTCATCGATACCTTGCAATAAAGACTGGGCAATTCTTGTCATACGGGATTCTGTATAACGCATAGCCGCAGCATTATCACCATCAATGGATCCAAAATTCCCCTGTCCCTCAATCAAGGGATACCGTACAGCGAAATCCTGTGCGAGACGAACGAGCGCTTCATAGACAGCGGCATCCCCATGAGGATGATATTTACCAATAACATCCCCAACAATACGGGCGCATTTCTTGAATCCTGATTTTGGATCAAGTTTCAATTGACGCATGGCATATATCAAACGACGATGAACAGGTTTCAATCCATCCCTTACATCTGGTAATGAACGCGACATTATTGTTGACAGGGCATAGGCCAGATAACGTTCACTTAATGCCCTTGCAAAGGGAGCGTCCTTGATTAAACCGTCAGATGCAGCAGTCATATTATACTCTTGTATGTTTTAATTTTTTATTTGTATATGATTATACAGAATAGAGAATTAGTCCATCATAGGCAACTTCGATGTCCGGCGGCAGATTTGCCTTTAGCCAATTCCAATCCATATCAGGTCCCATATGCGTTAAAATCGTTCTTTTAGGCTTGATAATTTTTTTCCATTCCAGAACCTTGCCAATCCATGCATGAGCAGGATGTTCATTCCGTTGAAAACATCCCACAATAAACAGATCAAGATAGGATAAAATTTTCAACCCTTGTTCCGGAATCCGAACCACATCGGTACAATATGCCACATCACCACATCGTATACCCATGGATTTACAAAAACCATGTACCTGTTCACATGTTTGAATAGATTGATTTTCAATCATGAAATTATCATAATAATCAATCTGATGAACATCCAAAACTGGACGAAAAAAATATGGTTGGGTTTTCCATGGCTTAAATGCGTAGGCAAATCTTGATTTCAATTCGGATAATGTATCTTTCGTTGCATATATTGGTAAGGCTTTACCCAAAACTCTGTTGATTGAACGCAATTCATCCAGACCAGCAATATGATCTGCATGTGCATGAGAATAAATGACAGCGTCAACCCTGCCAATTTTTTCTCTCAATAACTGAGTTCGTATATCAGGACCTGAATCAATTAGAATTCTTTTGCCATTATTCAACTCAATAACGATAGAGGATCGAGTTCGTTGATTCTTTTGTTCCAGGGGATCACATATTCCCCAATTCCCCTGACCATCATCACCTCCTACCAATGGGACACCACCCGAACCTCCGCATCCCAGAATAGTAATTTTCATTAAACAATTTACCTTTTAAAAGACGCCTTTTTAAAAAGACGATGAAAATTATCTGTTGTTTGTTTTTTAAACGTTTCAAAATCGATTGCCAACAATTTGGCCATAAATTCTGCTGTTTGATAAACATATGCAGGTTCATTTTGTTTGCCCCGAAATGGTACGGGAGCCAGATAAGGAGAATCAGTTTCAACAAGAATTCTATCTTGAGGTAAATGGAGAACGATATCGCGTAAATCCTGGGCTTTTTTAAAAGTGATTATACCTGAAATACTAATATATCCACCCAAATCTAGAACTGTTTCGGCCAGTTTCATACTAGATGTAAAACAATGAATTAAAAATGGAAATCGTCCTCCTTTTTCTGTCTCTCTCTTTAAGATTTTGGCAATATCATCATCTGCATCCCGGGCATGAATACATACAGGCAATCCAGTTTGTTGCGAGGCACGGATATGATTTTCAAAAGATTCTTTCTGTCGTTCAAAAGCCTCTTGTTTACCGTAAAAATAATCAAGTCCGGTTTCACCTATACCTATAACTTTGGGATGATTGGTTAATTCAACAATTCTGTCAACAGAACAAAAAGGTTCATCCATCACATATTCAGGATGAGTTCCAATCGTGCACCATACACTCAAATGATCAGTTGTATAATCGGTTATTCCTATTTGCTGCCGCGCATTTGATAAACGCGTTCCTATTGTTACAACTTCACCCAAACCTGCATGTGTTGCACGATCAATAATGGCTTTTTTTTCATCATCATCAAAAAAATCAAGATGGCAGTGTGAATCAACCAGATGCATCAGATTTGTTCAGCTTCCGTATAACGAGGAAAAATAGGAGAAGGTAAAGGTAATTTTATTCCTGAATGAATTTCTTTTTCAAGATCTGAAAAATTACGTTCATTTTTACCAACCCCAAGCTGGGTCAATAATTTATCCATACTATTAGGCATGAATGGCTGTAAACAAGTAGCAATTTCGCGCAACATATCAACCAAGGTTCTTAAAACAGTCTTCATACGCTCGAAATCAGTTTTTTTCAATTTCCATGGCGCCTGATGATCGATATATGCATTTGAAGCGCGTATAACCTTCCAAATATCCTCTAAAGATTCATTAAAAGCCTGACGGTCCATTTGTTCCCTTAATAAAATCGGCAACAGTTTAGCTTTTGCTATCAACTGTATATCCACATCCAATCTTTTTCCAGTATCTGGTAAAATACCGTCACAATTTCTGGTAATTTGAGTCAAAGTTCTCTGTGCAAGATTACCCAGATCATTGGCCAATTCATTATTCATGCGATTGATCAGGGATTGTCTGCTATAGTCTCCGTCTCCACCGAAAGGAACTTCACGCAAAAGAAAAAATCGGACAGGATCCAGTCCGAACTCATTGATCAATTCAATAGGCTCAACAACATTTCCTACTGATTTACTCATTTTTTCACCTTCTACGGTCCACCATCCATGCGAAAATATTCGTCTGGGAACTTCCAAACCCGCCGCCATTAAAAAAGCTGGCCAATACAACGCATGGAAACGTGCAATTTCCTTCCCCACCAAATGCAAATCTGCTGGCCAAAAACGCCACCGATCTGATAATTCCGTATCAGGATAGCCCAATGCGGAAATATAATTTGTCAACGCATCGAACCATACATACATGACATGATCCTTATCGCCTGGAACTGGAATACCCCACTTGAAACTCGTACGACTGATGGATAAATCACGTAAACCAGATTTTACAAAACTTAACAGTTCATTCTTACGACTTTCTGGGCCGATAAATTCTGGATGTAACTCATAAAATTCCAACAACTTGTCTTGCCAGGCAGACAATCTAAAAAAATAGGATGGTTCTTTTAACCATTTAACCTGTGCCCCTGTGGGCGCAATCTTTTGTCCATCTGCTGTAGTAGTTAGTTCATCTTCACTATAATAACACTCATCCCTGAGTGAATACCACCCTTCATAAGCGCCAAGATAAATGTGACCAGCATCAGCGATTTTTTTCCATAAAGTCTGGCAGCTTCTTTTATGACGTTCCTCGGTCGTTCGTATAAAATCATTATATGATATGTTTAACTGATCAGCCATATTTCTGAATTTTGCAGAAATTTCATTTACAAATACTTCCGATGTTTGTTTATTATTGTGGGCAGCCTGCTCTACCTTTTGTCCATGCTCGTCAGTACCCGTCAAAAAGAATACATCATATCCATCCAATCGTTTGAATCGGGCCAAAACATCCGCAGCGATTGAGGTATAGGCATGACCAATATGGGGTAACCCGTTTACATAATAAATCGGGGTGGTTATCATATAATGGTTTTTCATAATTCACTTACTAGTTCGAAATCGGAAATTAGGGTTTGTCTTTTATCCAAATTAAAAGATTCTGTATCTTTATGCCATTTTAAAATTTTTTGCCAAATATCAATCCATTCCATTAATGTTCGAGATGGATTGCCAAATCGTTCCTGCCTTGATTTTATAGCCTCACCGATCAGCATATTGAATTTATCTGTCAATAAGCTAAAAAAAACAGAAAATCCATCTTCTTTTTGTAAAATATACTTAACTTTTTCATTCAGCTCACTTCCTTTGAAAGGCTTCTCGAAAAAGGCATCAACAATATTTTGCAAATTTGAGGCGTCAGAATTCAATAATGATAATGCTTTACCAATCGATCCCTGAGACAGGGTAATTATTTTTTGATATTCTGCCTCAGAATATTCGGGAGCTAATTTAATCAAGGCTTCTAATAAAACAGTATTTGATAAGGGATGAAGCATTAATTTACGACAACGACTTGAAATCGTTGGCAACAAACGGTTTGGATGTGCAGTGATCAAAAAAATTAAAGCAGCATCTGGAGGCTCTTCCAAAATTTTTAATAAACTATTGGCCGCATTCTGATTCATCAAATCCGCCTCTTCGATAATGACAATGCGCCACCCGCCATTGGCAGAAGTCAATCGTAAAAACGTTCCAACCGCTTTTATATCATCCATCAAAATTTCCGAACGAAGACGGTTTTTCTTTTCATCTATTCTTCGACTAACCGTTAATAAATCAGGATGACTACCCGCCTTTATCTTAGCCAACACATTTTCAGAGCTACCAAGAATCAAACGAATGACATGATTGACAAAAGTTTTTTTGCCTACCCCGACCTCACCACATATCAACCATGCATGATGAAGCTTATTCTGGAAAATGACTTGTTTGAAACAATCATATTCCTTTTCATGTCCCCATAAAGAGTCATCTAGTTTTGCTGTCATTGTTTTTAATATATCTTGATTCAGATAGTTTATGCGTGACGAGATTGTAAACTTCCCGAGTTACCTCATGCAATAATTTATGAGCTTTGATAACTTTACATCGATTTTTATTATTTTTAGCTATCAGTTGAAAACCATTCAGAACACGATAATGAAAATCATACCCGAGTTGTTCATAAGCATCAATTTTTGTTTGACGTTTTAGACAACGCTCAATAAGCGTTTCATAAGGAGCATCAAATATCAATGTTAAATTGGGAATTAAATCTATCAAATTGGATAATTTTTGAATAAAATTCAAAATATCCGGATTTTCCTTACCTAATCCATATCCTTGATATGCCAAGGTTGAATCAATAAAACGATCACACAGCACTATTTTACCCTGTTGAAGCGCTGGTTTTATGACCTGATCTACATGATCGCACCTTGCGGTAAAATGAGCCAGGATTTCAGCTTTAAGCGAAAAATCGCAATTCCCAAATAATAATAATTTCCTAATGGCCTCGGCACCCGTTGTTCCACCTGGCTCACGGGTTAAGAGCACATCAATATTATCTTTTTGCAGCTTTTCTTTCAATAATTGAGCTTGTGTAGATTTTCCAGCACCTTCACCGCCCTCAAAAGTAATAAAATATCCTGACATAAATAATAAAATAATGTTGATTAATTTTTATTCGTTAAACGATAGCTTACATTTTTCATCATACGTGAAATAATATTAGCTTTTTCAACAGTCTCACCAGCTATTATGGGAACTTGTACAGTAATTCCACCATTTTTTACAGACAGAGAGGCCTCAACATTTTGTCCTTTCATAACAGGTGCGGACAATGGGGCGTTATAATCAAGGGTTACCTTCAATTTATCACGCATCCCGACAGGCAAGGTTAAAACAAGATTTTCACCTGCAACCAGTGGAACTGTTTCTTGTGCTCCCAACCAAACTGGTGCCTGTTCAACAATATCCCCTTTATTGAATAACTTAACATTTTCAAATTGATTGAAAGACCATTCTATCAAACGTTCACTCTCATGGGCCCGCATATTCATCGAGGTTAATCCGTTGACCACCATTATGACCCGACGACCATTCCGTTCAGAACTGGCACATAATCCATAACCGCCAGCATCTGTATGTCCTGTTTTCAAACCGTCCGCAAGCCCTTTGTCTACCAAAACATTTCGATTGCCCTGGGTGATTTTATTGAAAGTGAATTCTTTTTCGGAAAAAAAATGATAGTATTCGGGATAATCATGAATAAGATGATAGGCTATCAGAGCAATATCACGGGCAGACATCAGATGATTGCTATCCGGCCATCCGGTACAGTTCATAAAATGAGAATTCCGCAATCCCATCTTGGGCGCCATTTCATTCATCATGGATACAAACTGCTGTTCAGATCCGGCAATTCCTTCGGCAAGTACAATACAGGCATCATTCCCGGATTGTATAACAACACCCTGGATCAAATCTTGGACAGAAACTTGTCCATTCAGGGGAACAAACATTTTTGATCCTTGCATTTTCCAGGCTTTCTCACTTACGGGAAGCAACTGATCAAGCTTTAAACGCCCGGTTCGCAGCATGGCAAAAACAATATAACAGGTCATGATTTTTGTCAAAGACGACGGATGCATAGGTTGGTCTGCCAATTTATCCATCAAAACGGTACCTGTATTATAATCCATGATAAAGGCGTATTGTGCCAGCGTGTCAAAAGGACCTATTGGTGTTACGGCTGGTGGACCATTCGAAATCGCCTCTTGAGTTGCTGACGAGAATTTCCTGCTTGCCGCCTTACGAATGGCTCTTCGGGCACTTGCTGAATTTGAATCTATCAGAGCCAGAGATGCAGCTACGCTACTAATTCCAGTCAATATTGATCTACGAGTATGCACGCTTGTTCCTATTCAACTATAATTTTGGCACCCTTAATGCCAGATTTTAACAAATAATCAAGATTTTGATCTGCACTTTCGACTGATTGATAGGGACCAGAACGAACATGCAATATTCTGCGCCCTCCTTCAAAACTATAGGTCACTCTCCCACCAATACGTGCCGCCAATTTATTAGCATAAATTCGCAAGGTGAAAGAGCCACAATCAATCCATATTTGCCCTCCTGTAATTTGACCCTGCGTAAAAGTGACGGGCAAATCTTTTAATATTAATGAAGAATTTAATGCTTTTTGGAAAGTGGGATCTGATTTTTTTTTCGCATTATTTTCGCTTGATTTGCCATTCAGATTTTCAACCATGATTGTATCCAAAGGCGCAGTGTTAACTTTCATTTCCGTTTGCGGACCATTGGGCATTTCAAAAGCAAGATTTTGGCTTTGATTTTCTTCCTCAACAATTTCGATTTTCGCTGTTTGACCGTTTGAAATTCCCAATAATTCACCAGCTTTTGGCGTCAATTCCAACAATCTTGAAGGATAAGATGATGGACGATCATTCAAACGAATTGAAATTTCCCTACCATTGTCAACATTGCGAACTTTTATAATACTTGGTAATTGCAATGTGGGATGTGCACCCGTCATACGTTGCGGATCATAATATTCCCCATCAGCAGTCACTTTATTTTTCTGATTTTTGGATATAACTGCCAAACCTGTTGCATGATAGGCAAAATTTTCCTCAGGATAATACCATTGTTCCCCAACCTGATAAGGTTGACCAACCACGTAGTGAATCTGAGCTGGTTGCAACGGTTTTTCTTCCTTGGTACAACAGGCTATACTTATCAACAATAGAGAAAATAAATATTTTTTCACGATATAATTCAAATTCACGAAATTAATATTTTGTTATTTTATATTTATATTACAAAAAAACAATCATTTTATGCAACTATCGCATCTCCCAGCAATCCGACTGCAAGTGCATAATAATCCGAAGGGTTGTAGCGGTGTATTACATTAAAATTATGATAAATCATAAAACCATTATTATTTTTCTCATCCGGTTTCAAAATACTGCCATAAATATCCAGACGGGAAAAATCCGAACCATCTGATCGCTTAACGCCTATTGATTTCCACTCATCAAGTGTTTTTGAAACATTATGTCCGATATATGAACCATTGAAATCATTTGGCAATAAAATTTTTTGTCCCCAGGGTTCAGATCCATGCCAACCATTTTTCCTCAGATAATTGGCAATTGAAGCCAGTACATCTTTTTCATTTGTCCAAATATTTGGATGACCGTTTCCTGAAAAATCAACCGCATACCGTAAATATGCACTTGGCATAAATTGGGGCTGGCCCATTGCACCAGCATAACTGCCCATCATATTTTCGGGATTGATATTTCTATGATTAAGAATTCTTAATGCATTCATGAGCTCAATTTTGAAAAATTTAGCTCTTCTACCTTCATAAGCCAAAGTTGCCAAAGCATCAATAACATTAAATTTTCCGAGAAATTTGCCATAAAAGGATTCTATGCCCCATATTCCAACAAGTATAGAAGGATCAACTTCATAACTCTGCCAAAGGGCAGTCAAAAACGTTTGAAGTTCCTGAAATTTATTGCGACCTTGTTCTATTTTTTCTACTGTTATGACTTTTTTATAATATTGTTGCCATGTCATGACAAATTCTGGCTGTTTATGATCAAGTTCAATCACTTTTTTATTCGGTAAAGAATAATTCAAAGCATGCCTCATAATAGAGGCATTCAATCCTAGCTGAACAGCCTGTTGATATATATTGAAAAGAAAGGATTTATATTCGGATGATGATCTCGCAAAAGCGGGGATATTCGAAAAAACAAATTTTCCACTTCCAACTGCCATAACTGCTGTGCCAATAGAATTTGCCAAAAATTGTCTTCGCTTCATCGCTATTACCCTTTTATGTCGATTAAAATATATTGGCTTACCAAATAATTTTAATTAAAATCATGTAATTATTTCACTTTTACTATAGCAATTTCATTTTCCTGCAAAAAGAGTGATATTTGATCCCCAAATTTCAGTTTACCTACACCCTTTGGCGTACCAGTGAAAATCACATCTGATTTTTTTAATGGAACAAACTGGCTAATATAGGATATAATCTTGCTGAAATTAAATATCATGTTATTGCTATTTCCTCTCTGACGCTCTTCTCCATTTAATTTCATTGAAAAGCAAATAGGAAGAGATAACAGTTCCTTTTTTACAAAAGAGGAAAGGTAACAGGAATCTTTAAAACCCTTTGCTAAAAACCAGGGCAATTTTTTCTCTTTCAATGCTGTTTGCAGGTCTCTAGCCGTCAAATCAAGGCCCAGAGCGATTTCATCATAATAATTCTCGGCTTTGTTCTCCGAAATTTTAAAACCATCCTGGGAAATCTTTAATACAATTTCAGTTTCATAATGAATATTCTGTGAAAAATCAGGTAGGATAATTGTATCTCCCTCAACCAAGGAGGTGTTGGGTTTACTAAAAATTACGGGGACAGATTCGATTTGATTTCCCAATTCTTTTGCATGTTCAGCAAAATTTCTGCCAACACAATAAATATTATTAATCATCATTTCATCCAATACACAAACAGGGAATTTTAGGTATTTTTTTAATTATACAGGTAAATTATGATGATTATATGTACAAACGAAAAACAATATTTTTTGAATTATGATTAGTTTTTTTTTACGGTTAGGATAAGATGGTGGGCGCAACAGGGATTGAACCTGTGACCCCTACCATGTCAAGGTAGTGCTCTCCCGCTGAGCTATGCGCCCATCTTAACGTTTGATAAACTGCTTGATACACATCTTAGTTTAAAAGCGCAAGTGGTCAAATGCAAAAAAATAAAATATTTTAATATAATCATTCTTTTTTTTCCGTTAGCAAGGTTATTTTGTGCCAATTCATAAAACAAAAATATATCATTTACAGAAACCTGATAATAATGTTTTACCGTTTTTAGTCAGCTCACCTCATTCTGGACAATTCTATCCAAAGAATTTGCTTGAACTAACAAGATTACCCTTGGATGAATTACGCAAGAGTGAAGACAGTTTTGTCCATGAACTTTTTCATCATGTATCTAATTATGGTGGAAGTTTGTTAAATGCAGAATTATCCCGTATTTTCTGTGATCTCAATCGATGGGCATGGGAACTTGATCCAAAAATGTTCAAAGAACAACTTCCCCCATGGTGTGATACAGAATCCGCTCGGGTAAACAACGGAATTGGAACAGTTCATAAAATCAGCAATTCAGGAAAAGTTATTTTCAAATATTATCTTTCATTTACCCATATTGAAAAACTAGTTCAAAATTATTGGTTTTCCTATCATCAACAAATTCAAAATTTCATTCATAATTGTAAAAATCGTTTCAATGGAGGCATTATCCTTGATGTACATTCAATGCCATCCCCACGCATCCAAACCTCTGCCTTTGCAGATATAATATTAGGGGACAATTTTTCAAAAAGCTGTTGCCCGCTATTAATAAACCAGACTGCTAGATATTTTCAATCAAAAGGCTTAACAGTGAAAAAAAATATACCTTATGCAGGAGGGTATATTACCAGTCATTATGGAAATCCTTTTAAAAATATTCATGTTTTACAAATTGAAATAAATAAAAAATTGTATTTGAATGAAGAATGTTTCCAACTCAATGAAAATTTTTTTAGAATTCAAAAAATTATGACTGAATTTCTGATTATGATTACCAGTCAGTGGAAAGAAATTTTAAAAATTTAATTGTTACCAAAAAAAATTATTAATTGTCTTCGTTAATTTCCAGTTTATTTTGTTATATAATTAATTCAAATTTAATTTTAACCCATAAATATGATAAAGGCTTACAAGTGAAAATGAGTGATGCAACATCTACGCATGCTGAAGAACAACACAATTTTAGTGCAGAAGTTGAACGCCTTATGGATCTGGTTGTTCATGCACTTTATTCAGAGAGAGAAATTTTTTTAAGAGAATTAATTGCCAACTCTGCAGATGCATTGGATAGAAGACGTTTTGAATCGCTTACCAATCAAACAGTTGCCTTGCCCGATAAACCCCAAATAATTTTAACCGTTGATAAAAAGGGAAATTTATTAACGATCAGTGATGATGGTCTCGGTATGAGTAAGGATGAGATGATCCAAAATCTCGGAACCATTGCAAAATCAGGAACAAGAACGTTTGAAAAACAGCTCAAGGATGCCAAACCCGAAGATCGTGTTAACCTCATCGGTCAATTTGGTGTTGGATTTTATTCAGCCTTCATGGTGGCGGATAAAGTTGAGGTGATTTCACGACGTGCCGGATCGGATGAAGCCTGGGCATGGAACTCTGAAGGTAAAGGCAAGTATAGTATCGCTTCCTCAACAAGAAATACACCTGGTACAGATGTTATTCTTCATATTAAAAAAGATGCTGAAGAATATTTGGAAAGCATGCGACTGGAGAATATTATCCGTAAATGGGCAGATCATATTGCCTGGCCCATTACGATTAAACAGGATGACAAAGAAACATCCGCCAATGAAGGTCAAGCAATCTGGACAAAACCACGTGGCGATATTTCCGATGAACAACTAGATGAATTCTATCGTCATGTAACCCATTTATTTGACAAACCACTGGCTACGCTTTTATGGCATGCTGAAGGCGTGATTGAATTCACTTCTTTGTTATTTATTCCCGGAATGGTTTCTCCATTCGCACCAGTTGATCAAGAAAGAAAAAGCAAGGTAAGATTGCATGTACGCCGTATGTTTATTACTGATGAAGCGGACATGCTTCCACCTTGGTTACGTTTCATTCAGGGGATTGTGGATACTGAAGATCTTCCCCTAAATGTATCTAGGGAAATGCTACAAAACACTCCCGTTCTTGCACGTATTCGTAAGAACCTTGTTAACCGTGTGATAAGTGAATTAAAAAAACTTTCGGAAGATAAAGAAAAATATACAAAATTTTGGGAACTTTTCGGGGCAATTCTTAAAGAAGGACTTTGGGAACCCAATGAAAACAATGATACAATTGCCAAAATCTCAAGATTCTATTCATCTACCGTTGATGGTTTGACAAGTCTTTCCGACTATGTGGAACGTATGAAAGAAAATCAGGAGGCCATCTATTTCTTGGCTGGAGATTCCCTTGAAGTCTTAAAAACCTCACCTCATCTTGAAGGTTTCAAGGCACAAGGAATCGAGGTCCTATTATTCACTGATCCCGTGGATGCTTTCTGGCCTGATCGATTTGGAAAATTTGAGGAAAAACCTTTACGCAGCATTACCCGTGCCAAGGAAGATCTCGATAAACTTATGGGAAAGGAGGAAAGATCAAACAGCGAGGAAGAAGAAAAACTTTTAAAAACTTTGATGGAAAGTTTGAAAGACAAAATTACGGATGCTCGCATGACGACACGCCTTGTTGACAGTCCTGTAATTTTGGCTGCAAAAGAGGACGGTCCCGATTTACAGATGCAACGTTTAATGCGTCGTAATGATCGCTCAATTCCTTCAGCCCCACCTGTTCTGGAAATTAATCCTAATCATAATTTAATCAAATCTTTAATCAAGAAGGTAAATTCAGGTGAGAATATAGATGAAGCTGCTTTTATACTGCTTGATCTTGCAAAAATACAGGATGGGGAAATGCCATCTGATCCAACATTATTTGCAAAACGTATTGCAGCCGCATTAGCATAATCTTATATATATTAAAAATGGCGATGCATCAATGAATGCTCGCCTTTTTCAAAACCTTAAACAAGAAATATTTGGTCTATTTTTCAAAACAGAATTCAGCGTTTGGAAACGTTCTGGATCTGACTTCCATGGCATATGATTTGACTGCCTCTTCCATTGTTTGACCAATTTGGGCATACCGTTTAACAAATTTTGGTTTAAATCCCTGAAAAACACCAAAAATATCATCACATACCAAGACTTGACCATCACAGGCTGGAGAAGCACCTATTCCAATTGTAGGTATTGATAATTGTTCAGTAATTGTTTTTGCCACTGATTCAACCACTCCCTCCAAAACAATTGCAAAAGCACCTGCTTTGGCAATAGCATTACTATCCCGCATGACTTTTTCAATTTGTTTGGTGTTTTTTCCTGCAATTTTAAACCCACCCATGGTTTGAACAGCTTGCGGCATCAATCCAACATGTCCACAAACAGGTATACCTCTTTTGACAAGAAATTCAACGGTTTCAGCCATTTCCTCCCCACCTTCGAGTTTCACTGCTGCTGCACCCGTTTCCTGCAATATGCGTGCTGCGTTCCTAAAGGCCTGCTGCGGATTTTCCTGATAGGAGGCGAAAGGTAAATCAACCATCACACATGCATTTTTTGATCCACGCATAACAGCCTTGCCATGTTCGATCATCATTTCAACTGTCACAGCCAAAGTCGTGTCAAATCCGTATATGACCATCCCGAGTGAATCACCCACGAGTATCAAATCAACATGAGGATCCACAATTTGTGCAACTGAAGCAGTATAGGCGGTCAAGGAAACAATTGGTTCCTTATTTTTTTTCGCCGATATCTGGGGAACAGTAATTCTTTTGATCTTATTCTCTATCATTCAAATCTCTATGATTTATAACTGATTAAACCTATTGTAAAATATTAATGACTATTTATTTTATGATGTTTTAACTAGCCCGATTAACAAATTATTTCAAAAAACTTTATTATAATTTTTTATTTTTTAGAATTGATCTACTTTTTCAACGCCATTGATCACTTTGATATGCTGTGCGAGAACGGGTGATACATTATAGTATCCTGGTAATAAAATTTCCACCTCTTGTTGCTGAACAAGATTGGGAATTAAAATGATTTTACCATTGCCTTTCTGCGTATTTTCCAACAATTTTGAAATTGTTTCTACAGCTTGGACGTCATCAATCCATATTTTGAGTTCCTTGACCAAACCCGATATCGATATTTCAAGATCTTCCACGTGATTTGCCGTTATACGCAAATTTTCTGCATCCAATCTTAAATCAACCGTTACGATAACCATTTTACCAGTCACAAGCAAATCACGGAAACGGTTCAAACTTTCAGAAAAAAAAGTTATCTCACAGGCTCCAGTTTTATCCGATAATCCAACCCAAGCCATTTTGGTTCCTTTACGGGTAGGACGTTCCTTACAATTTAATATACAGCCTGCAAGTTTAATTCTTCCCTCACCGGAACGAGCAATTGTTTCGAGATTATTTATCGGTTGTATTCCCAATTTGATCAGTAAAGCCCTAAACGAATCTAGTGGGTGGGCTGTCATATGATAGCCTATTGCCTCAGCTTCCAAAGTTAACCGTTCAATTTCGGGCCATTCAGCCACACTGTTAATTTTTAACGGTTCTGTCATTTGTGCCGTGGCATTTTGAAATAATCCAATTTGGCCACTTGCTTTTTCCTCTTTTCGTGCATGGGCTCTCCGTAAAATCACTTCGGCTGATGCAAAAACCTTATGTCTGTTATTTTCGATTGAATCAAAAACACCCGCCTTGGCAAGATTTTCAAGTTGGCCCTTATTTAAATTCTGATAATCAATGCGTTCGGCAAAATCTGCAAGATTTTTGAAATCTCGACCATCCCGATCATGAACCAAGGCTTCCATGGCGCTAAAACCCGCTCTTTTAACCGCAGCTAATGCATAGCGTATAGCCAAACTGCCATCAGGTTGTTTCTCAATTTCAAAATCAGCACCGGATTTGTTGATATCAGGAGGCAAGACAGAAATACCAATTCTTTTGGCCTCTTGTCGAAGAATGGCTAACTTATCCGTTTTTTCTCGTGCCAGTGACATACATGCGGCAAAAAAAGCCACTGGATAATTCGCTTTCATCCATGCTGTCTGATAAGAAACCAGAGCATAAGCAGCAGCGTGGGATTTATTGAACCCATAATCAGCAAACCGCGCCATCAAATCAAATATCTCTATCGCTTTTTGCCGATCAATACCATTTTTAGTTGCACCTTCAGTAAAAATCTCACGCTGCTTATCCATTTCGGAACGAATTTTCTTACCCATTGCTCGACGTAAGAGATCCGCCCCTCCAAGACTATAATTAGCCAATCTCTGGGCAATTTGCATGACCTGTTCTTGATAGACCATGATGCCATAAGTCTCTTCAAGAATATCCCTTATTTTTTCATGCGGTGATTGCCATTCCTCTCCATGCTTACGTCGACAATAATCGGGAATATTGGCCATCGGGCCTGGTCGGTACAAAGCGACAGCGGCAATCAGATCCTCTATACGACTGGGCTGCATTTGACGCAAAACATCACGCATTCCGGCGCCTTCAAATTGAAAAACGCCTCCGGATTCACCTCGACTCAACATTTCATAAGTCAGGGTATCATCAAGCGGAATTTTCGACAGATCAATATGTTGTCCCAACTTTTCCAGCATTTTAACAGCTCGCTGCAAAATCGTCAGGGTGGTTAATCCTAAAAAGTCAAATTTAACCAACCCAACTTGTTCGACAAATTTCATATTATATTGCGTAACAAGCATATCACTTTTCGGATCACGATAAAGTGGCACAAGTTCAACCAGCGGACGATCCCCTATAACCACACCCGCTGCATGCGTACCTGCATGACGGTATAATCCCTCCAACTGCAAAGCCACTTGTAAAAGACGATGTATATTTTCATCTGTTGCCTGCATTTCCTGCAATCTAGGTTCAGTTTCAATGGCCTGTTTCAAGGTAACTGGATGGGCGGGATTATTTGGAATGAGTTCAGCAACCTTATTGACCATTCCGAAAGGAAATCCAAGAACACGACCAACATCACGAACAGCAGCACGCGCAGCCAATTTTCCGAAAGTTATAATCTGTGCCACCTGATTGGTTCCATAGGCTTGTCTTACATATTCAATGACTTCATCTCGCCGGTCTTGACAAAAATCGATATCAAAATCCGGCATTGAAATACGTTCAGGATTTAAAAAGCGCTCAAACAGCAAATTAAAGCGCAAAGGATCCAAATCAGTAATCGTCAATGCCCAGGCCACCAAGGATCCTGCCCCAGATCCCCTTCCCGGTCCGACAGGAATATCATGTTCCTTGGCCCACTGAATAAAATCAGCAACTATAAGAAAATAACCTGAAAACCCCATATTCTTGATAATATTTATTTCGTAATCAAGACGATCTACATATTTCTGGCGATGATCTTGTGTAAGATCGCATATGGATATCAAACGTTTTTCCAGACCTGTTTTTGCCATATGTTCAAGCGTATCCTCGGCCGTTGTCCCCGCCTTGATTTTTCTACTATGTGGCAGCATCGGTTTTCTTGTTTCTATTTTCACTGCACACCGTTTTGCGATTTCAATCGTGTTACTGCATGCTTCAGGAAGATCCGAAAACAGATTACACATCATTTCCGGAGGCTTGAACCAGTGTTCAGGTGTAACTCTCCAACGATCCTGTATATCAACAGTGCATCCCTGCGCAATACAAATTAGCGCATCGTGCGCTTCGTACATTTCAGGAGTCGGAAAAAAACATTCATTTGTTGCTACAAGGGGTAAGCCATACCGGTCTGCCAGATCGATTAAACCTGGCTCAACCGATTTTTCCTCAGCCAGATTATGACGTTGCAATTCAACAGCCAGACGCTTTGGAAACGCTTTTGCAAACTGTTCAAGCAACATGGATGCATGCTTTTCCTGACCCTCAGATAATAATTGAAATATAGGCCCCCGTGTTCCACCAGTCAAAAGAATCAAACCCTCTGAATGTTCACATATTGTATCTATATTGACAAAGGGATCCGATGGATCTCCATTTAGAAAACCTTCTGATGAAAGAAATTGTAGATTCAACAATCCAATATCATTTTGAGCCAACAAAACAATTGGCCAATTTGTAATATGACGCGGTTGCTCACCTAAAACGGGAATACCGATCTGGGACCCGATAATCGGCTGTATGCCTGCTTCAACACAGGTTTTTGAAAATTCTAATGCCCCAAACAGATTTCCTGTATCCGTAATTGCGATAGCTGGCATGTTCATTGTCTTGGCCAGCTTAACCATTTGAGGTATGCGAATAGCCCCCTGACTTAGTGAATATGCAGAATGGCTACGAAGATGGATAAAAGAGGCAAGAGACATCTATTTTTATACCTTATTATAAATGAAAAGGAATTATTTTGCCCTCATGCAAGGTAACAACCCGATCCATTTTGGTGGCTAGGCAATGATTATGAGTAACGATCAAAGCTGTCAAACCTTCACTACGTACAACCTGTAACAGCAAATTAAAAACATGCTCGGAATTCTTTTCATCTAAATTTCCCGTTGGTTCATCCGCCAATAGAATTTTTGGTGAATTTACCAAAGCCCGTGCAATTGCAACCCGCTGTTTCTCTCCACCAGACAACTTTCCTGGGTAATGATCGACACGATGACCAAGACCAAATTTCTTTAACCAATCCCTACCTATATTTACCGCTTTCGTTTTAGAACTCCTTGCTATCAATTGTGGTATCAAAACATTTTCCAAGGCAGTAAATTCAGCAAGCAAATGATGAAACTGATAAACAAATCCTATTGAATTTAATCTTAATTGCGTTCTTTCCCGATCATTCAATCTGGATGATTTTCGACCTTGAATAATAATTTCGCCCTTTTGGGGTTTTTCAAGCAATCCTGCAATATGCAACAAGGTTGATTTACCCGTACCAGAAGGAGCAATCAGGGCAACAATTTCACCATGATTGAGCGTAAAATCAGCATTGTGCAAAATTTGAAGGTTCTCATCACCACTTTTATAGGCATGTGAAATTTTATCTAACTGAAGGACAACTTGATTATTCATTTCTCAATGCCTCAACTGGATCCGTTTTTGCTGCTTTCCAAGATGGGTATAATGTCGCCAGTAAAGAAAGAAACAGAGCCATTGACACAACCTGTATCACATCTGACCAATCTAACTTAGCCGGCAAATGTTCAAGATAATAAACCTCAGGATTAAATAGATTTGTTCCCGTGATTTTTTGCAAACCCTGACGTATATGTTCTATATTTTTACAAAATAAAATTCCCAATACAGTTCCTATCAGTGTTCCTGTTACCCCAACAGATGCCCCGCACATCAGGAATATCCGCATTATCGCACCACGTGATGCCCCCATGGTTCTAAGTATGGCAATATCACGTGTTTTATCCTTGACCATCATAATCAAAGAGGATATGACATTAAAAGCAGCAACCAAGATAATTAACGCCAGAATAAGAAACATCACATTCTGTTCAACTTGCACTGCTCCAAAAAAAGCATTGTTGCTCTGAGTCCAATCGACAAATTTCAGATTATCATTTCTAAACGAATTCTCAAGTTGATGCGTAACAGCTTGAATATGGGTTGAATCATTCGAGAATATCTGGATCCCTGTTACCTCATCATTAAGCTGAAAATATTTCTGTGCTGCCCGCATCGGTAAAAAAACATAACTGGAATTATATTCATGCATACCAGAATCAAAAATACCAATAATTCTATAGGATTTGATTCTGGGAATATTACCCATTACTGTTGCGGACCCTTTAGGTGAAATTAAAGTTAACCTTGAACCAACTCCCAGATTTGCTTGCTCAGCAAGAGTTTCACCAATAATGATGACATCATCGCCTTGAAATTGTTTCAAAACTGTTGGATCGAGAGTTTTGCTAATGACTTTAAGTTTTTTCAAACCAGAAGCTGTCATTCCCCTAACCATTCCACCAGAGTTGAAATTTCCAGCATTTATCAACACTTGTCCTTCAATAAAGGGAATGGCTGATGTAATATAGGACATTTGTTCAATTCTGTTGGATAAATTATTATATCCCCTTAAAGAGGTTGGCCCATCATAAGATTGACTGTATACACTCAAATCTCCATTCAAGCCTAGTATACGTCCCAATAAATCAGCCTTGAAACCATTCATGACAGCCATGACGACTATTAATGTTCCAACACCCAAGGCTATTCCTATTAATGAAAAAATAGCTATTATTGAAACAAAACGCTCGCCTTTTCTTGCACGAAGATATCGTTTTGCAACCATTCTTTCAAAAGAGCCAAACATAAATCCATTACCTTTGATAAGAGGAAATATAATTCATCACCTGTTCTATAGATACTTCCGTTCTTTCGCCGGTTTCACGACGTTTAATTTCGACAACATTATTACCTATCCCTCTTGGACCGATAATAATTTGCCAAGGGTGCCCCATCAAATCAGCATCTGCAAATTTCACTCCAGCCCGTTCATCACGATCATCATATAAAAACTGTTCTTGATCCATTTTATACAATGCTTCACAAGCATCCTTACAAGCTTGATTCTTCAATCCCAAATTAATAATCACGGCTTTGAAAGGAGCAATAGCATCTGGCCATATTATCCCCTGATCATCATGTGATGATTCAATTATTGCCCCGACAAGACGGGAAACCCCAATACCGTAAGAACCCATATGAGGATTTATTTTGTAACTATCAGGTCCTATCACAGAAACATTCATTGCCTCTGTATATTTTGTACCAAAATAGAAGATTTGACCTACCTCAATTCCACGCCCTTCACAGCGTCTGGATTCTGGAACTTTTTGCCATTCATTCTGATCATGTTTTTCATCAGTGGCGGCATAAAATCGTGTCATACGTTGGAAGAAAGCGGCCAAGGATTCCTTATCATTTATATCAACCGGCATTTCAAGCCAGTTCTGTTCCGTGAAATCAGAATCAAAATAGATCCCGCTTTCACCCGTAGGTGCCAGAATAATAAATTCATGGCTTAAGTCCCCGCCTATCGGACCTGTATCAGCCAACATTGGAATTGCTTTTACACCAATTCTTTGAAATGTCCTGAGATAAGAAAGCATCATTTTATGATAGGTTACAACAGCATCTTCATAATTAAGATCAAAACTGTATCCATCTTTCATATAGAATTCCCGCCCGCGCATCACGCCGAAACGTGGACGAATTTCATCCCTGAATTTCCACTGAATTTGGTATAAAAGCTGTGGAAGCTCTTTATAGGACTTTATAAATTGTCCAAATATATCGGTTATCATTTCTTCATTCGTGGGACCATATAAAAGATCACGTTTGTGACGATCAACAATACGAAGCATTTCCGGTCCATAAGCATCATAACGCCCAGAACGTTTCCATAAATCCGCCGATTGCAAAGTTGGCATCAAAACTTCCTGTGCATTGATAGCATTTTGTTCTTCCCTCACAATTCTCGATATATTGTCAAGAACTCTCAAGCCCAAGGGCAGCCATGCATAAATGCCAGAAGACATTTGCCGAACCATCCCTGTTCTTAACATGAGACGATGAGAGATAATTTGAGCTTCAGCTGGATCTTCTTTTAAAGTTGGAAGAAAACTGGACGATAGACGCATATTTATCCTATTAAAACCATATTTTTATGAAACATTACAATCGATCAATATTACTCAATATCAATAGAATATCACAACCGTATGACGTGAACCTCGATAAGCGGTTTTTTACCAAGCTTACGCCCTAGAATACGTCTTAGTATTGATTTCGATTTGTCAATTAATTCTTCGTCATTCAACCGAACTGTTCTTGGCAATTGTTCAATTGCATCGGCAAAATTATCAATAATCAGATCACAATCATCATACTGATCCAGTAAACCGGGCGCGCTTATATTTGGATCACTCAACAACATACCCTCATCATCCACTGCAAAACTTGCAACAATAACACCGTTATAAAGCATGCGTCGACGTGCCGCCAATACGTTCCCATCTATGGATAAAAGCCTGTTTCCATCAACTGTCAAGCGGCCATAAGGTACACTATTTACAATTTTGGTTGGTCCTGGTGCCAATTGAATGATATCTCCATCCTCCAGCAGGATAGGTTCAGAGTTACAAGATTTTGCAATTTCCGCCTGTGCATTCAAATGAACCCACTCACCATGAACAGGAATGCCGTATTTTGGTTTTACCAGTTTATATAATTCTGTAACTTCATCATGACTGGCATGTCCTGAAACATGAACCAAATGATCTACGGATGTTATTACCCTGACCCCGCGACGCACCAGATTATCCTGTACACGCATGATTGCCAATTCATTACCGGGAATTGTACGACTGCTGTAAATAACAGTATCTCCAACACCAAAAGATATATGTTGATGTGTATCATAGGAAATACGGGTTAAGGCTGATCTTTCCTCACCTTGACTTCCCGTAATAATGAATACAACATTTTCCTGATCAATTTCATTCATATTCTGTTCCGTATAAAACGGAGGAATATCACGAAAATATCCATTTTCACGTGCTGCAATTTCAATATTCTGCAAAGAGCGGCCAATAATTACCACAGGGCGATTTGCCTGTTTTGCTGCATAAGCAATCGTCTCGATCCTTGAGACATTACTTGCGAAACAAGTTACTGCAACTCTTCCCCTGATATTGGCAATAAGATCAACCATGCTTTTTCTGACGGCACCCTCTGATTCAGGCGCACGTCTGACAATCGCATTCGTACTATCACAAATCATTGCCAAAACACCTTCATCACCTATCTCGGCAAATTTTGAAAGATTTGTTGGATGACCTATTACAGGATCAGGATCGAATTTCCAGTCACCTGTATGTAATACTGTTCCATAAGGAGTGCGAATTACAACACTTTGCGCTTCAGGTATAGAATGCGTTACAGGTATAAATTCCAGATCAAATTCCCCAATTCTGATACGGGCTCCAATATCAATCAGATGAATTGTGACATCATTCAGTAAGTTAGCCTCTCTCAATTTTCTTCTAATAATTGAAGCGGCAAACGACGTTGCATAGATTGGACACTCCAATGCTTCCCAAAGATATGTTATCGCACCGATATGATCTTCATGTGCGTGAGTGATAACCAATCCTAACAAACTATCTTTATATCGAATAATGAACTCAGGATCAGGCACCAGAATATCGGCTTCCGGCATGTCGTTACCACTAAAACCAATGCCACAATCAAATGCAAGCCATGACCCATTAAGACGATATAAATTAAAATTCATACCAATTTCACCTGTTCCTCCTAAGGGAAGAAAGGCAAAATCGTTTGCAGTTTCATTCATGTTTATCCTTTTTATTATTTTTACTATGATGTTTTATTACGATTTGCAAGCAATCTTAATCCTTCTAACGTTAATTCCAGACTAATTTTTTCAAAAATATCGGTACCTTCTGCCAATAAGGATGCCAATCCGCCTGTTCCTATAACGCGATAGGAACAATTAGCTTCGGCTCCAATCCTTTTTATGATACCCTCAATAAGACCTATATATCCCCAATATATACCTGATCGCATTGCGTTAACTGTTTCTTTACCTATTACGGAAATGGGTTTCGTTATACCGATCTTTGGTAATCGAGCTGCGGCTTTATGTAGAGATTCCAAAGATAAAGTGAGACCGGGTGAAATAATTCCTCCGCAATAATTTCCTTTTTCATCAATAACATCAAATGTTGTGGCTGTCCCTAGATCCACAACAATTAAAGGACCCCCAAATAGAGTATGAGCTGCTAGGCCATTTAGCAAACGATCAACACCCACTTCATGAGGATTATCAATTAAAATTTTGAATCCCCAATCCAGATCAGATGAAGCGATAAGAGGTTCGACGCCAAACCATTGTCGACACAATAATCTCAATTGATATAAAATCGGAGGAACAACAGTACCAATGATAATGTTGTCAATCTGATGAGTTTTTATCCCACGTGCTTGCAGTAAAATAAATAATGTCGCGGCGTATTCATCTGATGTATGGTTGGGAATAGTACTCATTCGCCATGAACCCACCCATTTTTCACCATTATGTATAGCAAATACAACATTGGTATTGCCCGCATCAATGACCATTAACACGCTTTAACAATCCTGAGAATTATCTAACCAAAAAACTTCACCCGTAGAGAAACTTCGCATTTCTTTTACAGTTTGTAATAATAGTAACCCATGTTCATCAATACCACAATAAATTCCTTCCCAACTATTTTGCTGTAAATTTACAGTTAATTTTGAATTTAAAGGTATTGATTTCTCTATCCATGCCTCACGTATAACTTTTTCCTGATCATTTGTTAAAAAATTTATCCAGTAATCAAAATAATATATAATTTTCTCTGATAACTCTTTTGCTAAGGGTGGTTTAATGACAAAATCTTTTAAACAACCCAATTTTCTATTCAAATCAGGATAACTATTGATATTGACACCAAAACCCATAACCAACCATTCTAATTGGCTGGTCTTGGAAATATTGCTTTCAATTAGAATTCCACCAATTTTCCTGTTTTTAAACAATAGATCATTAGGCCATTTAATAAATAATTCATGATCAACTTTGCTGTAAAATCTTACAGCATCATAAAGAGATAATGCTGCAACAAATGGAATCCAATTCAATTTTATATTCGATGATCTTGGCCAATATAATAAAGAAAAAGCTAAATTACCCTGAGGTTCGATCCATTTGCGCCCACGGCTTCCCCGTGGTGATGACTGAGAGTCAGCCAAAACAGCCAGATCGGTTTTATTTCCTAATCTGGCAATCTCAATGCAGTAATCATTGGTAGACGATAACGTGGAATAATGTTCAAATTTCCAGAACCTTCTTTTTTCCACGTTTAGACACTTGAATGATTAATTAAACAAAGATTTAGCTGCAATGCGTCCAACATGCATCATTGGACCCATAAATATGATAAAAATTACCGTTAACGCGCTCATACCAAAGGACATAAAAGAAATTGATAATGAACGATGATCAAGTTGTCCATGAGATCTGTCCATGAAGATGATCTTGACAATCCTAAGATAGAAAAAAGCACTTAAAACGCTGGCAACAATTCCAACTGTTGCAAGTACATATAAATGCACCTGAATAGCTGCCCAAAAAACCATAAATTTACCAAAGAATCCTGCAAGTGGCGGAACACCTGCCATACTAAACATGAAAATTGCCATAGCAACTGCTATGCCCGGATCACTTTTACCAAGTCCAGCCAAATCATTTATGTTTTCTACAACCTTACCTTTTCGCGTCATAGATGTAATCACGGCAAAAGTTCCGACATTCATGAAAAGATAAGTTGTCAAGTAAATGATAGTTCCCAAAACACCATTTGAATTTCCTGCGGCTAATCCAACCATTGCATATCCCATATGTGCAACTGAAGAATAAGCCATCATTCTTTTAATATTTAATTGAGATATAGCACCAATACTTCCAATAATTATGGATAACAATGATATAACTTCAATCAAAAACTGCCATTGATAGGATAGGGTTCCAAAAGGCCCCGACATTAACCGTAAAAATAATGCAAAAGCTGCAAATTTTGGCGACGTCGAAAGAAAGGTTGTAACAGGCGTTGGAGCACCTTGGTAAACATCCGGTGTCCACATATGAAAAGGTACTGCAGAAATTTTAAAGCATATTCCGATTAAAACAAAAACCAGTCCCACGACAAAACCCGTATTATTATAATTTGCCGCTGCGATGGCTTTATGAACATTGTTATATTCCATACTTCCAGCTGCGCCATAAAGCATTGAAATACCATAAAGTAAAATTGCAGACGCGACTGATCCCAAAATGAAATATTTTATCCCAGATTCAGATGATAACGGATTGTTACGATCAATTGCACATAAAATATATAAAGATAACGAAGATAACTCCAGTCCAAGATACAAGCTCATAAGATTATTGGAGGAGACCATAACCATTGCACCGACCGTGGAAAAAATGATCAACGCTATAAATTCAAAATATGTTGTTTTATTTTTTTTATTAAAATCCAAGGACAAAATAATTGTTAATAAACCTGCAATAAGAACCAGCAATTTCATGTAACGGGAAAATTCATCATTTACAAATAACCCGTAATATGCCAACCCATTTGCATTGGTTAACGTTAAAAATCCCGCGGCAATAAATATTGCCGTGGAAAAAATGGCAGAGGGAAAAAAGGAATTTTCCTCTTTTTGCAGCGCCCCGAATAACAATATAATAAGACCACCAATTGTTAATACAATTTCTGGAATAGCAAGCGTCCAATTCATCGGATTTATCCTGACTTAACTTAATATCATTGATAGATCAGGAAAGTGGCGACGATAACCACCAACCCAATTGCCATGGTAAAAGCATATAAAGCAAAAGAACCATTTTGAATCCAGGATATCCCTTTGGCAGAACGATTTGTAAATTGCGCCAGTATGACAGGAAATTCCTGGATAATATCTTTTTCACCAATTTTCCATAATGCCTTAGACAAAGCTGCATAAGGACGGATAATTATTACATCGTAAAGTTTATCAAAATACCATGCATTTAATAGAAAACGGTAAAACCCCTTCATTGACTGAGCTAATGATATAGGGATATTCGGATTAACAATATAACATAAATAAGCGATTAAAATACCCAGTATACCAAGTATAAGTGGCATTGATGCAATAATTGCAGGTGTATGTTGTTCAATAATCATATGCAAATTATCTGAAACATTAACAATTGACCCATCCCAAAATATAACTTGTTGAGAACCTATATAATAAGGATATAGGATAATGCCTCCAATAATTGATGAAACACCAAGTATGATCATGGGTAAAGTCATAGAGAAAGGAGATTCTTTTGCATGATCATAATTTTCCTTATGTTTTGGTTTTCCATGGAACACAAGAAACAACATCCGCCAGCTATATAGGCTTGTAAGAAACGCAGTTAATAACAATACAACCCAAGCCGCATATCCCAAGGAAGATTGGGTTGCCCAAACAGCTTCCAGAATGGCGTCTTTTGACCAGTAACCTGCAAATGGATATATTCCACCCAATGCTAGACAGCCTATCCACATCAATATGCAAGTCAAAGGTAATTTTTTATACAATCCACCCATCTTGAACATATCCTGTTCATCATGAAGCGCGATAATCACTGATCCCGCACAAAGAAACAACAATGCCTTGAAAAAAGCGTGTGTCGTTAAATGGAATACTGCAATTTGATAGGTTCCCACACCAACTGCGACAAACATATATCCAAGCTGAGAACAGGTTGAATAAGCAATGGATTTCTTAATATCTGATTGTACTAAAGCAACAGAACCGGCAAATAATGCTGTTAATGATCCTATAACAATAATGAATATCTTAACATGTGGAGCCAATTCAACCAGGGGTGACATTCTTGCCATCAAGAATACACCTGCTGTCACCATAGTTGCGGCATGAATAAGTGCGGAAACTGGCGTTGGTCCTTCCATTGCATCCGGTAACCATACATGAAAAAACAATTGGGCAGATTTTCCCATGGCCCCGACAAATAGCAGAAATGCAATAAATTCATATATCTGGAAATCAAAACCCAATAAATGATAATGCAGTTGAACTAAATCAGGTAATTTTTGAAATATTTCATTATAAAAAACCGAACCGGTCGTAATAAAAAGCAAACTAATACCAATGAGAAAAAATAGATCCGCAATACGATTTACAACAAAAGCCTTGATTGCGGCTGATATAGCTGCTGGACGCATATACCAGTATCCAATAAGTAAATAACTGCATAACCCTACCCCTTCCCAGCCAAAAAACAATTGAACCAGATTATTAGAGGTAATCAAGGCAATCATACTGAATGTAAATAAAGATAAATATGCAAAAAAACGATAAGTTGGCATCGTGTCATGCGACATGTATCCCATACTATAGATATGGATTAACAAGGATATGCTTGATACCATTGTCAACATGGCGACAGACAAACTGTCCAGTTTCAAATACCAATTAATGTGAAAATTACCGGCATTAATCCACTCCATGAAATGAACAACTTGACTATCCATATGATTGGCAAAAAATTGCCAAGTTACAAGCCATGCACATGTAACCGATATGGACATTCCAAGAATAGAAATAAACTTCGCAAATGAATCACCGATTATCCGCCCCATTAACCCTGCGCATAAAAAACCAGCCAAGGGTGAGATAACAGCTGTAATAAATAATGATGATGTCATATCTTTACCCCTTCATCATCATCGTATCTTGCACTTCCACCGACCGACGATTACGATAAAATACCATAATGATGGCAAGTCCGATGGCAGATTCTGCAGCGGCGACTGTAAGGCTAAACATAACCATAATCTGCCCTGTTAAATTGCTATATAAAGAAGAGAATGCAATTAAATTAAGATTTGCAGATAAAAGCATCAATTCAATAGACATCAATATAACAATTAAATTCTTCCGATTGGCAAAAATACCAAACAGACCAATTGAAAATAAAATACCACTGACAATCATATAGGGAGCAAGCCCTACAGAATTTAAAATATTCATTTCATTTGCTCCCTTTGTTGTCTTTTTTCAGTAATATCGGTTTTATCACCAGGTTTTGGACCGAAGGAATCCTCTTGTGCAACACCATAATAAGTCTCTTTGGGACGAAGGAAACCGCCAATATCCTGAATGCTTTTATTCAAGGGCACATCACGAATTTCCAGAGTTTGGCTCGGTTCGCGCATATGTTGGCGCATAATGTTCTGTCTACGGTTTTTAGGATTTTTATGCAGGGTCAAGACAATTGCCCCGATCATTGCAACAAGCAGGATTAATCCACAAATCTGGAATAACAAAACATAATGCGTATATAAAATACCCCCCAATGCTTTGGTATTCGGAATATCATACAACGCAGAATTTTGACTCTTGCCTATCAATTCAGGATCAATATGCCAATGGATGGCAATCATAATAAATTCAACGACAAGAATAAAAGCAATGATACAACCCACAGGCATGTAACGTTGCATTCCTTCCTTTAACTGGACCAGCTCTATTTGCATTGTCATTACAATAAACATAAACAGAACCATGACTGCACCAGCATATATGGCTATCAAAAGTATAGCCAAAAATTCGGCACCGGCCAGCATGAATAATCCAGCGGCATTACAGAATGCAAGAATTAGAAACAGGGCAGCATGAACTGAATTTCGAGCAAAAACAACCATCAATGCTGATAGAAGCAAAATTATTGCGAAAATATAGAAAAGAATAATCGGTGTCATTATCCTAATTCCTGATCAAAGATCTTTATAAGACCCGATATATAAATTAATTTATTCATTTTAAATGTTTCCTGCCTCACCGATATGGAGCATCCTGCTCCAGTCTTAATGCCAAGGCACTTTCCCATTGATCCCCATTGGACAATAATTTGCTTTTGTTGTACATCAACTCTTCCCGGGTTTCAGTGGCGAATTCGTAATTGGGTCCTTGAACAATCGCGTCAACAGGACATGCTTCCTGACATAACCCGCAATAGATGCATTTTGTCATATCTATATCATACCGAGTAGTTCTTCTCGAACCATCATTCCGCTCTTCAGCCTCAATGGTAATTGCTTCTGCTGGACACGTTGCCTCACACAATTTGCACGCAATGCAACGCTCTTCTCCATTGGCATAACGACGCAAGGCATGCTCCCCTCTAAACCGTGGTGAAAGAGGACTTTTTTCATAAGGATAATTGATTGTTGCCTTCGGTTTGAAGAAATAACGTAGTGTTATTCCCAGTCCAGTCAACAATTCTGATAATAAAAAAGACCGTGCGGTTCTATCAATAAAACCCATTAACCAGCTCCTCCATATATCCCTACGCCGGTTACCATTACAAACGCAGCGGTAAGCACAACCCATATTAATGAAAAGGGTAAGAATATTTTCCAGCCTAATCGCATTAACTGATCATAACGGTATCTTGGAAACGCGCTTCTTACCCATATAAAACAGAATAGACAAAATAAAACTTTAATTATCATCCAGAAAGGTGCAGGTATCCAGGTAAACGGCACACAATCAAAGGGTGGCAACCATCCACCTAAAAATATGATGCTGGTAATTGCAGACATCAAAATCATGTTACCATATTCGGCCAGAAAAAATAATCCGAAGGCCATTGAGGAATATTCCACAAAAAAACCTGCCACCAGTTCACTTTCACCAACTGAAAAATCAAAAGGTGGACGATTGGTTTCAGCTAAACATGAAATAAAGAAAATAATGAACATGGGAAACATTGGCAGGAAAAACCAGACATGTTTTTGTGCCAGGACAATATCGTTCATATTTGCACTGCCAACAAGCAACAGTACGGAAACGATAACAAGTCCAATTGAGACTTCATATGATATCATCTGTGCCGTGGCACGCATGGCCCCCAATAAAGAGTATTTCGAATTCGAAGCCCAGCCGGCCAACAAAGTTCCGTAAACACCCAAGGAGGAAATCGCCAATAGGTAAAGGATACCAATATTAAGATTTGCAACAGCCCAACCATCATTCACGGGAATTACCGCCCATGCGAATAGGGACAATGTAAAGACCAGAATTGGCGCGACAAAAAACAAGACCCGATTTGCCTTGGCAGGAATGATCGTTTCCTTAAAAATCATTTTAACCGCATCAGCAAAGGGTTGCAACAAACCGAAAGGACCAACAACATTCGGACCTTTACGAAGCATAATTGCAGCCAAAACTTTACGTTCCAACCAAGTCAGATAAGCGACACCGACAAGCACTGGAACCAATAGTGCCAGTGTTTTTAATATAATCAGGATAACTGATCCGAGTAATGTATGAAAAAAGAAATGTTCCATGATATCACTCCGCAGCTTTTGCCGATGAATTGGCAGCACGTGTTTTTGAACATTCATGCATTGTGAGGCTGGCTCTACTGATTGAATTCGTTAAGAAATAATCTGAAATAATCGCCCTAAAAGATTGTTTTTCAATGTTTTTTTCTGAAATATTTATGGAAGAACACATCTGGTTTCTAACTACTCCCTTTTCCTTAAATACAGGATAGGACTGTGCCAGGCAAGTTCTTAACTCATATAAATTGGAATAAGGAAGATCAATATTCATTGATTGGGCAATTTCTGAAATAATTTTCCAATCTTCCTTGGCATTTCCAGGAGGTAAAATCGCCCTGTTACCCTGCTGAATTCTGCCTTCAGTATTAACATAAGTACCTGATTTTTCTGTATAAGCAGCTCCAGGTAAAATAATATCAGCACCTTTGGCAGACTGATCTCCATGATGTCCCTGATAAATCACAAAGCAATCGGCAGCCAATTTTGAAAGATCAATTTCATCTGCATCAAGCAACCACAAAAGATCTGTGCCACCCGTAACCATCGAGCGTGCATCTTGTGAATCCGATTTAGGATAAAATTCCATATCCAGACCCGCAACACGAGCGGCTGCATGATGAAGGACATTGAATCCATTCCAATTTTCGGTTACGGCGCCAATTTTATGAGCCAAAGCCAAGGTTTTTTCAAATATTAATTTTGCATCTTCACGAACCAATGCCCCATGTCCAATAATAATCATTGGGCGTTTCGCATTATTCAAAATTTCGTTAAAGGCAAGCTCATTTCGTAACAATGAATCAATTAAAGTTGGATCCTCTCCTAAATTCTCAATTTTATACGTAGGATCATCAATAAGTTCACCTATAAATGCAATTGGGAATTGTTCGGTAAGAGATAACCATCTTTTACGAATACGGGCATTCAAAACAGGTGCCTCTTGACGTGGAAAAGCACCTATCATCAATAAAGCATCAGCCTGCTCAATTCCTGCAATCGTACTATTGAAAACATAATGTCCACGATAAGAGGTATCGTAATATGCCCCATCTTGACGACAATCTAAATTGCTGACCCCAAGATCGTTCATCAAATTTTTTAATGCAAACATGCTTTCTGCATCACATAAATCGCCTGCAATGACGCCTATACGCTCTTTTTTGGTAGATTTTAATTTTTGGGAAACAACCTGGATTACCTCATCCCATGAAGCTTCGACAAGTTTGCCTTCTTTTTTTATCCATGGTCGATCCAGACGTCGCCGTTTCAAACCATCCAGAGAGAAACGACCCTTATCAGCAAGCCAACTTTCATTAACATCATCATTTTGACGGGGGAGAATTCTTAAAACCTCACTTCCTCGCACTTGTAAAGTTATATTCGTTCCCACAGAATCCATCACATCAATTGAATCAGTATTTTTCAGTTCCCACGAACGGTAACGAAACGCGGTTGGTTTGGCCGTTAAAGCCCCAACAGGGCAAACATCAATAAGATTTCCGGAAAGTTCTGTATTGATACCCTCTTCAAGAAAAGGGGTGATTTCAAGATTGGTACCCCGGTTGATTCCGCCAAGTTCTGCCGTACCAGCGATTTCATTCATAAAACGAATACAACGTGTACATTGAATGCAACGTGTCATGACAGTGCGAACCAACGGTCCGAGATATTTATCAGTAACTGCCCTTTTTTCATCCCTGAATCGTGAACATTCACGTCCATAACCTAGTGCCTGGTCCTGTAAATCACATTCACCACCCTGGTCGCAAATAGGACAATCCAAGGGATGATTGATTAATAACAATTCCATCGTACTGCGACGCGCTGCCCTGACCATTTCTGTGTCGGTCAAAACCTGCATTCCATTCATTACTGGCTGTGAGCATGATGAAACCAGAGGTTTACGAGAACCGGTTATCTCAACCATACACATTCTGCAGTTTCCAGCCACAGAAAGTTTTTCATGATAACAAAAACGAGGGATTTCTTTTCCTGCTGCCTCACAGGCCTGTAATACTGAAGAACCATTGGGAACATCCACAGGAATACCATCAACGATAACTTTTACCATAATTCCTTCCTATCCCAATACCGGCGTTCCAACAGGCACCTGGACCTGAACAGCACCACCATGGGTTTTCTTATAATCCATAATTCTTTGTTCCATCATTGGACGGAAATTACGAATTAATGCTTGCACAGGCCAGGCAACAGACATACCCATTGCACAGATTGTTGTGTTTTCAATCTGTTTCGTTATATCCATCAACATATCAATTTCTTCTATTTCTGCACGTCCCTCTGTCATTCTCTTCATGACCTTCAGTACCCAATTGGATCCTTCCCGACATGGCGTGCACTGACCACAGCTTTCATGTTTATAGAACTGAGAAATACGTGTAATCGCCCTAATAAGATCCGTTGACTTATCCATCACAACTATGCCAGCCGTTCCCAACCCGGACCCAACTTCACGCATACCGTCAAAATCCATTATAACGGTATCACACACTTCCTTGTTCAGCATGGGCATTGACGTACCACCCGGAATAACAGCTAAAAGGTTATCCCATCCACCACGTACACCCCCGCCATGACGTTCAATAATTTCCTTCAAGGGCAATCCCAATGCCTCTTCAAATACACAGGGAGTTTGAATATGACCCGAAATCGCCATTAGTTTTGGACCAGTATTGTTTTTACGCCCTATACTTGAAAACCAAGCGGCTCCTCTACGCATTATTGTAGGGGTTACCGAAATGCTTTCAACATTATTGATCGTGGTAGGACAACCATATAATCCCTTACCCGCTGGGAAAGGTGGCTTCAGACGCGGCTGTCCCTTTTTGCCTTCAAGACTTTCAAGCTGGGCTGTTTCCTCACCACAAATATATGCGCCTGCACCGCGATGAATATAAAAATCAAAATCCCAACCACTACCACAGGCATTTTTACCGATCAATCCCGCTTCATATGCCTCGTCAATGGCAACTTGCAGTCTGTTGGCTTCATTGTAATATTCACCACGAATATATATGTAGGCAACATGCGCGCCTATCGCAAAAGAGGCAAGCAATGCACCTTCAACAATTTTATGAGGCTCATGACGTAAAACTTCCCTGTCCTTGCAAGTGCCAGGCTCTGATTCATCCCCATTAATTACCAGATAATGAGGTAAGGGACCATCCCCTTTGGGCATAAACGACCATTTTAGACCTGTAGAGAAACCTGCGCCACCACGCCCCCTTAACCCTGAATCAATTACCTCTTTGACGATTTTTTCACGCCCTAAAGCTAAAATAGCCTTGGTATTATCCCAATCACCCCGTTTACGAGCACCTGCCAATTTCCAGTCATCCTGACCATGCAAATTGACATAAATACGGTCTTTAGATTCTAGCATCGTTTTTTGGCCTTTGAATTATCTGATAAGGAATGATCTTGACGCAAAGGAGCCGAATTCAAACGATTTAATGCAGATCCTGGAGGCGGTTTTTCCCCTCTTCTCAATGCATTAATTAACTCAATGGTTTTTGGACCATTCATGTCTTCATAATAATCATGATCAACCTGTAGAATAGGCGCATTTGCACAGGCACCCAAACATTCAACCTCGGAAAGCGTGAACAATCCATCTTCACTGGTTTGACCAAATTCCCTGATTCCTGTCGCTTTTTTACAGGCTTCAACCACTTCATCCGATCCCCTCAACCAGCATGGTGTTGTTCCACAAACTTGCAAATGATATTGCCCTATGGGTTCGAGGTTAAACATTGTATAAAATGTGGCAATTTCAAATACCCTCACAGGCGCAATTTCCAGACGTTTTGCAACAGCAGCCATAGCCGCCTTTGGCACCCAAGCACTTTTGGTCAAACGTTTCATCTGATCTTGAACGATATATAATAAAGGTATAACAGCACTTGCTTTTCTCCCTGTCGGATATTTTGCAAGCACCTTCTCTATCTGCATTTCACTTTCTTTATCAAAAGTGAAGTCAGATGGCTCAATATTCATTTTACTTTCTGACATTACACCCTATCTATCCACTTCACCAAAAACCAAATCCAACGAACCAATAATTGCAACCATGTCAGCCAACATATATCGATGGGATAATTCATCTAATGCTTGAAGATGCGAAAAACCTGTCGGACGTATTTTACAACGATAAGGTTTGCTTCCGCCATCCGCCACAAGATATACCCCAAATTCACCTTTTGGACTTTCAACAGCAGTATAGGTTGTGCCTGCAGGAACATGAAATCCTTCACTATAAAGTTTGAAATGATGAATCAATGCCTCCATTGAATGTTTCATATCTTTACGTTTTGGAGGTGAGATTTTATTATCTTCAGTCTTAATTGGACCAGGTTTTATCTTGCTTAGGCATTGCTCAATTATTTTGGCGCTCTCGCGCATTTCAACAACACGAATCAAATACCGATCATAACAATCCCCTTGCCGAGCAACGGGAATTTTAAAATCAACTTTATCATAATTATCATAGGGTTGGGATCGCCGCAAATCCCATGCAACTCCCGATGCTCGCAAACATGGACCAGAAAATCCCCATGACAATGCATCTTCAGTTGTACAGATTCCAATTCCAACAGTTCGCTGTTTCCAGATACGGTTTTCTGTTAACAATCCTTCAATATCATCAATTAATTTTGGAAAATCTCTAACCCATTTTCCAATTTTCTCTTCCATACCTGCGGGCATATCCTTAGCCACCCCCCCATGTCTAAAATAATTCGCATGAAAGCGGGCGCCAGATACACCTTCATAAAATTCCATTAATTTTTCGCGCTCTTCATAAGCCCACAATGCAGGTGTCATCGCCCCACAATCGAGACCCATGGCAGTCACGTTCAGTAAATGATTTAATATACGGGTTATTTCAGCAAACAGAACTCTTATCCATTTTGCACGATCGGGAACATCAATCCCCAACAATTTTTCTGTAGCAAGAACATAGGCATGTTCCTCGCTCATTGGAGAGGCATAATCCAAACGATCAAAATAAGGCAGTCCCTTATGATAAGCCTTGTGCTCCAGTAATTTTTCTGTTCCACGATGTAATAAACCAATATGCGGAGTTGCCCTTTTAACAACCTCACCCTCTAATTCCATCACAACGCGCAACACACCATGAGCAGAAGGATGTTGTGGTCCAAAATTAATCGTGTGCGTATCACCTGATAAAACATGAGATATATTCTGAGAAATTTCAGATTTCACCTGTGATGTTTTATCGGTTACCCCTTCTTGTATAATTTCACTCATCAAATATCCTTTTACCGTTTAATCCTATATAGAATACGGTTTAATATTTTGACGCTTCTCATGAATCTTTTCGTCACCAGGAAGTGTTACAATACCTTCCCAGGGTGAATCAAAATCAAAGTCCCGCATCTCCTGTGTCAAATGGACCGGTTCATAAATTACTTTATTTTGATCAGCATCATATCTAACTTCTACATATCCTATAACAGGGAAATCCTTTCGCAAAGGATGTCCATCAAATCCGTAATCCGTCAAAATGCGCCTCAAATCAGGCTGTCCGGAAAATAATACACCAAACATGTCATAACATTCACGTTCCCACCACGTTGCATTTTTCCATAAATGATGAACGGAGGGAACCGGTTCTTTTTCATCTGTATGAACAATGATACGAATACGCTGATTCAATGTTACAGATAAAAGATTATAGACAACATCAAATCTTTTTTGACGGTAGGGATAATCAACACCGCACAAATCCATCAATTGTTCGAATTTGCAAATGGGATGATTTTTAAGCAGAATTAACACATCAAGCAAACAGTTGAGTTTAACCAATATGATTAGTTCATCGTGATCAAACTCAGCCTTGACAACGCCATTTGACGAAGACATGAGCATCATGCCAATCGCTTGCAAATTTGCTTTTTGATTTAAAGTTCTTTTTTTTGAATTTTCTTTAAAATTAACCACGAAGAATTGTCCCTGTACGCTTGATTTTCTTTTTCAACAACATAATACCATAAATCAATGCCTCAGCGGTTGGCGGACACCCGGGCACATAAACATCTACAGGGACAATACGATCACATCCCCTTACGACTGAATAGGAATAATGATAATATCCCCCACCATTTGCGCAGGACCCCATTGAAAGAACCCATCTTGGTTCTGACATCTGGTCATATAATCGACGTAAAGCAGGTGCCATTTTATTCGTTACCGTACCAGCCACAAGCATGACATCTGCCTGTCTGGGCGATCCCATTGGTACAACCCCCATACGATCCAAGTCATAACGTGGCATATAGGCATGAATCATTTCAACAGCACAACAAGCCAATCCAAAAGTCATTGGCCAAAGACTGCCAGTTCTTCCCCAATTGATTAATTGGTCAAGCTTGGCAACAACAAAACCTTTATTTGAAATTGCCCCCGTTATTCCTTTAATAACTGCATCCTGTTCAGATCCAGGAGGTAACGTTTCTTGATTCCAGTAAATCTGATCAGGATCAGATTTATTTGTTATTTTTATATTCATTATCTACTCGTTTTAACCGACAATGGACTTATTTTTACTTAATCCCATTCCAGTGCACCTTTGCACCATTCATACGCGAAACCTATGGTCAGGACTAAAAGAAATACAACCATAGAGAAAAAACCGAACATGCCAGTTTTAGACAGGGTCAAAGCCCATGGAAACAGAAACACCATTTCCAGATCAAATATCGTGAATAATATTCCCACCAAATAATAGCGCACGTCAAACATATGACGTGCATTTTCAAATGCCGGAAATCCGCACTCATAAGGCGTTATCTTTTCAGCATATGGTTTTTGTTTTGCACAAAATAATGCCGCACCCAACATTGCAACCGCAATTATTAAAGAAATAATCCCAAATATTAACACGGGTAAATAACTGTTTAAAATTGCCTGCATGGCTAATACTCTTTAATTTTTTATAGAAAATTAAATCATTTATCAAAAATGAACTCAATTCTTTATATCAAAGAAAAAAAAGAATTACACTGTTAATATTAAATATATTGATTTTTATTGATTATTTTAATAAATTTGATGGAACAAATTATTTTGATGAAAATTTTAGTGATTTTCTATTATTGCGCCATTATACTATAAATTAAATGGCGCGAGTGACGGGGCTCGAACCCGCGACCTCCGGCGTGACAGGCCGGCGCTCTAACCAAACTGAGCTACACCCGCGCATTATATGAAGCTTTTCCAAAAGCTCTTTAATATTTTGTCAATATTAATATTTAATAAAACATTAATTTATGGTGGGCGATGACAGGCTCGAACTGCCGACCCTCTCGGTGTAAACGAGATGCTCTACCAACTGAGCTAATCGCCCGCTCCGTTTACCGGAACAACGACTTCTTAACACTGAAGCCGTTGTGTTGTCCAGTCATTTTTTCAAAAAAAATGAACTTTTTTTTAAAATTATTTACTAACAGCTTCTTTTAACAATTTACCAGGTTTAAAACGTACTGAAGTAGATGCTGGAATCTTGATTTCTTCACCTGTACGTGGGTTACGCCCTTTGGCTGCTTTACGATGAGCAGTGACGAAACTGCCAAAACCTACAAGGCGAACCTCTTGTTTTTTTGCAAGTGTTTCTTCAATAGTACTCAATACTGCATCGATAACCTCACCTGATTTGGCTTTTGACAATTCTGTTTTTTCAGCAACAGCGGCAACAAGTTCTTGTTTATTTAGAGGTTTTTCCATTCTTTTTTCTTTCTATAATAATCACAGACTAAATTTAACTGCTAATGGATATTACATCCATATCTTAAACTATTGAAGCACTTTTCAAGAACGTCAACCGTTCAGGGACTTCAATAGTTATTTTAATACATTTATTCTATTTTTGGTTGCAATATCACCACATTATTTAATGTGCCAGCTGTTTTTTTGATGAAACATTACTTTTTTTCGCAATTACTGGTGCAGAGGTTTCCTCTAGCTCAATAGATTCGTAGGGTCTAATCAATGCTTGATGAATAACATCATCTACCATTTTAACCGGAACAATTGTCAGATTTGATTTGACATTATCGGGTATTTCCACCAAATCCCTTTCATTTTCTTGAGGAATGAAAACTTTCTTAACTCCTGCACGCAATGCAGCAAGCAATTTTTCCTTAAGACCGCCTATAGGTAAAACCCTGCCCCGCAAAGTGATTTCCCCTGTCATGGCTATATCCTTACGAACAGGAATACCTGTCATAATGCTGACAATACTGGTTGCCATCGCAACACCAGCAGATGGTCCATCCTTTGGGGTTGCACCCTCAGGAACATGAACATGTATATCATGCTTTTCAAACAAGTCAGGATGTATTCCAAATTGTAAAGCTCGACTTTTTACATAAGATAAGGCTGCAGATACACTTTCCTGCATTACCTCGCCAAGCTTCCCGGTTATCTTTATATGCCCTTTGCCTGGAACCATGACACTTTCTATATGAAGAATGTCACCACCTACTTCTGTCCACGCAAGTCCAGTTACGACACCTATAATATCGCGTTCTTCACTTTCACCATAAAAATACCGTTTAACCCCGACATAATCCTCCAGATTATCCAACGTGATCTTTACATGGTCACATTCTCCAGAAACGATCTTCTTGACAATTTTACGAGCAATTTTCGCTATCTCTCGTTCAAGATTACGTACACCTGCCTCACGGGTATATGTGCGGACAAGTTCACGCAAAACCTCATCATCAATTGACCATTCTGTAGGTTTAAGACTATGAGATTCCCCCTCCTTCTTGATCAAATGCTGACGGGCGATCTGAACCTTCTCATCTTCTGTGTAACCGGCAATGCGGATAATTTCCATACGATCCAATAAAGGTTGTGGCATATTGAAACTATTTGCCGTTGTAATGAACATTACATCAGAAAGATCATAATCGACTTCTAGATAATGATCTACAAACGTGGAATTCTGTTCAGGATCAAGAACTTCCAAAAGAGCGGAAGCTGGATCTCCGCGCCAGTCTGCTCCAAGTTTATCAATTTCATCCAGTAAGAATAAAGGATTAGAAGTCCCAGCCTTTTTCATTCCCTGAATAATTTTACCGGGCATTGCACCAATATATGTTCGACGATGCCCACGAATCTCGGCTTCATCACGTACACCCCCCAAGGACATGCGAACATATTCACGTCCCGTTGCCTTGGCTATAGAACGGGCAAGGGATGTTTTACCAACACCTGGTGGTCCAACAAGGCATAAAATTGGACCTTTAAGTTTGGAAGAGCGGATTTGAACAGCAAGATATTCAAGAATTCTTTCCTTTACCTTTTCCAGTCCATAATGATCGTGGTTTAAAATTTCCTCCGCTTTTTTTAGATTCTTGGAAATTTTGGAACGTTTTTTCCAAGGCAGACCTACAATCCAGTCTAAATAATTACGCACAACGGTCGCCTCTGCAGACATCGGACTCATCCCGCGTAATTTTTTAAGATCAGATAGTGCCTTGTCACGAGCTTCCTTGGTTAAGCGAAGTTTTTTTATCTTGTCTTCTAGTTCTGTCAACTCATCTTTACCGTCTTCACCCTCGCCCAATTCTTTTTGAATAGCCTTTAACTGCTCATTCAAATAATATTCGCGCTGTGTCTTCTCCATCTGTTTTTTAACACGGTTTCGTATACGCTTTTCAACTTGCAATACTCCAACTTCTGTTTCCAAATGTTCAAGAAGTTTTTCCAAGCGTTTTTTCAAATCAACCGTTTCAAGTATTTCCTGTTTTTCAGAAACTTTAAGATTAAGATGGCTTGTAATTGTATCTATAGCCTTGGAAGAATTTTCAATTTGATTGACAGCTACCAGAACTTCAGGCGCGATTGACTTGTTCAGTTTAACATATTGCTCAAACTGATTAGTCATTGTTTTTTTTAAGACATTAATCTCCTTGTCATCATTTTCCGTTTCTTCAATAAGCTCAACCTCTGCCTCAAAAAAAGCTTCATGATCAATAAATTTCTTGACCTTGGCACGTTGAATACCCTCTACCAATACCTTGACTGTTCCATCAGGTAATTTTAACAACTGTAAAATAGTTGCAATTGTTCCAAATGAATAAACATCCTTTTCCGTAGGATCTTCAACTGAAGCATCTTTTTGGGAAACAAGCAATATTTTTGAATGATTTTTCGTAACTTCCTCTAAAGCGCAGACCGATTTTTCTCGCCCTACAAATAAAGGTACAATCATATATGGAAATACAACAATATCCCTTAACGGTAGAACAGCCATAATATTGGGCTGTCTTATTTCATGGTCTTTATTGGCATCCTTCTCTTTTTCTTCAGAGATTTCGGATTCAATTTTCTTTTCTGTCATAAATTTATGACCTCCTTATATGGACGATCCTGTAAGAATGCCCAGGATGGCACATTCTATAAGATTACAATCTTAATATTATATATGCAGTGTATTAATTTTTTTTAAAGTAATAAACAGAATTAATTATCCTGAACCTTTATGAGTAAAAAACAATCCTAAATATCAAGATTTATTACAGATAATAAATTAATATAAAAAAAATTTACATCAAAAATAAGATATTTCTCAACCTTTTTTGATAATAATAAAAAAGACCCATTTAAAAGAGTCTTTTCCATAAAACAATAAGTGTTTATGCTGTTTGTTCTTTATGAGGAGATATCTCCTCATAAACATAAACCGGTTCCTCTTTATGGTTAATCACCTCTTTATTAATGACAACTTTGCTTACCCCTTTAAGATCTGGCAATTCATACATTGTCGACAAAAGAATATCTTCCAGAATTGAACGCAACCCACGCGCACCTGTCTGTCGTTCAATGGCCTTATTAGCAATTTCCTGAATAGCTTCTTCTGTAAATTGCAATTGCACGTTCTCCATTTCAAACAGTTTTTGATATTGTTTTACTAGAGCATTTTTTGGCTCAGTCAGTATCTTCATCAAGGCTTTCTGATCAAGATCATCAAGTGTAGCGATTACGGGCAATCTTCCAATAAATTCAGGAATTAACCCGAATTTCATCAAATCTTCGGGTTCCATCTGTCGAAACAATTTCCCAACTTCTTTATGATCTTGTGAATTTACATCTGCACCAAATCCAATCGTGTACCCTACACTCCTATCACTAATGATTTTATCCAAACCTGCAAATGCACCACCACAAATAAAGAGAATATTCGTAGTATCCACTTGCAGGAATTCCTGTTGCGGATGTTTCCGTCCTCCTTGAGGAGGAACAGATGCAACAGTACCTTCCATAATCTTAAGAAGAGCTTGCTGAACCCCTTCACCACTCACATCCCTTGTAATTGAAGGATTATCGGATTTACGTGAAATTTTATCAATTTCATCAATGTAAACGATACCCCGCTGCACCCGTTCCACGTTATAATCTGCAGCCTGTAACAATTTCAATAATATGTTTTCGACATCTTCACCAACATATCCTGCCTCGGTCAGGGTTGTTGCATCTGCCATTGTAAAAGGAACATCAAGAATTCTTGCAAGGGTTTGGGCCAACAAGGTTTTACCGGTTCCGGTTGGTCCAATAAGTAGGATATTGGATTTAGCTATCTCCACATCACCAGCTTTATCGATCTGGTTTAACCGTTTATAATGATTATGAACAGCAACGGACAAAACCTTTTTTGCGTCTGTCTGTCCTATAACATAATCATCCAAAATTTTACAAATTTCTTTAGGAGTGGGTAGATTGCCTTGTTTTTTTGCTATTTGCGTTTTATTCTCTTCACGCACAATATCCATACATAATTCGACACATTCATCGCAAATAAATACGGTTGGACCTGCGATTAATTTACGCACCTCATGCTGTGACTTCCCGCAAAAGGAGCAATATAATGCATTTTTTGAATCTTTTTTATTATCAGTCATTTTAACCTTCACCCCCAATTAAAGTCAGGGTCAGAAATACCAACCAGTAAATATCATTATATAAATTATTTAGTTAAATAAGATAATTTTTAAAGAAATCTTATAATAATATTATGACTATTTGTCACTTTCTTTTAACAAATCTGCATTACGATTTTGAACTACCTTATCAATTATACCAAAATCCCTAGCCTCTTCAGGTGACATATAACTGTCTCTTTCAAGACGTTGTTCAATTTCCTCTAGTGTTCTTCCGGTATGCAATTTATAAATCTCGTTAAGCTTTTTACGTATTTCCAATATTTCTTTGGCCTGAATTTCTATATCGCTTGCCTGACCTTGCGCACCACCAGAAGGCTGATGAACCATGATTCTCGCATTGGGCAAGGCAAATCGATTATTGGGCTCACCTCCACATAAAAGTAATGACCCCATTGAGGCTGCCTGACCAATGCAGACAGTACTCACAGGACAACGTATATATTGCATCGTATCATAAATTGCCAAACCAGCCGATACTACACCACCAGGACTGTTGATATAGAAAGAAATTTCTTTTTTTGGATTTACACTTTCTAAATATAATAACTGAGCAGAAATCAAAGATGCAACTTGATCATATACAGGACCCGTGAGAAAAATGATTCTTTCCTTAAGCAGACGAGAATAAATATCAAAAGCACGTTCCCCTCTGGACGTTTGTTCAACAACCATTGGAACAAGTGTATTATCATATATTTCCAGAGACTTGAAATCTCTCATTAATTTTCTTCCCAAATTTATGTTTGATTAAATAATAGTATATTTATTCAATTTAAGAAAATAAATACAACAAAAATAAGATAGAATTCAATTTTCCAAAAAAAGAATGTCTGGAAAAATTTCCAGACATTCCCAATACCAAAATCTATAAAATTCCTAAATTTTAACAGTGGGCATCTTTGAGAGCTCTTCCGGACTTACCTCTTTATCCTCTACCGTGGCAAGCTCTGTAATATAATCAAGAACTTTATTCTCGTAAAGTGGACCGCGAATAGATTCGACAGCCTGCGGATTTTTCTGAAAAAATTCCATAACTTCTTTTTCTTGCCCCGGATAACGCATCGCCTCAGCCCGCATCGCCTGAACAAGTTCGTCTTCATTAATTGTTATCGAATTGACTCTTCCAATTTCAACAACCAGCAATCCAAGGCGAACACGTCTTTCTGCAATTTTGCGATAATCTGCCTTTAAAGTTTCCTCGTCTTTATTCTTGTCTTCTTCATCAAGAAGATCATTTTTACGGTCATTTTCAATACGCTGCCAAATTTGCTTGAATTCTGTATCAACCAGTCCTTCAGGCAATTCAAAATTAACTTTCTCAGCTAACACATCCAAAATATCACGTTTCAATCTCAAACGGGACATCTGATCATATTCAGCAACAATTTGCTTTTCAACAGCCTCTTTTAGTTTATCTAAATTTTCAAATCCGAGTTTGGTTGCAAATTCATCGTTCACTTCAGGAACAATAGCCTCTTTTAAGGTTTTTGCCTTGATATCGAATGTTGCCTCCTTGCCAGCCAAATTTGCAGCCTGATAGTTTTCAGGGAAAGTAACCGTTATTACTTTTTCCTCTCCTGGTATCATTCCTTCAATCTGTTCTGCAAATCCCGGAATAAACCCCTTACCACCAATTTCAACATCAACATTCTCTGCGGTGCCACCTTCAAAAGCTACGCCTTCAACCTTACCCACAAAATCAACAGACAGAACATCACCGGATTTAGCAGGCCGCTTTTCATCAATAGCCTTAAATTCACGTTGCCGTTGGGCAATTGTGTCAAAAGCAGATTTAAGCGATTTTTCATCTGGCTTGGCTTTTAAGCGAGTCAAATGAATATCTTTAAGATCTGGAATTTCAAAGTCTGGAATCAATTCAACTTCAAAAGTGAATTCCAGATCATCCCCCTTTTTATAACCCTCTTTGAGATTGACCGATGGTTGACGGGCAGGTCGCAGACCTCTTTCACTCAATGTATCTCTGACTGCATTTGAAATCGCCTCATTGACAACCTCATTCTGAACAGATTCTCCATAACGTTGCTCAACAATCGTTAATGGCACTTTTCCCGGCCTGAAACCAGGGATATTCATCTCGTGTCCAAGTTTTGTTAATCGTTGATTTCTCGTTTCAGCGAGTTGTTTTTCTTCAATAATGATTTTGAAGCCGCGTTTTAAGCTTTCAGAAAGCGTTTCAGTAACCTGCATCAGCCAGGCCATCCTCTCGGTCTAAATTAAATTTTACCCTAATATTATAGAGCGTTTCAGAATTAACATTAATTTATATCACTTTAACAGCCAGATCACAAAAATCATATGGAATTAACATCATACGTTTTTGGTGCGGATGGAGGGACTTGAACCCCCACGACTTGCGCCACTAGATTCTAAGTCTAGCGTGTCTACCAATTTCACCACATCCGCACGTCTGTGCATTGAAGTTTTTCTATTTAACGCACTATCTATCGCAGGGCAACAATTTTTTTAACAAAACTCAATTTTTCTTATTTTCATTTTTCCACGTGATATCGACCATTATCTCTCGCCTTGCCAAGATTGTGAATTAAGTCCATTGCATTAGGCCAAGAATTGTTATGTAAAAAAGCTGCCTCTCCATGAATCCAGACCGCGGCACAAGACGCTTCCCATACCTCCATACCACATGCAAGCAAAGTCGCGATGACTCCCGTTAGTACATCCCCAGATCCTGCTGTCGCCAATCGTGCATTTGCATGACAATTGACCGCTACCCTACCATCGGGAGAAGCTATTAATGTATCCGGACCTTTGAGAATGACCACTGTATTAAGAATACTAGCTGCCTTTTTAACCGCTTCAATCCGGCAATCTTTAAAATCACCAAATATCCGTTTAAATTCACCTATGTGAGGCGTAATAACGGCACATTGTTTCAACAAATCAAAATTTTCTTTTGTCAAAGCGCTTGCATCGGCAACAATCGTTTTATTTGTCTTGATTAAATTTGTTAGGGATATTTTAACCTCATCTTCTGTCAGACCAGGCCCGCATACCCAGACTTTTCTTCGTTTATCCTGTAAGGTATCAGTGAAGTCACCCTCATCAACCATAAAACAGGGTGAAGTTAACAAATATAAATCACGGCTACCAAAGGCAAAGATATGCACCAATCCAGCCCCGCAGGAAGAAGCTGCTAATGCTGATAAACGAGCGGCTCCTGTTACCGTTCCCCCTCCCACAACATTTACAATGCCACGATGATATTTATAATCTTCAACGTCTGCAATTGGAAGTTCCCATAATCCCGGTTCGTTCAACCAGGTATTTATTGATAGCTCTGACAATATATTTTCTGGTATACCTATATTTGCAATAACAAGTTTACCTATATATTCTCGTCCAGGTAAAAGATAATGTCCCGCTTTGGCTCTACAAAACGTTACGGTCAATTCAGCGTGGGGAGCATAACCTCTAATTATACCTGTCTTGCCATCAACACCAGAGGGCATGTCTATGGCAACAAGATGATCTGCAGCTTTCAACACCGAACTTATATGATCATCAATGTCACGAGATAATCCCGCACCAAAAACAGCATCCACAACTAAATCTGCATCCTTAACAGATTGAATATTAAAATCAGTTTTATCCCCACTCCATTGAACAAAAGCCTTGTAAGCATCAGTTCCCTTTTCTGGAGGTTTCAAAGAGGCAACCTTAACTGGCCATCCCTCATTGGCAAGTATGTGTGCCACGACATATCCATCACCTCCATTATTTCCAGGACCGCATAAAACAAGTATTTTACAAGGTTTATAAAATTGCATAATTGCCCGTGCAACGGCTAATCCAGCATTTTCCATCAAAGTTAAAACAGGCAAATATTGCGTTGCGATCTTGTCAACCTGATTCATTTCTTCTGGATTTATCAGAAGCAAATTAGTTTTTTCATTTTTTAATTGCATAATGATATATCTTTCAATTTGATGAATTAAGTATATCACTTATAATTATAACTACGAATGATTATAATATGACAAACTATAAAGAAAAATTGCTTTTTTGCCTTTATTTGACATGAATGATTTTAACAATCATCACGCCAATGATAAGACGGATTTAATCTATCGAAACCACAATATCTAGGGAATTAGTATGGCTCATATGAATTTTTACTGGGGAATTATCACTTCAATTAACTCTATTGCTCTTTCCTTATGGATCGGAAGTCTGTTTTTTTATTGTCTGAGTGTTCGATCATCAGTTGGATTACTTGATAAAACACTCAAATCTTCCGTATTATTGCAAAACCTGAAAAGAATTTATCAACTTAATGGTTTTAACGCTTTTGCCATTCTGATTTGTCAATTGATTCTTTTTATTCACCACTTTTTTGTCAAAACTGTAAACTGGTCTGGTTATGCCGCCATAATTACCACTATTCTAATGATAATTCTCCATCTATATAGTTTTACGTCAGCCTATCAAAAAGCAAACCGATCTATACGACCAAAGGCTGATCTTTATAATAAAATTTGTAATATTTTCAAATTAATTATATTTTTGGGAATAATAGACATTTTATTATTAAATTTTTAATGAAATTATTATTAGTTATTCTATTTCACAACAAAATAAGTATATTGATTAATTACAATATTCTTATTATATAAATGAATAAGCTATTTTTATTATTTTAAGTGTTAATGGTAAGTTTTATTTTGCCTTCTCATATACAAAAAAACAAATTAATTGACAACAATACATCTACAAATCTTGAGATTGAAAAAATTGAGACTTTTGAACAACTCAAATTGTCTCCCTCAATTTTGTCAGCCATTGATAAAATAGGATTTAACAAGCCTACGGAAATTCAGGCAGCTGTCATTCCCATGGCTTTGCAAAAAAAAGATATCGTTGGGATAGCCAGAACTGGTACCGGTAAAACCGTCTCTTTCACATTACCAATTCTCGAGATGCTTTCCCAGTCCAAGGGACGGGCAAGAATGCCACGCGCTTTAATTCTAGAACCCACTCGTGAATTGGCACTTCAGGTTGCAGATAATCTGAAACTATATAATAAATATGTAAAATTTTCCCATAGTTTACTCGTTGGTGGCGAAAGTCAGTCTGAACAGAAAGAAAATCTTCGACGTGGAACCGATATTATTATTGCAACACCGGGTCGATTGATTGATTTGTTTAGTCAGGGAGCAATTTTACTCAATCAGATTCAGATACTCGTCATTGATGAGGCAGATCGTATGCTTGATATGGGTTTCGTCCCAGACATTGAAAAAATTGTTTCCTATTTACCCCAACAAAAACAAACCCTGCTTTTATCAGCTACGATGCCCCCAGAAATCAAAAGATTGACAAATTCTTTCCTTGTAGATCCAATTGAAATATCTATTTCACCACCTTCATCAGTAGCCTCAACTATTGAATCGAAAGTTATCATCGTTCCTGATAACAAAAAAAGAAAAATTTTACGCACTCTTTTACAGCAGGAAAATGTAAAAAATGCGATAATATTCTGCAATAGAAAAAAAGATGTTGACATTTTAACTCGTTCCCTGAAGAAACATGATTTCAAAAGTGCCTCTCTTCATGGTGATATCGCACAACATCATCGTACCCAAACGATGGAAGATTTTAAAAATGGAAAAATTCAGTTCCTCGTTTGTTCTGATATTGCCGCACGAGGGATAGATGTTGAAAATCTAACGCACGTTTTCAACTTTGATATACCTCTTCAACCCGAAGATTACGTGCATCGCATTGGAAGAACAGGAAGAGCGGAAAAAACGGGTTATGCTTATAGCCTTGCAACACTTGAGGAAAAAGAGTTAATTGTAAATATCGAAAAACTTATAAATGAAACCATTCCCGTTCTTGATATTAACGATTTTATGAATACCTCTAAAGAAACAGATAATTCAACAGATAAGAAATTGGTTAAAAATAAAAATTCTCGTCAACAAAAAACCAAATCTAGAAAGGCGGATAATAAGAATTTGATTGAAGTTGCTCCACGTATTCCCCTAACACATGCATTAATTGATAACGATACACCTGTTATTGGATTTGGACAATTTGTACCTGCCTTTATGCTATCGCCGTTTCGTAAGCTTTAAAAAAAGAAACTGAAGATAAATAACATTATTATTTATCTTCAGTTAAAATTTAAACCGATATAAATTTCAGAACATATTCAAGGTTAGTCGAGCTTCATCGCTCATTCTTGAAGGATCCCAGGGAGGGTCCCAGACAATTTCCACCTTTACTTCGGTCACCCCTTTAACTTTTTCAATAGCTTGCTGAACCATGAGGGGTAATTCTTGCGCACTTGGGCAATTGGGCGCTGTTAAAGTCATTTCAACTTGCACCTTTCCATCATCATGTAAATCGATAGCGTAAATTAATCCCAAGTCATATACATTAACTGGAATTTCTGGATCATAAATTGTTGAAACAGCATCAATAATTGCATTTTCATCAATTTCTTCCTTAGGATTGTTAATCTGTGGGTTTGAATTATCCTCAGGTTTCCAAGCCTCAATATTTTCTTGATTAACATCAGATTCAGATGTAGATACTGCTTTTCCAATATTATCTGACCTTTTTTGATCAACATTATCCATAAAAAACTCTGCCATTCATATAATTATGGGTAAAAAATCTTTATCAATGATTAGATCTTTGAAAAAAATCAATAATCATATTCAATCCATCCACAAATTTATCGATCTCATCAAAAGTTGTATAAACTGCAAAACTAGCCCGCGATACGCTTGTATAACCAAATTTTTTCACTAACGGTTCAGCACAATGCTGACCTGCACGAATGGCGATACCATTTTGATCCAACAGGGTTGCAATATCATGAGCATGAATATCCTTTATCGAAAAAGAGATTACTCCTCCCCTTACAGATGGTGATCCCAATATAGATAAACCAGGAATATTCCTCATTTTAATCAGCGCATATTCAACCAGATTTTTATCATGCTGCATTAAAATATCATATCCGATAGATAAAACATAATCTATTGCAGCCCCCAAACCGATCACCTCAAGTATGGGTTGTGTACCGGCTTCAAATTTAGTAGGAATTTTTGCCCAGGTTGACCGTTCAAAAGTCACATTCTCAATCATGTCCCCTCCTCCCATAAAGGGAGGCATTTGATCCAGACATTCTTTTTTTCCCCATAAAATGCCAATACCCGTAGGACCGTAAAGTTTGTGTCCTGTAAAAGTGTAAAAATCTATATCAAGATCCTGAACATTAACCGATTGATGAACAATTCCTTGACTGCCATCAACAAGAATTTTGGCACCATTCTTGTGTGCCATCTCAGCCAGCATTTTGATTGGATTAATCGTTCCCAACACATTGGACATATGGGTTACAGCAACCAATGCAATATCATTTTCAATTAAAATTTGTTCAAATGCCAATATATCGATATCACCATTTTCCAATATCGGTGCAATGTATAAATGGATCCCTAATCTGTCACGCAACATTTGCCAGGGAACAAGATTGGCATGATGCTCCATTTCAGTTATTAAAACACCCTGCCCCTTTTTTATCAGACCTCCATAGGAAAAAGCTACAAGATTGATCGCTTCAGTACTATTTTTAGTAAAAATCACTTCATCGGACGTAAATGCATTTAAAAAACCGGCAATTTTTTTTCGGACTGATTCATATTGATCTGTAACAGCCTCACTCATGGCATAAATGCCTCGATGCACATTTGCATATTGCGTATATGCGGCGTTTTGCATTGCTTCAATAACCTGTATTGGTTTTTGGGCTGATGCGCCACTATCCAAGAATACAAAATCTTTACCGTGAATTTTTTGTTTTAAAATTGGAAAATCATTTCTAATTTGCTCAATATTAAAAGAATAGACAGGGTTAGACATCGCAATCACTTTTCAAGTTGAGGCGGTTACGTAATAATATAATAAATTCTGCAATAGGGTATCTTCGATCTTTTCAATAGACTCGTTAACAAATGCATTAATCAACATTTCTCTGGCCAATTCATAAGAAATTCCACGAGACATTAAAAAAAACAATTGTTCTTGGTCCAATGCCCCTATTGCTGCACCATGGGAACATTTAACATCATCTGCATAGATTTCAAGCTCAGGTTTAGTATCTATTTCCGCTTTATCTGACAATAATAGGGCCTGGTTTTGCTGCTGTGCATCCGTTTTCTGGGCTAAACGATTGACTAGCACCTTGCCCTGATAAACCCCATGACTATTATCAGACAGGATATTTTTAACATTCTGATTGGATTGACAATGTGGAACACTATGAACCACTTTTGATGCAATATCGGCATGCTGTTGACCTGACAAAATCTGGACAGCATCGAAATCTGCCTTACTCCATTCTCCGGCCAAATCAATATTCAGTTCATAACGTGAAAATCTGGAACCTTTATTTAACAAAAATTGCTGATAACATGCATGATCAGACAATTTAACATAATTACTAGAACAATTATAGCTTTCTGATAATGTATGGTTGATAATGGTATAGTTTAGTTTAGACTTTCTTCCCAGTTCTATTTCATGAACGGAATTTGCAAAATAAACACCTTTCCCATAATTTATTTCAATCACAGTACATTTATTTTCTTTCTCAATATAAAATGAATACTTTGGTGAAAAAAACAGTTTTTCAGTTGTTTCAGCTTTCCCTAGATTAATACATAAAATTGTCTGATCATTGAAATTTTTATTACATTTAAATTGTAAAACGGGATTTTCAACAATTTTGTTCAATGCCGTCAAAAAATCATCGTTTGGAATTGACCAACCACTTTTGAGATTCTTGTTTAAAGAAAATTCGTTTGAATGAAGACTGATTGTTGAAAAAGTCTCTAGATATTGACCATTATAGGTGATTATTCTAGGTAAATTTTGCAAATCTACGGTTAATATTTCTTCTAAGGCCCTATGAACAAACGCTTCATCAATAACAAAATCACGCGAAAAATCTGTTTTTTGCAACCATTTCAAATCGCTGTATTTCCAAGCTTCAGTTTTACGTGTCGGGAATTGAAGAGTCAGCAATTTATCAACAATATTTCTCTTGTCTCGTAAATATTCAGATAAAGACAACCTATTTAATATTTCCAACCAATTTTCACGCTTGTTCATCGCGGTGACATTATTCATCAATTTCATCCAAAAACCGTCCGTAACCTTCTTTTTCAAGCTGAAGTGACAAATCAGCCCCTCCAGTATGGATAATGCGACCCCTTGCTAAAATATGGATATAATCAGGCTTGATATAATCCAATAAACGCTGATGATGAGTGATAATTAAAGAGGAAAATTCTGGAGATTGAAGAGTATTAACTCCTTCTGCGACAATACGCAGCGCGTCAATATCTAACCCACTGTCAGTTTCATCCAATATTGCAAAAGATGGTTGCAATAAGGACATTTGCAGAACCTCATTTCGTTTTTTCTCACCTCCAGAAAAACCGACATTTACATTGCGTTTAAGCATGTCTGTTGGAAATGAAAGCTTTTTTGCCAACTGACGGGCCAGTTTAAGAAATGACACCGCGTCAAGTTCTTCCTGTCCTCGTGCTTTACGAACGGAATTGGTTGCTGTACGTAAAAAATTGGCATTATTGACCCCAGGCAGCTCCACGGGAGACTGAAAGGCAAGAAACAATCCCGCCACGGCTCTATCATCAGGAGACATTTCCAGAAGATTCTCCCCTTTAAACCATACCTGACCAGATGTCACTTTATAACTGGGATGACCAGACAAGACATAGGAAAGCGTTGACTTACCAGAACCGTTAGGTCCCATAATAACATGAGTTTCACCAGCGGGAATTGATAAATTGACACCTTTTAAAATTTGCTTTGATCCATTTTCAACAGTGTCATCAATAACGGATGCATGTAAATTTTTTATTTCTAATAACATATTCATAGTTTAAACTAACCCACACTTCCTTCAAGACTTATCTGTAAAAGCTGTTGCGCTTCTACAGCGAATTCCATTGGAAGCTCTTTTAAAACATCTTTACAAAACCCGTTCACAATCAATCCGATTGCCGCTTCCTTGGTTAATCCACGCTGTTGACAGTAAAATAACTGTTCTTCGGAAATCTTCGAAGTTGTCGCTTCATGTTCAATTTTGGCGGAAATATTTTTACTTTCAATATAGGGAACTGTATGTGCACCGCAATTATTTCCGATCAGTAAACTGTCACATTCAGTGAAATTGCGACTGTTTCGGGCTTTTGGCATCATTCTAACCAATCCACGATATGTACTGTCAGATTTTCCTGCACTAATGGTTTTTGCCAAAATGGTGGAACGTGAATTGGCTCCTATATGAATCATTTTTGTACCGGTATCAGCCTGCTGATATCCATTTGTTACCGCTACAGAATAAAATTCCCCGATTGATCCTTCCCCTTGTAAAATGCAGGAAGGATATTTCCAGGTAATTGCCGATCCGGTTTCAACCTGTGTCCATGAGATACGTGATCGTACACCACGGCAAGCACCACGCTTGGTAACAAAATTGTAAATTCCCCCCTTACCATTTTTATCACCCGGATACCAGTTTTGGACTGTGGAATATTTTATAAAAGCCTCACTCATGGCCACAAGTTCTACAACAGCAGCATGCAATTGATTTTCATCCCGTTGAGGAGCTGTGCATCCCTCCAAATATGATACGGTAGAAGCATCATCAGCAATAATGAGCGTACGTTCAAATTGTCCGGTATTTTTTGCATTTATACGAAAATAGGTTGAAAGTTCCATAGGGCATTTCACACCTTTCGGAACATATACAAATGAACCATCCGTAAAAACAGCGGAATTCAAGGCTGAATAAAAATTATCTCCCTGTGGCACCACACTACCAAGGTATTTTTTAACCAAATCTGGATAAGATTGTATAGCTTCTGAAATTGGACAAAAAATCACTCCCGCTTTCGCAAGAGTTTCTTTAAACGTCGTGGCAACAGAGACACTATCAAAAACTGCATCAATGGCAACAGGTACAATCTCTCCATTTTCCGGTTTTTCAACCCCCGCCAAAATTTCCTGTTCTTTTAAGGGTATACCCAATTTAGCATATGTTTTTAACAATTCGGGATCGACCTCATCCAGAGACTTTGGTCCTTTTTTCTTTTTTGGCGCTGCATAATAATGCAAGTCCTGGAAATCAATTTCAGGATATTTGAACTTACCCCATGTTGGAGCCTCCATGGTCATCCACATCCGATAGGCTTTCAAACGCCATTCCAGCATCCAATCAGGCTCATTCTTGCGAGCAGAAATTGAACGGATAACATTTTCATCAAGTCCCTTGGGTAGGATATCCATTTCAATATCCGTTTCGAACCCCCACTTGTAAGTATCTGTCTTAAGCTGCTTCAACAAGGCCTCATCTTGGACATGTTTATTCATAATATGCTCTGTTTCTAAATGTTTGTTTCTTGAATTTGTTAATTCTTATTTAAGTCAAATCTGGCAGAACTCTTTTTTAAATCTGCCAAAGTTAAAGTTTCAAAAACATTTTTTATTTGATAATTCAATATTTCCCATTTTCCATATAAAATACACTCTTCATTCTCAATACGACAATCATCCTTTTTACAATCAACCAACTTAATGGGTCCCTCAATAATTCTAACAACCGTAGCAAGAGAAATTTCACTAAGCTCATTCAATAGATAATATCCACTTCCCGGTCCTCGCGAAGATTTTGTCAAGGAAGCCCTGGTCAGCATTTTCAGTATCTTGGCCACAGTAGGTTCAGGAATATGTGTTCTCGCAGCAAGTGTGGATGAAGAGACAACAGTTTTATATTGATCAAGGCTTATGATAATAATCGTTGCATAATCAATAAGTTTGGATAGTTTCAACATAATTTATCAATTCGATCAAATAAAACATATTATATAGGACTATATAAGTCCATTTTTATCGATTTAAAAGTTTTTTTTATTTTTTTATAATACAACAGTTTAAGGATTAAAAAACAGTTTAACAAATAAAAAAAAGATTATTCCGATTGAAAAACCTACAATAGAACCATTTATCCGTATATATTGCAAATCCTTGCCTATTCGACATTCAAGTCGATCAACCAACGCTTGACTGTCCCATTGTGAAACAGCAGTTTCAGTAAAACGGATCAACCCTTCCTTAAAATTTGGTAATGATCTTGAAATAAGTTTCAATATCGCCTTGTTTATTTTTTTTCTGATTTTGGGATCTTTTTGTAGCAGTTCAGAAAAATAATGAATTGAATCAATAATCACGTTCCTAAACCATCCATCCTCATTCCTGACATCATCGTGAATAAATTTTCTAATTTTTTTCCAAAGATTTTCACGCCATTCCTGTATACTTTCATGATTTACAATTTGTCTAAAAGCATCAGATATATTATTAACACGTTCAGGGTCATTCTCAATTTTATCAATTTCATCCTTTATCCACTGGCCGATTTTTTCTCTTACAGCATCATTATGTGGATCTATCCGATCCATTTCCTTATTTACAGCGATCAAAACTTTTGTCGCAATTGAATCACCGATCATCCATCCCAGAAAACGACCACCCTGTTCTTCCACTCGATTATGAATCATTTCCCTGAGGCTTGATTCCTTTTCTTTAAGCGTTTTCTTAAGAATTTCCAAAATGAATGAAATTATGTCTTGATGCTGATCGATATCAAGCATTATTCTTATGATTCTACCGATAAAAGGTGAGATTGATTCTCCACTCAAAAGACGATTTATAATTTTTGTTATTAAGTTGCTGATACGACCATCTTCAATCCGATCAAGAAAATCAGGAAGAGATTTCAACAAAATACTGCTCAGATATTCAATATTCTCTGTTTTATCCAAATATTTTCCCAAAAAACTTGGAAGATCCATTTTTTTCAAAATCAGAGTGATGTCTTTCTCAGTAAAAATATACTGAGCTATAAACCATCCCAACCCGTATCCTAGACGTTTTTTTTGTTTTGGTAGAATTGCGGTATGAGGAATGGGCAAACCCATGGGATGTCGAAATAATGCTGTCACCGCAAACCAATCAGCACATCCACCGATAAATCCAGCCTGACTACCAGCCAAAATCAATTCAACCCAGAAATTATGTTTAATTCCTGTATAAGTCGTCAGATAATAGCCTAATAAAGTTATACATCCCATGATTAACAGCAAAAAAGTTGCCAATCGATGATAGCGTAGGAAAATTATTTTTACGTGGTCATCTGGACTTGAAACTTTATTCATCGCCTTCAACATTTTTTCGTGTAATTATTGTTATCGTGAATTTATACCTTTTATTTCTCTTTATAATAATTAATCATATTAAAACAGATTTATTTATATGAAACTAGTAATGGATAATTTTGGATCATGACGGAATCAACGAACTCCTCTTCCCAGATACTTGATGAGCTGCTACAGTTAACTAATCAATTGAGATCAAAAAAAGATCACCAACCAACAGAAAATCCTGTCCTGACCTTAGCACAGAAAATTAATCAAAAATTAGAGTCAAATGATCTTACTACAGAAAATCTCAAAGAAATAATCCAGAAATTGAGAGATTCCGCTTTTTTGTCACATGCCAAACATCTGCAAAAATACCTTTACAATCCCACTAAAGATAATATTCGGCAACGTATCGAAACCGTCATAAAAAAATTGATCCAGCAATCCGATTACGCAAACGAAAAAAATAAGGAAGCAAGTTTTGAAAATTTCAAGAAATTAGTTGAAACTACCAAATTCGCCGCAATTTTTACGGCACATCCAACCTTTTCCCTCGCCAATCCAGTTTACACAGCCTTGGCAGATATGGCCAGTCATCCTATAGATGATGACACAGATATTCCCTTTTTTACGACTCACAGACGATCTGCCCCCCCTGATTTGAAAGAGGAACTTCAACTTGCCAATAATGCTATTGTTAGGGGACGAAACGCTTTGGATCTATTCAATTATACCCTTTTTGAGACAGCGAAGGAATATTGGCCTGACCATTGGACCAATCTGAATCCCAGTCCAATTTTACTGAGCAGTTGGGTAGGATATGATACGGATGGCCGAAGCGACATAGGCTGGTGGGATAGTTTACTCATACGCCTACAGATGAAAAAACTACAATTGGAACGTCTATATCAGCAATTAGACAACATCCCAAATGGTGTCGACCAATTAAAAAATACTGTTGCAATTGCCCTAAACCATGTCAAGGATCAAATCCATAACTGTCCTTTAAAGCCTGACCCTGATCAATTTTCAAATTTTTCCCGATTATTGATTGAAAACCGTCATGAATCAATTCTTTCAACCGATCAGCTTCTTCCTCTTTTTGATCAAGCCATGAACGATGTTGATGATAATTTCATTATTGATTTATTGATCGCGAAGGCGGGTTTTGTCACTCATGGTTTAAGTCTTTCACATTCTCATGTTAGACTTAATTCCACCCAAATTCACAATATGGCCCGTCAACGATTGGGAATAACCAGTAATCCTGAAAATCCTTCTCATACAAGAACGCTTTTTAATACGATAAATACAGCCTTGGATAAAATTGACCCTGTTCCTGTGGATTTCGGTGCTTTGCTAACAGAAAAGGCCTCGGCAAGCATATTAATGATGCTGTTAACCCAGATATTCAAACATATTGATAGCAAAACCCCTATTCGCTTTTTAATTGCCGAAACAGAAAGCGGTTTTACATTACTTATGGCCCTTTGGCTTGCAAGATTATTTGGGATTGAGAAAAATATCGAGATTTCGCCATTATTTGAAACAGATTATGCTCTCAATCATGGCGACAAGATTATTGAACAAGCCCTGAGATCACCGCATTGGCGTAATTACTTGAAAAAAACGGGCAAGTTATGCCTGCAATTTGGGTATTCTGATTCCGGCAGATTTATTGGTCAAATTGCAGCCACATATCAGATTGAAAAATTACGCAAAAAAATTGCTAAACTTTTGGCTAAATATCAATTATCAAATATTCAACTTATTCTATTCGATACACATGGCGAAAGTATCGGTCGTGGTGGTCATCCATTCAGCATGCAAGATCGTCTGGAATATCTATCCCCAAAAATTACTGAGCAATATTTTCATAAACTTGGTATACGAAGCAGACAAGAAACGGCTTTTCAAGGTGGAGACGGATATTTACTTTTTGGCACACAATTGCTGGCCAATGCCACAATCAGTATCATAGCAGAGCATATCTACGATTTTGATAAGGTTGACCATGATCCCATCTATGATGAAAAAGATTTTAATGCAGATTTTTTTTCAACGATCAATGCATCCATGAATGAATTGATTAATGACAAGGGATATGGAACCTTGTTAAGCACATTTGGTCCCTCCCTCATTGATCAAACGGGGTCAAGACCGGCAGTTCGCCAAAATGATACAGCAGCAGGAAGAAGTTACATAAAACATCCAAGGGAATTGCGTGCTATTCCTAACAATGCAATTCTACAACAATTGGGTTGGTGTGCTAATGTACTTCAAGGTTTGGGAACCGCAATGTCGGCCAACCCCGATACATTTGAAGAAATGTTGACAAACAGCAAACGGTTCAGGCAATCCCTCGATTTTGCCTTTCATGCCCTTAAGCACTCCGATGCATCTGTCTTGAGAGCCGGAATCTATATGCTTGATCCCGGCATCTGGCTAGATCGGGCTGCAACTGAAAAAAATCCTGTGATACAGGAATCCTATATGGCGCTGGCAAACGGATTGCAACGGCTGGATTGCTGGTCGAGTACCCAGGCAACTTTTCATCGCATACAGAAAGATCATATTATTCTTCTGTCAATTTGGAAAAATACGCCAATCATGGATGATAAGGAAATCCTATTACATGCTATCCGATTGGCATTAATTGAAAAAATCTGGATGTTATCAACCAAGATTCCATATTTCTCTCCATTTAACGGTTATAACAGAGAACATTTGGATATTAAAATCTTGTGTTTGGAAATACCCTCGGTTTTGCATATGCTCGTCAATCATATCTTTCCACAAGCATCTGAACATGTATCCGATCTATATTTTTATGAACCAAAAGGTCCAAGAAATGAAGGTGCATATGCAATGGATGACCGTCAAATATTTAAACCCATGCAATATAATTTCGATTTGGTCAGGGAAATTTCAATCGCTCTCATCCATCGATTACATGCATTCGGATAAATAAAAAAAAATAATAAATCTATTGTTTTAGTAAAAAATCGTTTACACTATACAACAAGATAGTTTTGTTCAAGGGAGTAACTTATGTTTTCTTTAATTGGCGCTATTATTGTTGGGTTTATTATTGGTGGTATTGCAAAATTACTTATGCCTGGAAAACAGCCGGGCGGATTTATTATCACCGTTCTTTTAGGAATTGCCGGTTCCGCTTTGGCAACTTGGTTAGGTGAGCTTCTTCACTTCTATCGTGATGGAGAAAAAGCTGGAATATTATTTTCAATTGTAGGAGCTGTTATCATTCTTTTTATTTATAAAAAAATTATGGAACATAAAGGGAATACCAGTTATTAAAAATATTATTTGACATGAGGCAATATTTAACTCTCATATCAATATTGCCTCTCACTTATTTTTATCTGATTTAAAATACTTCTAATATGTGAATATTCATTAATATAACTTATTTAACAAAGCGGATATATGTACTTTGACGTTTGTCCATTCACTTGAAATTATGGTGTAAATAATGGTATCGCGCTAAAGTACCATCCTGTCTAAGAATATGACCACGTAGAATTCCATCTTTTTTGCACCAAGTCGTTCAATTGCTCTTTGACTTTTGAAATTAAAAATATCAATTCGTAAAACGACGGTATTGGCTTGCAATTTTTCAAAAGCATATTCTAGCAATAAATATTTACAATTTGTGTTTACATGAGTTCTTTGAAAAGATTTTGCATACCATGTATAGCCAATTTCCAAACATCGCACATCAAGGGCAATTTCAAAAAAGCTAGTTGTACCCAAAACTTTCCCTGTATTTTCATCAATAACGGCAAAAGGGTAACGCTCTTGACGTTCCTTTGCCTCCAAAGCTTCATTAATATAATTTTTAACTTTAGAAGGATGAGGAATAACAGTAACACGAAGTTTCCATAAATCACCTTCTTGACTTGCCGCCTGCAATCCTTTTGTATGAAAATAAGTCAACGGTTCTAATCAAATCCCATTTTGACCAATTTTGATATCTTGATTTGAAAAAAGAGAAAGAAAATTCACTTTAATAAATTCCCATGAAATTTCAAAAATTATTTGATAGAAATCAATCATGTAAAACCGAAGATATTTATTTCATTACATACAATTCATAAAAAAACAGCCTTTTATATAAAAGGCTGTTTTGAATCGTATCAAATTGTTATTTAAAATCAGGCAGATTGACTAATAATTTCATCCGCAACATTACGGGGAACTGGATCATAATGGTGGAATTGCATTGTAAAGGATGCACGACCTTTGGTCATTGAACGAAGATCAGAAATATAGCCAAACATTTCTTTCAATGGAACGAAAGCGCGAACCATGACAGTGCTTCCAGAAGTTTCTTGACTTTGAATCATTCCGCGACGACGGTTCAAGTCACCAACAACATCACCAACATGATCATTGGGTGTAGTGATTTCGACATCCATGATAGGTTCAAGAATGACTGGACCAGCTTTTTTCATTCCTTCACGGAAACAGGCTTTACCGGCAATCTCGAACGCCAATGCAGAAGAGTCAACGTCATGATATTTACCATCAACAAGCGTAAATTTAAAGTCTACAGTTGGAAATCCCGCTAATACACCGGTAGATGCCTGGTTTCTGATACCCTTGTCAACAGCTGGAATATATTCCTTGGGAACCGCACCGCCAACAATTTTATTTTCGAATATAATTCCCTCATTTCGTTCGGTAGGTTCGAAAATAATTTTGACTTCAGCAAACTGACCCGCACCACCAGACTGTTTTTTATGGGTGTAGGTTTCTGTATGAGACTGAGTAATGGTTTCACGATATGCAACCTGTGGCGCGCCAATATTCGCATCAACACCATATTCACGACGTAAACGATCAATGATGATATCAAGATGCAACTCACCCATACCTGAAAGAATTGTTTGCCCCGTTTCCTGATCTGTCTTTAACTGTAGAGATGGATCTTCTGCCGCCAATTTCTGAAGCGCAAGGGTCATTTTTTCGACCGCTTCCTTGGTTTTTGGTTCGACAGAAATATCGATAACAGGTACTGGAAATTGCATGCGTTCCAAAACAACCGGATCTGCCGGATCTGCCAAAGTATCCCCTGTTTTCGTATCCTTCAATCCAACAAAAGCTGCAATATCACCAGCATGCACTTCTTTGATTTCTATACGTTTATCAGCGTGCATTTGGAAAATACGTCCAATACGCTCTTTATGACCATGGGTTGTGTTCAAAACCGTGTCACCAGAACGTAAGATACCACGATAAACACGCACGAAAGTTAGAGAACCATATTTATCATTGATGATTTTGAAAGCCAAACCGGCAAATTTGCCATTTGGATCAACGGGAATGATTGGTAATTTATTTTCATCAACCTCTTCATCTTCAGGAGGTGCAATACGAATTCCTTCCACATCATCAGGAGCAGGAAGGTAATCAACAATTGCATCCAACAAAGGCTGAACACCTTTGTTCTTGAAAGAAGAACCACAAAGAACCGGACGAAATTCACCAGAAATGGTACCTTTTTTAATACATTTCTTTAAAACCTCGACAGAAACATCACCTTTGTCAAAATATTCTTCCATAGCCGCATCATCAACAGCCAAAACGGTGTCCAGAAGATTTTGACGTGCCTCTTCTGCCTTTTCCTTTAATTCAGCAGGGATTTCAACAATATTGTATTTGGCACCAAGATCATCACCTTCCCATATAATGGCATTCATATTGACAAGGTCGATAACACCCTTTAAATTTTCTTCCGCACCAATCGGAAGCTGTAGAGGGATAGCGACAATATCCAGCTTATCTTTTAAAGTGCTGAAAGCATATTCAAAATTTGCACCTGTACGATCCAACTTGTTAATGAAAATAATGCGAGGGACATTGTAACGGTCAGCCAAACGCCAATTCGTTTCAGACTGAGGTTGGACACCAGCAACACCCTCGATAATGAAAACCGCACCATCGAGTACGCGCAATGAACGGTTAACTTCAATGTTAAAGTCAATATGGCCCGGAGTATCAATAATATTGATACGATGCTTGTTCCATTCACAGGTAACGGCAGCGGAAGTAATGGTAATCCCTCTTTCGCGTTCCTGTGCCATATAGTCAGTAGTGGTGTTCCCTTCGTGGACCTCACCAATCTTATGGGAGACACCTGTATAATATAGAATACGTTCAGTTGTCGTTGTTTTACCCGCATCGATATGCGCGGTAATACCTATATTACGGATTTTAGAAAGATCAGAATGGTCGGACAAAAGTAAAACCTCCACAAACGATAGAAAAATATTCAGAAAATATATTCATTAAATCATAAGATTAAAAGAATAATTTCCTTTTTTAACTCAAAATAACTCCCTTAAGATTAAATCAAGGAAGTTATTTAATTACTAGATAATCAATTTTTTAAAAATTTAAGCAGCTACTGCTGATTTTTTTTCCTGAGCCTGAAGAATACGGCGTTTAATCACTAAAGCCTCTTCTGTAAGCTTACGATTCGGTGTATTTAGCAGAAAATTGTCTAAACCGCCATTATGTTCAATGGTACGGAGACCATGCGTTGTGACGCGCAAATGTATTTGTTGACCCAAAATATCGGACCTTAAGGAATAATCCTGCAGATTAGGCAGGAAACGGCGACGGTTTTTGTTATTGGCGTGACTGACATTATTTCCTGTCAACACACCTTTGCCTGTGATTTGGCAACGGCGAGACATTTGTTTTCATCCTCGGATTGTGAAAGCCAAGACTTAATGTTTGGCAAATAAAAAATACTTAGTTTAGCCCTATGACTAAAATTCACGAAATAGTCAAGTAAAAATCCAAATTTTAAACCTCAAAATTAAAAATTTTCACTATTTCTAGCCTATTTATCAGAATGTTGACTCTGTATAGACCACATATTGGCATAAAAACCATTTTTTGCAAGCAGGAATTCATGAGTTCCCTGTTCGCATATTTTCCCATCCATCATAACCAGAATCATGTCCGAATGAATAATTGTTGATAAACGATGAGCTATTGTAATCACGGTTCTACCCTGAGAAACCTGGAAAAGAGCCTGCTGTATTTCTTTTTCTGTCTGACTATCCAACGCGCTTGTTGCCTCATCCAGGATTAAAATCCTTGGATTTTTCAATATCGTTCTTGCAATAGCTATCCTTTGTTTTTCGCCACCGGAAAGTTTTAAGCCTCTTTCTCCCACCTGAGTATGATATCCCTTGGGCAAACCAACAATAAAATCATGGATTTGAGCCAGCCTTGCTGCTTTTTCAATTTCTGCTTGTGAGCTTCCCAATTTACCATAAGAAATATTGTAACCGATTGAATCATTAAACAAAACCGTATCTTGAGGTACAACTCCAATGGCCTTTCTCAAATCATCCTGTTTATAAGACCGTATATCCTCATTATCGATCAATACAGCGCCGGATGTAACATCATAAAAACGGAACAGCAAACGGCTAATTGTTGATTTCCCGGCCCCTGTTGGACCAACAATGGCAATTTGCTGGGCTGGTTCCGCCAAAAAGCTTACATGATGCAAAATTTCCCGAGAGGGATCATAACCAAAAAAAACATCTTTAAATTCAATTTTGGCAGGCCCCGCATTCACCAATTCAGTTGGAAGTGATTTGGCGCATTCTTGATTATTGATATCCATTGGCTGTGCCAAAAGAGAAAACATATTTTCCAAATCAACAATTGATTTTCGCAAATTAGAATAGATACTGCCAAGAAAATTCAAGGGCTGATAAAGCTGCATCAAATAGGTGTTAATCAAGACAAATTTTCCGACAGTAAAATGATAACTGACAATGTCACGTGCTGCCATTAACATAATAAATGTCAATGCAATGGCTATAATGAAAGATTGACCAAAATTCAGGATATTGAGCGTTATTTGTGTTTTAATGGAAGCTTTTTCATAATGTGCCAATGCTTCATCATATCGTCTTATTTCATGGGTTTCATTACAAAAATATTTAACAGTTTCATAATTCAGCAAACTGTCCAAGGCACGATTATTGGCTTCATTATTAATTTCATTCATTTTTCGACGAATCTTGATACGCCGAGATGTAAACCAAATCGTAAAGAAAAAATAGGCTAATATTGCAAGACAGACAACAAGTGTATAATATCCATTATACAAATGAGCAATCACACCGAGAACCATCAAGGTTTCAATCACAGTTGGAACGATACTGAATATACCCACTCTCAAAATTGTTTCAATTCCCTCACCACCCCGCTCAATAGCCCGTGTAATTGCTCCGGTTCGTCGATTTAAATGAAATTTTAGTGAAAGTCTTTGAACATGCTCGAAGCATTGTAGGGTTATTATACGCATCACCCGAAATCGCAATGGCGCAAAAACCGTGTCTTTCAATTCCGAACATAAGCTGGAAAAAATCCTAACCAATCCATATCCAACAATAAGATAAATCGGTACATAAATTATTTCATGATTATTCTGGGAAAAATAATCCACAATCTTGCTATAAAGATAAGGAACACCCAAGGCTATGATTTTGGCAACAATCATCAAAACCATCGCAAAGATAAAGCGAATTTTCAACGTCATATGCTGACGAGGCCACAAATAGGTCAAGAGCTCTAGTAAAGTTGACCATCCTGAACGAGTGCTTTCTTTGTCGACATAGGAAAATTTAGAATATCGTGACATGTTATTTTCAAAAGATTGTAATTGTTTTATCAATATACATGAAGTGTTTACCCCAAAAATGAAAAAATACAAAAATAGATAACTTTGAAATAAAAAAACTATTAAAGCAATATAAGAGATTTTTAATGCAACATATTGAATTTAAAAATTTATTTCGTCATATAAAAAAATGTAACACCGCCAAGTTACAAAAAGATTTTTTACCTTTCAAGGCGCATAATCAGATCATAGGATGGGTTCGACCTTCATTTATGGATACTCTCCAAAAACATCATGTTGTTATGGAAGAAAATAATATTTGTACTTTACCAGCACAATATTCAATCGAGATGCTGGGTAATCAACTAATTGAAAATAATGTGGTTCGCTCCATGAATGAACTTTTTGATGTCTATCCCTCACCATATGCTAAACCGGTTGGAAAAATTGATCGTGCCGTTATTCCTGATCTTGGACTGATTGGAACTGGAGTTCATCTCAATGGTTTGGTTAAGAAAAGAAATCAAATTTATTTGTGGATCGCGAAACGGGCAAAGTATAAACGGCTTGATCCTGAAAAACTGGATCATATCGTCGCGGGAGGTATACCAGCAGGATTTACCCATAACAACACTCTAGAAAAAGAAGCACGTGAAGAAGCAAGCATTCCGCACGCCCTCATGATAAATGCGGAATATAAATCACTGATTACTTATAGCATGATCAGACCTGAAGGGTTACGGCGAGATGTTTTATATTGCTATGATCTATGGTTGCCGGAAGATTTTCAACCGGTTCCCAATGATGGAGAGGTTGAATCTTTCCAATTAAAAAAATTAGATGATGTTTACCATCAAGTGTGCGAAACAGATGATTTCAAATTTAATGTCAATCTTGTATTAATCGATCTTTTTATCCGCATGGGCATCATCGCAAAGAATTCTCAGTATGCCCATCGCATAAAAACTGGATTGAGAGGGAAATTGTTTCCCTGATCAATCCGAAAATACAACGGTTTTGTGACCATTTAAAAGAACACGGTCTTCAATATGATAACGCACGGCTTTTGCCAGAACTCGTCTTTCAATATCCCTTCCTTTACGGATAAGGTCATGAGGGGTGTCATTGTGACTGACCCGTTCAACGTCCTGTTCTATAATTGGACCTTCATCAAGATCCTCGGTTACATAATGTGCTGTTGCACCAATCAATTTAACCCCTCGTTCATAAGCCTGATGATAGGCTTTTGCACCCTTAAAGCCGGGTAAAAAGGAATGATGTATATTTATACATTGACCCGCCAATTTTTTTACCATTTCAGGAGACAGAATTTGCATATAGCGCGCAAGAACAACAAGCTCTGTCCGGGTTTCCTTAATAATATCCCACAATTTCGTTTCTTGTTCCCTTTTGGTATCCTTAAGAATAGGAAGATAATAAAATGGTACATCTTGCATATCAATATGACCATAATCTTCATATGGATAATTTGCAACAATTGCACTGGGTTCGATTGCCAGTTCCCCTATTCTCCATCGATATAAAAGATCAACCAGACAATGATCAAATCTTGATACCATCAACAACACACGTTTTTTACGTTCCCGATCATGCAAGAACCATGTCATTTTAAATTGGGCAGCAATAGCCTCCAATCTGGAATATAACCATTGATAATTTTTTTTATTGCTCTCTAGGGTGAACACAACACGCATAAAAAAATAACCCGAAAGAGCATCATGCTGCTGCGACTCAACAATATTGGCTTGAGCTTCAAATAATCCTGTGGAAATTGCGGAAACAATACCTGGTTTATCAGGACAAGAAAGTGTTAAAACATATTGATTTTGTTTTGATTTTATTGAATCACTCATCGATTTTAAAACTATATAGTTAATGTATGTCTTCATAAGAACCTATATAGAGCACTTTAAAAAATCAAACAAAAGCTGTTACGAATTCTTCAAAATTTTTTAAATTCTAAAAAATTATGAATCTAGACAATTTTACGTAAATTTTATAAATAACGAAAGATATCGTAAATTACGAATTATTATAAAAAAATTTGATAAACTATTGCCGTTGACCATAAATATTTTTGATTAGAATAATTTATAATCGCTAAAATTAAAGCAAGTCGATTTAACATTGAAATAGCGATTATTTTTTAGATAGATTTAGGCAATATGAATATGAATTACTTCATACTGACTGTAAATACTGGCATTTTTTCATTATTTTCAATGGATTTCAAAAATAATCTTGCTGTTTTCATTGCTTCTGCAATGGTTACATCCATATCAAGATAACGATAGGTTCCCAGTCGTCCAACAAATGTAATATCAGGTTCCTTTTCGGCCAATTCTATATATTGATCCAACTGATTCATTTCACCTACAAGACGTATTGGATAGTAAGGCAAATCTTTTTCTGTACATAAACGGCTATACTCTCTATAACAAACCGAGCCTTCATGACTTTCCCAAGGAGCAAAATATTTATGCTCTGTTATACGGGTATATGGAACGCTTTCCTCTCCATAATTCATTACAGCAGTTCCCTGGAAATCACCCTGATATGTGAATCTTTCGAAATCCAGGGTGCGGTATGCTAAACGACCATATTGATGATGAAAATAACCATCCAATGGACCACTATAAAATACATGTTTATAATTTTTTGCTTTTTCCTTATCAAAAACTGTATTCAAAGAAATTTTAATTCCAGGATGATCAAGAATATTATCTACCAAATCTGTATAGCCCCTTTTTGGCATTCCCTGAAATTTGTGACTGAAATAGTTATCGTCATAATTGAAACGAACAGGTAAACGCTTTAAGATAGATGCTGGCAATTCAGAGGGATGCAGTCCCCATTGCTTAAGGGTATAACCCTTGAAAAAAGCTTCATATAATTCCTTACCAACAAATTTCAAAGCCTGTTCTTCAAATGTCTCAGGCTCTTTAATTGACTTATCACCTTTTTCGGCAATAAGTTCTTTTGCTTGATCAGGAGATAATGCTTTCTGGAAAAATTGGTTAATCGTGTGCAGATTAATCGGTAATGAAAAAACCTGTCCCTTAACTGTGGTCTTCACACGATTGACATAGGGCATCATTTCTGAATATTTATTTACAAACTTCCATACGTCTTCATTATCTGTATGAAATATATGGGGACCGTAAATATGTACCATGACTCCTGTATCTTTGTCCCGTTTAGAGTATGAGTTTCCAGCAGTATGGGATCGTTCATCAATAATATGCACATTCCAGCCATTTTCTGCAAGAATACGACCAATCACAGCACCGGAAAAACCGGCACCAACAATTAAAACTCTTTTTTCAGACATTCATACCACCTTCAAAACTATTTATCAAAATATACAGAATTTACATTATCAATCTGAAATTATCAATTTTCTAATAATTAATTTTTTCATTAATCCAGATAAAATATGATAGTCTTAACTCTTATGCAAATTATTTGAAAAAGAGGAAATGTTCTAGCTTATGTCATCAATTCTTCCGCCAAAAGCACCTAAAAAAGAGAAAATCATAAAACAACTGGGATTTACAAGAACTGATCCTTATGCCTGGTTAAAAGATGATAATTGGCAGGAAGTCTTGTCCAATCCTTCAAAACTAAAAAAAGAGATAAAACAATATCTTGAACAGGAAAATAATTATGCTAATAAAATAATGCAGCAGACTAAACCGTTGCAAAACAAGCTTTTTCTTTCCTTGAAATCAAAATTGGCTGATAAAGAAAGCAGCCCTGAACTTCCTGACGGTAGCTGGATATATTATTCACGATTTGAAGAGGGAAAAGAGCATAAGTGTTTTTATCGAAAATCAATTCATGATTTTGGAGAACAATTGCTTATTGATCCAAATATTCAGGCAAGTACTATTGATTATTATAAAATAGGCTCGGTTTCACACAGCCCTAACCATAAATACTTTGCCTATATTGAAGATACCCAAGGCTCAGAAATTTGGTATTTAAAAATTAAAAATCTGGAGACAGGAGATATATTACCACAATCCATTTCACCCTGTTCTGGATCTTACTGTTTTTCACCATGCAGTCAGTATATATTTTGGGTCTATCGCGATGATCAAGGCAGACCTACCGCAATTTACAGACATCATATAGCCACTTCTCAAGATACTCTAGTTTATAAAGAGAAAGATTCAGGCTTTTTTATTAATATTGAGCGCAGTCTTTCCAATCAGTGGATTTATATAACAGCCAATAATCATGATACCAGCGAGGTCTGGATCATATCGGGACAACATCCCACACATGCAGCAATATGTTTTAAAAAAAGACGAACAGGTGTTTTTTACAAAATAACAGATTGGAACAATCATTTTATTATCTATACAAATGAAGATAATGCATACAATTTTAAACTCATGCGATTGCCCATACCAAATAATTTGATACAGGATAAAATAGAAAAAAAAATTTGGCAAAATTGGATTAATCATAATCCTGATATTTACCTAATGGAATTCAAGGCGTTTAAAAATTATTTTATAAGATTGGAACGTCATGAGGTTAATACAAAAATAATCATCACCAATACAAACGATGAAAATAAAATTATCTCAGGTGATGAAGATGCATACCTTCTTTCCCTGGATGAAACGCTTGAATATGATACAGAATTGTTACGATATAGTTATCAGTCTCCTACAACTCCACGTTGCTGGAATTGTTTTCATATTCCAACTGGTAAAAAAGAAATCATTAAACAGCAAAAAATTCCTTGCGGTTATAATTCAAGCCTTTACAAATCAAAAAGGATATGGGCTATTGCAAACGACGGTGAAAAAATTCCCATGACCTTGACCTATCGTAAAGATATTGAATTAAACGGTAAAAACCCAACCCTTCTTTATGGTTACGGATCATACGGATATGCCATTGACCCTGTTTTTTCCATAACAGCACTGAATTATATCGAACAAGGGTGGATTTATGCCATAGCCCATATTCGTGGCGGATCAGAAAAAGGTTGGAATTGGTTTTTGGAGGGGCGTCGCTTCAACAAAATAAACACTTTTACCGATTTTATTTGCTGTGCCGATTATCTTGTTGAACAAAATTATACACAGCCAAAAAAAATCGTTGCTGACGGAAGATCAGCAGGCGGTATGGTAATGGGATATATAGCCAATGAACGCCCTGATCTTTTTGCGGCAATCATTGCTGTCGTTCCTTTTGTAGACATATTAAACACAATGTCAGACATTACTTTACCTCTCACACCTCCAGAATGGCCAGAATGGGGCAATCCTCTCAAAGATTCAAAAGCATATCAATATATAGCCAGTTATTCACCTTATGATAATATAAAAGAACAAGACTATCCTGCCATACTTGCAATGGGAGGCCTGACTGATCCGCGTGTTACCTATTGGGAACCATCAAAATGGATTGCAAAACTAAGAGATCACAATATATCGTCCAATCCCTTGCTTTTGAAAATAAATATGGATTCAGGGCACGGGGGAGCTGCAGGTCGATATACAGCCTTAAAAGAGGCCGCCTTCATTCAGGCCTTCGCCATTTCCATTATCAAAAAAGAATTATAACGGATATTGGGGAATAATTAACATGTCCCAAGATGATCATATAATCAATAGAAAAATTTCGCGCCAATTATCACTGGCAGAGCAAATCCATAATCAAACTATAGCCCACAGTTGTTTAAGTATCGTATTGATACTATTTGGTCTATATACCATTAAAGCCTTTTTGTTTTCCCTGATTTGGGGAATTATCTTTGCCATAGCATGCTGGCCATTTTACAAAACTGTCAAGCAAGAATGGCCCTATGAACGATTTAATTTTATACTACCCTTTATTTTTTCCTGTTTTATTACCCTGGTTTTTCTTCTTCCCCTGGGTTTTATAGCACTTGAAGCAACAAAAGATTTGCAAACAGGCATAAGTTGGGTCATTAAAATTAGTCGTGAGGGTTTACCACCACCCGAGTGGCTTAATAAAATCCCAGTTATAAACAATAATATCATTCACTGGTGGAAAGAAAACCTTGAAGATCCATCTTCTGCCTCGACACTAATTTCCAATTTGCATCTAAGTCATGGAGTATATGTTACACAAAAAATAGGATCACAAATCCTTCATAGAGGTTTACTGTTTTTCTTTTCAATTTTAACCTTATTTTTTATTTTTAAAGATGGTGAATCAATTATTCATCAATGCAAATCAGGTTCGAGACGGTTGTTTGGCAAACAAGGGGAAACAATTGCTCAACAAATGATCTCATCAGTTCATGGAACAGTTTCGGGACTAGTTCTGGTCGGGCTAGGACAGGGTATCATTCTTGGAACTTTATACTATTTCCTGCATATACCGCATGCTGCATTGTTGGGCGTATTGACAGCCTTGGCTGCAATGATCCCCTTTTGCCCCCTGATTGCCATTGGTATAGTTGCATTTATCGCTTTTTTTCAAGTTTCCTATTTGATAGCTTTAACTATACTGATTGTTGGCTGCATCATTATTTTTATTGCAGATCATTTTATCAGACCAGCTTTGATTGGTGGCTCAACAAAATTACCATTTATATGGGTATTAATCGGTATCTTGGGAGGGCTGGAATCTTGGGGTATGATTGGTTTATTTATCGGTCCAGCGATAATGGCCGCCATAATTATGTTATGGAACAATTGGACAGCTGAAAAAAGAAAATATTAACGAATCGGGCAGGCGGGATTCGAACCCACGACCCCCAGTCCCCCAGACTGATGCGCTACCAGACTGCGCTACTGCCCGTTAAATCTATACAGCCATATAGCAGTCAATTTTATTTGGATCAATATAAAATTAAGCCTCAGCTATTATTTTTCTTAATTCTTGCAACTCAACCAAAACATTTTTTAATGAATCAATCAGCATTGATTTTTCATTTTTCAATTTTTCCAATTCCTTACGTAAATCTTGCTGATTATTTTCATCTATATTTGTCAGATCATCATTTGAGGATTGAGATTCATTTGTTATCGATATATCAGATTCCGATTTAAAATTTAATTGTTCATTATCCGAAACTTTATTATTCAATAATTCTTCTTGTAAAAGACGCTGAACACCTTTTATCGTATATCCTTGGATATATAAAAGTTCAGATATATACTTTAGAAGCGTTATATCTTCAACACGGTAATAACGACGACCACCACTTCGTTTTATTGGTTGAACCTGAGGGAAACGCGTTTCCCAAAAACGCAGAACATGCTGGGGTACATGAATTTCATCAGCCACTTCACTAATAGTACGGAAAGCCCCAGGTTCCTTTTTGGTAACTCCATTATCTTCTGAATCAGGATCTACTTTTTCATTCGATTGACTAATAATCTGAGCAGAGTTACCTTGGGTCATTATTTATCCTTTCAAGAAGATTTTTTAATCATACCCTCATTAACATTTTTTTTCAATTTCTGACTGGAGCGAAAACTCAAAACATATCTGGGTTCAATTTCAACCTCGACACCTGTTTTAGGATTACGCCCAATTCTGTTTCCTTTTCTTCGGACAGAAAAAGTACCAAATCCACTGATTTTAACCGAATCACCCTTTTCCAAGGTTGTAACGATTTTTTCCAAAACCGTTTCTAGCAATTGAGCTGATTCACTACGGGACAAGCCAATATGACTATAAAGTTTTTCAATTAATCCTGCACGAGTTAAAGTTTGCATAGTCTAAAATAATTACAATCCGTTACTGAAATGACAAGTCTAACACCATTCATTCAATAGTGTTACCAAATAAATTCTGTATTATTTTTAAATTAATTTTTTAAAAATATATTTACAATCTTACCAATGCAGACCCCCAACTTAAACCGCCTCCTATTGCTTCAATTACGATTAAATCACCTTTTTTCATACGATTATCTCTCACTGCTTCATTCAAGGCCAACGGTATGGATGCCGCAGACGTATTGGCATGCCGATCAACAGTTACAATCACCCTTTCAGGGGGTAATTTGATTTTTGCACCCATACGTGAAATAATCCGTAAATTTGCTTGATGTGGAACCAACCAATCAATATCACGATATATTAGATTGTGATCATTTAGCGCCTCTTCAATAACCTCGGATAGTTTTGTTATTGCATGACGAAAAACTTCCTGCCCTTTCATACGTAAAAAGCATTGATCTTGAAATTTTGCTGGTGTGCCTTCCACATATAATAAATCCGCATATTGACCATCCGTATGAAGATAGCATCCAAGAATTCCTCTCTCGGTCTCCGTGTTAACAGCACCTAAAACAACAGCACCCGCTCCATCACCAAACAAAACGCAGGTCCTTCTATCCTTCCAATCAAGAATTCGAGAATACACCTCACTACCTATCAGCAATACATTTTTTGCCTGTCCACAACGAATAAAATTGTCTGCAACTGATAATCCGAATACAAATCCAGCACAGGCAGATGAAACATCAAATCCAAAAGCCTTTTTTATTCCAAGCGCTTTTTGAATTTCAACCGCAGTGCTTGGAAATATTTTGTCAGGTGTACAAGTTGCGACAACAATTGCATCAATATCCTGCACACTCATCCCTGCATATTCAATTGCCTGTCTTGCGGCCTCAACAGCCATGGAAACACATGTCTCACCTTCCGAGACAATATGACGTTCGCGAATACCTGTACGTTCACGAATCCACTCATCAGATGTATCTACCATCAATGTCAAATCATCATTTGTTAAGATACGCTTAGGTAAATATCCACCAAATCCAACAAGTTGTGAACGATAAATCATTCCTATAGAAACCCTTTAATTTAATATAACCGCTATTACTGTGGATTTACCTGTGATAAACCCGTAAGGATTTCTTCATAAAATCCGTGCTTGATCATATCCATCGCAACATCCACGGCATATGCAAAACCTTCTTCATCCGTACCTCCATGAGATTTCACAACAACCCCGTTTAGACCTACGAAAATTGCCCCATTATAACGTTTGGGATCCAGCCACTCGCGCATACGTTCCAATCCGGGTCGAACAAACAGATAACCCAACTTTCCCCGCAAGCCAGAACTGTAAACTTGTTTTAAAAGGTGAAAAACGAGTTTGAGGGCACCCTCACCTGTTTTTAAGGCAATATTTCCAGTGAATCCATCTGTAACAACAACATCTGTTGTACCTGCCGTTATATCATGTCCTTCTACAAACCCATAAAATTGTCCGGACAAAGGACTATTCCGCAACACTTCGGCTGCATTTCTAAGACGATCATCACCCTTCAATTCTTCTGAACCAACATTTAAAAGTCCAATCGTGGGTTTAGGTAAACCAAGCACAGCTTTTGCAAAAGCGTTACCCATTATGGCAAAATCAACCAAATTTCGACTGTCACAGGAAACATTCGCCCCCAGATCTAACATTACAATATCACCTTTAGCTGTTGGAGTAATCGCAGCCATTGCCGGGCGTGCAATACCAGGCATCGTTTTAACGATAACCTGTGCCAGTGCTAACATTGCACCACTGTTTCCGGCAGAAACAACCCCTTTGGCTTGTTGCGATGCAACACTTTGCATGGCAAGACGCATTGATGAATTTCGTAATTTCAAAGCGGAAGTAGGTTTCATTTCCATTGGAACAGCCACGTCTGTATGCTGAACATCGCATATTTGGGCAGCCTTGGAATATGTTTTCAGTAACGGAGACAATTTTTCTTTATCTCCGATTAACAGTATTTTTGCTTCTGGATGTCTAACGGCTGTAATCTCAAGACCCTTGATAACAATTTCAGGGGCATGATCCCCCCCCATTGCATCAATCGCAAGATCATATTGAGGCTTCGTTTGAATATCTGATTCTGCAGTCATAAATACAGTTACAATTTATAAAAACCATTAAACTTAACATCAAAATGTTGTTATCGGTATTTATAATACGCTTTCCAGTTTTATTGATGTACTGCGGTCTTCAAAGCATCTCCGGCAGCGACGACTTCACGACCATCATAATAGCCACAGTGGCTACATACATGATGTGGACGTTTCAGTTCACCACAATTTGCACATTCACCATAAGCCTCAGTGCGTAAAGCATGATGACTACGACGCATTCCACGACGTGATGGTGACGTTTTCTTCTTTGGAACAGCCATGGGATCCCTCCTATCCTAATTTATCTAATAATTTAACCAGTATAACCAATTTCATTCGACATGATTGAACATTCAAATTGAAGCAACCTGTCTAACAGAATATCGGCTTTTAAGCAAGCTTGAAAAAGCGTGTCAAGGTTTCCCTAACACTTTTGAAAAACAATATACTTTAATTGATTAAAATAACAAGAATATTAATATACAAATATATTATGAAAAAACAATTTTTAACCCTTTTTCAATTTTTCCAAAATTTTAAATGGACTGTCCTTTTTACGTTTTATCCCTTGTATTTCCAAATCTTTCTCTTTAATTATCAGTTTTTTTTCAACATTAGGCTTATGAGGATAAGGATCCAGCAATAATGCCAGTTGCTGTGCAGTCACCTCTCCAATGTCAATATAGTCATTATCATAAGGAATAATATCTGGATCATCCAGCTCCTCCAGTTCACTTGAAACTTGAGACAAAGGTATAAAAATCAACTCAAATCCATCTTCGATATCAACCGGAAAATCCTCTAGGGAAACAACACAATTTTGTATTATGCTGCTTTTTAGTATTCCCTGCGCCCTTATATGACCACCATGAAAATAAGCCAATTTATAAAAACATGACAAAGAAAGAATTTCAGGAATTGAAAACCGCTCAGCCAAAGCCTTTCTTTCTGATTTATCTGCTTCAATGGTAACCCTGAATTCTTTTTTTTGTATTTGATTGATAAATATTTTTTTTGAAAACTCGCAACAGCTATTCATTTTTTTCTTTCTAATGTTTTTTTTTGTTGCAGTTTAATTTAAACTACAATACCTCTTTAATTATAAGATTAATTTTTCGTTTAACTTGAGGATCATGTATTCATTATGCCTTCCAGCTTCAACAAAAAACCTCTTGTATACCTTCTTAAAAGTAAATCCTGTCCTCAATTTAAGCAAAAAACAAGCAAGAATATTATTTTAGGTTCCTTAATCTCTTGCAGTCTATTATTTTCCGCCTGCTCAGTTCTCTCTCCCCCTCCAATGCCAAGAGGAACAATAATTGAAAAAAATGACCTTTCTGCATTAAAAGTTGGTAGTACCAGTAAATCAGATGTTATCGACATTTTGGGATCTCCTACAACCTACGCGACATTTAATAATAATAACTGGATTTACATATCGATGATGACTCATCTTGTCCCGCTTTCCTATCCAGGAATAAAAAAACAAAAAGTGCTTTCCTTGTATTTTAATGAGAGTGGGACATTAACAAAAATACAAGAATTGGGTAAAAGAGACGCTAAAAATGTCAGCATGGTATCAGAGGTAACTCCAACTCCTGGAACAAAAACTAATTTTTTCCAGCAATTATTAGGAAATATTGGCAAATACTCTCCACTAAGTGCAATGGGACTTGGAAGTACCTTCGGACCGAACAGTAACGGTGGTCCTTTCTCAAGCAATCCACTTACAACGGGTGGACCTGGCAGCTCAGGAAATACATTGCCATAAACCTATCTGGGTATAAATATCATTACTCTCAGCCCTCCCAATGGGCTGGTTTCTAATTTTATATCACCACCATGTCCCTGAATTATATTTTTCGCAATAGACAGTCCCAATCCAGTGCCTTTTTGTCTATTACCTGTTTCAAATGGCGTGAATACACTTTCTCTTCTTTCGATTTCTATTCCAGGACCGTCATCATCGATGATGAATTGTATTCCTTTTCCTTTCATATGAACCTTTAATTTTACATCCCCCCCATATCTTTTAGCATTATCTAAAATATTGGAAAAAACTCGACGTATGCTATGAGGTCTAATAATCAAATCTGGCAGGTCATGATCAATTTCAACTGACAAAAATCGCGTATCGGCCCGAGATGCTGCTGCAACACAATCTTTAATTAACTGAGAAACATCTGTTAAAACCGGTTCTTCCGTTCCTTCACCCCTTGCAAAGGAAAGGTAAGCAGAAATCATTTGTTCCATTTCCTCAATGTCGGTAATCATTTCCAAGATATCTTGAACCTGTTCCTCAGCATTAAACATTCCTTTTTGAGGGAGCATGGCTAAACTGAGCCTTAATCGGGTCAAAGGCGTTCTCAAATCATGGGAAACGCTTGCCAATATAACAGTACGTTGCTTGACATATCTTAAAATTCTTTCACGCATGACATTAAAGGCAATTGCTGCATTCCTTAGTTCTCTTGAACCATCAGGATGTAAATTACCTGGATCAATCCCTTTACCAAATTTTTCAACAGATCTGGATAATCTTCGAATGGCCCTGAACTGTATCCACGCAAAAACAGAAGTCATTATAAACAAAACCAACGCACTTCCCACAATCCAGAAAATAAAAAGCCAAACACTACCAGCCGTTAATTTTTTTTTGGGTATTAGAATGTCCACTACACTTTGTTTTAATTCTATGGATATCTTGACCTGATCTTTTATACTGAACCAGTCAACAACAAACCGTTCATCAAGTCGATCCGCCAGGGTTTGATTGAGAAGCTCATCAACAGGTCCGATAATATTCGATTTTTTTCTTGAGTTTCCAAGGAATATTTGACCTTTGCGCCAGGTAATCGAGTATTGAAAATATTTTTGTGCATCCTCAATAATCTGATTATATTTTACTCTCGAATTAGTTTGGTTAAACTGATTGACGATGAACTCAACCTCACTGCCAACAGTATCTGTCAAACGACGAGAAACAGTACTAAGATAATTACCATAAAACAATTCCAGTGAAATTGTTTGCGTAACAATCAATGGAATTAAAATCATCAAAAGTGAACGACTAAATAAGGAGCGCGGCAAAATTCGTCGTACAGTGCGTTCAACAATAAATTTACGATTTATAAAATAATTTGGAATTTTTAAATTCGTGTATGAATTTTTCACAATTATATTTTCTGTTATTAATTAATTTTTCAATATCCAGGTTTTAAAACATAGCCTTTACCCCTTACGGTATGTAAAAATTGCGGTTGTCGAGGGTCCGTCTCAATACGTCTTCGCAACCTTGTTACTTGAACATCAACGGCACGCTCACCAATTTCCTCCATTCCAATTTTTTGAACGATTTCCTCACGGGATAAAATCTCATTAGGTTGCGTCGCCAATACCCTTAACAAGGCTATCTCCCCCCCTGTTAAATGAATAATGCCATTTTTATCGCATAACAAATTTCGAACAGGGTCAAACTCCATATTTCCAAGACGAATTAAACGTATATTTTCCGCTGCAATGGGTTGCGTCAATCGGCGAAACTGAATTTTCAGCCGAAGCAACAACTCTTTGGGTTCGAAAGGTTTTCCCAAATAATCATCTGCACCAGCTTCCAATCCAGCTATGCGATCTTCCGGTTCTCCCCTGGCTGTCAAAAGGATGATCGGCATATCCTTGCCTTCCTCCCGAAGGGAATGTGTCAATTGCAAACCATCCTCACCTGGCATTGTAACATCCAGTACCAATGCATCAGGTTGCAAAAACTTTAACATTTGACGCGCTTCATATGCTGATTCCGCTCCACTGATCCGGAAACCATTTTCACTTAAATACCGCTGTAACAACCGGCGTAAACGCGGATCATCATCAATAACTAAAATATGTAAAATATCTTTTTCGTTTGATGATTTGTTATTTTCCGACATTATTTTTATCTTTGATTTTACGAATGGTAAGATTTTCTAGCATTTTTTTGGATTTTTTACTGATCATACCATATAATATACGCTGAAATCCTTCTATATATGTATTATTGGAAACCTCTCTGAAAGCGCGAACAAATTGTTTGCGTTGAAGACTAAAAAGTTCCTCCTCCAGTTTTTTCCCTTTTTTTGTCAAGAATAACACTTTTTTCCTGCGATCTATTGGAGTTTGCTGAAAATAGACAAAATCTTGTTCAAGCGTCTCTCTTAATACGCGATTCAAACTTTGTTTTGTAATTCCAAGCATTGAACATAGCTCACCTACCGAAATCCCAGGATAATGACAGATAAATTGCATCAATCGAAAATGAGCCAATCCAATTCTATATTCATCTAATATTGGTTCAACAATAGACATGGCTTCATAATGGATAAAAAAAAATATATCCTGCATAAATCGAATTTTATCTTCATGCAGAAATAATAACTCTTCACCAGCTTTGTATAAAGGTAAATCAAAATTTATAGAACGAGACAAATAAAAAACTTTATATAAGTTGAAAACCGTGAGACAATAATAATCTATTTTCTTTTTAAATAAAATAGAGTATGTTTGCGGTAAACTTATAACAATTATATACACTATATATCTTACTACTTAACTTTTAACTTTAACAGGAGATGATGGCCAAGTGCAGGTTTTGGTTAGAGACAATAATGTTGATCAAGCTTTGAAAGCTTTAAAAAAGAAAATGCAACGCGAGGGAATTTTCCGTGAAATGAAACTTCGTCGCCATTATGAAAAACCCTCTGAGCGACGTGCCCGAGAGGCTGCAGAAGCTGTAAGACGTGCACGTAAAATGGAACGTAAACGTTTGGAACGTGAAGGTTTTTAAACCGCAAAAGTTTTACTCTTATAAAAGAAATTAAATGATATTTCTTTTATAAGATATATTCTAAAGTAAATTTACATTTTACAATATAAGTTTTTATTACCAAAAATCCATTAATCTAAATTGAGCAAATAATATTAGATACGAATTAAATTTGCCCAAAATATTATATTGATAATGTTGATTACCAGCATTTCCTATGCTGAACATAACCTTACATATCGTTGTAATTGATCTTATTCATCCAATGAATAATAATTTTTCAAAAGTTATGTTAAAAACTTTATATTCAATATTTTTAATTTTTTCCATTTAAATGATCAAGAATAAGTTTTCCCATCTCTTGCGTGTTTACCTCTTTTTTTCCCATACTCATAATATCCGGTGTACGATAATTTTGGTTTAATACCAATTTACATGCATTTACGATTTTCTGTGAATTTTGTTGTTCATTAAATGAATATTTCAACATCATCGCCAAAGAAAGAATTTGTGCCAATGGGTTGGCTTTTCCTTGTCCAGCTATGTCTGGAGCACTGCCATGAATTGGTTCATACAATGCTGGAATAACCCCATTTGACTGTTTCTCCCCTAGTGTAGCTGAAGGCAACATACCCAAACTTCCCGTCAGCATTGCAGCCAAATCTGACAGAATATCCCCAAAAAGATTGCTGGTCAAAATAACATCAAATTGTGAGGGTTGACGGACCAATTGCATTGCACAATTATCTGCTAACATATGAGATAAATTAACATCTGGATACTCTTTTTGGTGAATCTCTGTCACCACTTCCTTCCATAAAAGACCGCTTTCCATCACATTACATTTATCAACAGAACAAACATGATTTTGGCGTTGACGAGCCAACTCAAAAGCTACACGGGCAATTCTTTCGATTTCTTTACTTGTATAAACTTCTGTATTGATTCCCTTACGAGTTCCGTCAGGTAATGTTTCAATTCCTCTGGGAGAACCAAAATAAACGCCTCCTGTGCTTTCGCGAACAATCATTAAATCCAAACCCTTAATGATCTCAGGTTTAACTGAACTGGCCTCAATCAGAGAATCAAAAACAATCGCTGAACGTAAATTGGCAAATAAACCAAGTTCTTTACGTAAACCAATAATCCCTAATTCAGGTCGATTATTAAAATCAATATTATTCCACTTCGGTCCACCAACAGCTCCAAAAAGAACCGCATCAGCTTTTTTTGCTTTTTCAATAACCTTTTGAGTTAATGGTATTCCATTTTGATCTATGGATGCACCTCCAACCACTTCATATTCAAGCTTGAAAGATAACGTCGAGTTTTTATCTACCCACTCAAGTACTTTTACAGCCTGTTCCATGATTTCTGGACCAATCCCGTCCCCTGGCAAAACCAAAATTTTTTTTTCTTTTGTCATAAAAATTCTCGCAATAATAAAAATAATTAAAAATATTTTTTTTTAACTTTATTAGTTTTAACAAAGAAAATGTAATTATCTATTACATAACCTAATTAAAAAAGCTTTAATTTTGAAAAAATAATTTTTGACCTGATTTATACATTGGTTTTTATTGTTAAGAATGAGTTTGCAAAAAAATTGTATAATTAATTTTAGACAAATATTTTTTCTTATAAAATAATTCAATCTAAAGACTAATGCCTAGTTTTGTGATTAATTAAATATAAAAAATGGCTCAGTTAAATAAATGAACCATTTATGAATAGAATTAATTATATATTATGTTCATCAATTATTATCTCAGGAAACCAGGGTTGCTTTTCCTTTCTGTTTTTTTCAAAATTTTTAATTGATTCAACATGTTGCATGGTTTGACCAATATCATCCAAACCTTCCAAAAGCAATTGACGGCGTAATGGGTCAATTTCAAATTTAATTTTTTTACCATCAGGTCGTATAATTTCTTGATGTACCAAATCAACCGTTATACGAGCATTTGCTCCCATTTTGGTATCCTCAACCAATTGTTCACAAATTTCCCTGGACACCTTTATCGGCAATATTCCGTTTTTAAATGCATTATTAAAAAAAATATCCGCAAAGGAAGGTGCAATTACACATCGTATTCCAAAATCAAGCAAAGCCCAAGGCGCGTGTTCCCTAGACGAACCACAACCAAAATTTTCATAACTGATTAAAATTTTCGCCTGACGATACGGGTCACGATTAAGTATAAAATCATTTCGTTCATTTCCATTATCATCATAACGCCAAGAATAGAAAGCGAATTTACCCAAACCACTTCTTTTGGTCGTTTTGAGAAAACGAGCCGGTATTATTTTATCAGTATCAATATTTTCTTCGGGTAATGGAGCTGCAATTGCTGTCAAACTGTCAAATTTTTCCATCACATCATATCCCTTACATCCGTTAATTCACCTTTGATTGCAGCAGCGGCAGCCATGGCTGGAGATACTAAATGTGTTCTACTGCCAGGACCTTGACGACCTTCAAAATTACGATTGGAAGTGGAGGCACACCTTTGTCCTGGTTCCAAACGATCTGGATTCATTGCCAAACACATGGAACAACCAGCTTCACGCCATTCAAAACCTGCCTCTTTGAATATTTTATCCAATCCTTCGGATTCAGCTTGTTTCTTAATTAATCCAGACCCGGGTACAGCCAGTCCCCAGACATGATCTGCAATTTTATGCCCTTTAAGAATATATGCCGCAGCCCGAAAATCTTCTATACGACTATTTGTACAAGAGCCTATAAAAACAGCGTCAATTTTTGTACCGGCAATCGGTTGACCAACTTTCAGATCCATATAGTTCAACATACGTTTTTTTCTTTTACGTTGAGATTCATCCTTCAATTTTTCTGGATCTGGCACTTTATCTTTAATAGATATCACATCTTCTGGACTTGTTCCCCATGTTACCATAGGATCAAGATTGTTGACGTCTATATCTACAACTTTATCATAATACGCCCCATCATCAGAAACCAAACTTTTCCAGTAAGCTACAGCGTCATCAAAATTTTTCCCTTTTGGTGCAAATGGACGCCCCTTAATATATTCAAAAGTAACTTCATCAGGTGCTATGATCCCGGCTCTGGCACCAGCTTCAATAGCCATGTTGCACAAGGTCATCCGCCCCGCCATATCAAGATTTCTTACCGCTGAACCAGTAAATTCTATTACATGTTCTGTTCCACCAGCTGTACCAATTCTTCCTATAACAGCAAGAATAATATCTTTCGCACTTACACCTGGTTTTAATTTACCTTCAATATTAATCTTAAAATTTTTGGCTGGTTTCTGTAGCAAGGTTTGAGTTGCCATCACATGTTCAACTTCTGAAGTTCCGATACCAAAAGCAAGCGAACCAAATGCACCATGGGTAGAAGTATGACTGTCACCACAAACAATAGTCATACCTGGTAATGTTATCCCTTCCTCGGGTCCAACAACATGGACGATCCCCTGACGGGCAGATTTTAATGGAATGAATGGGACATCAAATTCCCTAACATTTTTCTCTAAAACTTCTATCTGATGACGACTTTCTCCTTCCTCCATCGGTTTATCCCGATCTGTTGTGGGAACATTGTGATCAATAACTGCCATCATCGCTTCCGGACTGTGAATTTTACGTCCAGCCAACCGTAACCCTTCAAATGCCTGCGGGCTAGTAACCTCATGAATTAAGTGACGGTCAATATAAAGGAGTGCCGTACCATTTGGAAGTTGTTTTACCACGTGACTATCCCACAACTTATCAAACAAAGTACGAGCTTTCATTTTTTTATCCTTTTAAAATTTTATATTCAATAAGTTTATATATCCAAAATATCAAGAAACTAAAATAATTTATTCTGATAATTTTTATAAATTATCAGAATATAAAATAAAAAATCAGTTCAACCTGTTAAACAGATTCTGTTTTTTTATTAACATCGCGATTACGTTCTGCAATACGGGCTGACTTACCGCTACGACCACGCAAATAATATAGTTTTGCGCGACGAACATGACCATGACGGACAACCGTAATCGCAGAAATTGTTGGAGAATAAAGAGGAAACACACGTTCCACTCCTTCACCATTTGAAATTTTACGAACGGTAAAATTACTATTTAGTCCCTTATTTGAACGTGCAATTACGACACCCTCATAAGCCTGAACACGTTTACGTTCCCCTTCAACAACACGAACATCAACTCGTACTGTATCCCCAGGGAAAAATTCAGGAATGGCACGATCTGCTGTTAAACGAGCAATTTCGTCAACCTCATATTTTTGAATAATATCCATCATCTTTTCCTTTAACAATATATAAATTCAGTCATTATTTTTAAGGTTACTGTTACGCTGGTAACTGTCCCACAAATCTGGTCTGCGCATTCTGGTCACCATTTCAGCCTGTTCTTGACGCCATGCAGCAATTGCCCCATGATGTCCTGAAAGTAAAATCTCGGGCACGTCATATCCCTGCCACTTGGCAGGTTTCGTATAATGCGGATATTCCAAAAGACCTTCAGAAAAACTTTCTTCTTCCCCACTGGTATCAGATCCCATAACACCAGGTAACAGACGTATGCAGGCATCCATTAAAACAAGTGCGGCAGGCTCACCACCAGAAAGAATGTAGTCTCCAATAGAAATCTCCTCTATTGAATATTTTTGAAATATCCGATCATCAATCCCCTCATAGCGACCACAAATACAATATAAACCACTCCCTGATACAAACCGCAGAATATCTTTTTGTTGCAATACACGTCCTCGCGGCGAAAAATAAACAACTGGACGATCATCCTGCGGTAAAGTAGCCTGTAAGGCAGCATCAAGTATATCCACTCGAATAACCATTCCTGCCCCACCACCAAACGGCGTATCATCAACAGCCTTATGTTTGCCATGACCAAACTGACGCAAATCATGCGTTTTCAAAGTCCATTTTTCCTCTTTTAATGCTTTGCCCGCCAGGGAAAATTCCAAAAAGCCGGGGAACATCTCAGGAAATAAAGTCAACAATTCAATCTGCCAACACATTTCCCTTATTACCTTCATTAGGTGAAACCTCAATAAAATGAGGTAAACAGATTTTTACCCATCCCGCTTCAAGATCAATTACCGGTACACATTGCTTTGTAAAAGGAACAATAATGATTTCTTTGGAATCCAGTTTGATTTCAAGACTGGTACCCGCACCATAATCATGGACATGATCAATGATACCAAACGCTTCCTTTTGCTGATTGATTTTCTGAACACGAGCCTGCAAACCAATTAAATCTACCAAATAGAATTCCTCTTCTTCCAAATCTGAAAAAGAATCTCTTGTTACGTATAATTTACGGTTTGTCAGATGTTCGGCATTTGTTCTGGAATCAACAGGATTTTTATTTCCATCATAAAGGATGGCAATTGGTTCATTTTTCCAGATTAAAGACCAGCGCTCCCCATGATTATCAATCAGTTCCTTGTAATTTTGTAGATCTGTTGCCTTTTCCAGATACGAATAAACCCTTACCAGCCCGTTAACGCCATGGGGTTTCCCGATCGTTGCAACATGAACCAACTGTTTTTTCATCAAAGGGGCAACCTTATTCAATAATCAACAATTAAGCCTCAGCTTCAGCTTCTTCTTTTTTCTTAGCTGCGGCTTCAGCACGTTCCTGGGCCTTTTTCTTCGGCGCAGACTTCTGAGGCTGTTCGTTATAGACAAATTTTTCCGCCAAACCAGCATTTGCCAAAAAACGTGCAACACGATCGGTTGCCTGTGCCCCTTTTGTCAACCAATAACTAATCCGTTCATTAAACAAACGAACTCTTTCAGCATGATCGGAAGGAAGCATGGGGTTATAAGAACCCACTTTTTCAATAAAACGTCCATCCCGAGGTGAACGGCTATCAGCAATAACTATGTGATAGTATGGACGTTTTTTTGACCCTGAACGGGATAAACGGATTTTAAGGCTCATTGATTCTTTTTCTCCAGATTCTAGCCATTAATGAAAGAAACTAACGCATCATCCCACCACCAGGTGGAGGCGTCATTCCTTTAGGTAAAAGAGCAGATAACCCCTGTCGCATTAAACCTTTAACGCCCAGCTTGTTAAACCGCTTCATCATGGAAGCCATCTGATCATATTGTTTTAACAACCGATTGACTTCCTGAACTGTTGTCCCCGATCCTGCCGCAATCCTTTTTTTACGAGATGCCTTAATAATATCAGGCTTTTTGCGTTCGGCCTTAGTCATTGATGAAATAATGGCCTGATGACGTTTAAGAATCGAAGTGTCTATCTCTTTATTGCCAAGTTTTTCTTTAACTTTTCCCATACCTGGGATCATGTCCATAATGTTGGAAATTGATCCCATTTTATTTATCTGTGAAATTTGAGTCGAATAATCATTCAAATCAAATTTCCCCTTGAGCATCTTCTTGGCAAGACGTTCATTTTCCTCTGTATCGAGAGTTTCAGAAGCTTTTTCAACCAGCCCCGCTATATCTCCCAATCCCAGAATACGGCTGGCGACACGTTCGGGATAGAATTCCTGCAACGCATCAACCTTTTCACCCATACCAACCAGCTTGATTGGGGCGCCAGTAATTGCCCGCATTGATAATGCGGCACCACCTCGTGCATCCCCATCCATACGGGTCATAACAACACCCGTAATCCCAACTTTCTCATTGAAATGCTTGGCTGTGTTAACCGCATCTTGCCCTGTCATAGCATCAACGACAAGAAGGGTTTCAACAGGCTGAACCGCATCTCTGATATTTTGAACCTCCTGCATCAAAACATCATCAATCGCCAAACGTCCAGCTGTATCCAGGATAACAATATCATATCCCTCTAAACGACCGATCTCCATGGCCCGTTTGGCAATTTGCAATGGATTTTGTCCCTCGATAATTGGTAATGCGGTTACGCGTATCTGATTGGCCAATTGCTGCAATTGCAATTGGGCGGCAGGACGATAGGTATCCAAACTGGCAAGCAATATTTTCTTGCGTTCACGACGATTTAGGAAATATGCAATCTTTGCCGAAGTCGTGGTTTTACCAGATCCTTGCAAACCCACCATCAAATAAGGAACAGGTGGCGCAGCATTCAATGCAAGAGGTACAGCACCTGATCCACCCAATGCATCAATCAATGCATCATTTACAATTTTGGCAATTGCCTGACCAGGTGAAATATTGTGCAAGACTTCCTGACCAACAGATTTTTCCTGAACCTTTTTAACAAATTCCTTGACGACAGGCAAAGCAACGTCGGCATCAAGCATTGCCAAACGGATCTCACGCATGGCCTCATTAACGTCTTCCTGAGACAATGCCCCCCGTTTCGAAAGTCCGTCAAATACACCAGAAAGTTTACCAGATAAACGGTTAAACACGTTTTTTTCCTACATTTACACAATAAATAACGCGTTACTGCACGAGCCTTCGTGAGGTAACGTTTCTTAATCTAGAAAATAGAATTAACCTGATTTTTAATTGGTTGTCAATTGAATAATTGTTTAATAAGAAGCATGTTGTTCAATTCTATCTGTCACCATGCTTCTTATAAAAAGCTTCAGCTAATTATTGATTATTATTGAGCTTGGTTAGGCGCAACCATTGGTGCTGCGGTTCCATTTGTTGCTGTTTGACGCATCTGTCCACGCAATAACTGCATTTGACCATGAATGTCCTTCATCTTGATGATACGCGCTTTTAACTGAACCAACTGGTCTGGCGTCAAAATGTTACGAAGGGCAAGTAATGTCTTGGTATGATTTTCAGCAGTTTCTCTGTGAAGTTTTTCCAATTTATCCACAAATGGATCAAGATTTCCTTTTGTTACTTTACCAGGTGCCAATAAAGCATTTGCCATATCTCTATGTACAGCCTCAACTTGCTGACGAGTGGTTTCTTCCTTTAATCGAGCACTATCGACGATTACCTTGGCTTTTGCCTGTTGTTCGGCGCTAAGATTAAGATTTTCGAACATGTATCCCAATGGACCAACCGCAGGTCCAAATATGCCACCGGGAGGTGGAGGTGGAGGTGTCATTCCAACAGGTTGGGCCATTGCAGATACCATACTGCCAAGGCTTAGACCGCCGGCAACAACCAAAGAGGTTAACATTTTCTTATTAAACATAAAAAGCCATCCTTTCTTTATTGAAAAGCAATAAAAGGTTTGGACTCTTTTATCACTTAGTTCAATTTTATCAAAGTTTTAGGCAAAAGTATGAAGATTTTTTATATTTATTACAAAATAATTTTAAAAATGTGTTTTTTGAGTTTCATTGTTTTTCATGAATATATGGATTCTTGCTATCTCTGAATTGCAAACGGATTGGCGTTCCAGGCATATCAAAAATTTCACGCAAACCGTTCATCAAATATCTCTGATAATCCAGGGGAAGTTTTGAAGTTCTAGTTCCAAATAATATGAAGGTTGGTGGTCGGGCCTTGGCTTGCGTGATGTAACGTAATTTTAATCTGCGTCCATCAATCATGGGAGGGGCATGCCTCAAAATAACCTCTTCAAACCAACGGTTCAATTCCCCTGTCGGAATACGTTTGTTCCAAATATCATAGGCTTTTCGAACCGCGGGTATTAATTTATGAACCCCTCGACCTGTAAGAGCTGAAAAAGCAATGATAGGAATGCCATGCATTTGTGAAAGCGACATCTCAATTCTATCTCTTATAATCTGGCGGGTAGCCACCCTATCCTTTAAAATATCCCACTTATTAAGCGCAATAACGCAACAGCGTCCTTCTCTTTCAATTAGACGGGCAATTTGTAAATCCTGTTCATGAATGCCCAATTCAGCATCAATAACCAATACAACCACTTCGGCCATTTTAAGAGCTTCAATACTGGCAGAGACAGACATTTTTTCAAGTGTCTCATCAATTCTGGCTTTTCTCCTCAATCCGGCGGTATCAACCAATTCAATTTCCCCTTTTTCATCATGAAAGGATACTGAAATTGAATCCCGCGTTAATCCAGCTTCCGGCCCGGTAATTACACGCTGCTCCCCTATCAATTGATTGATCAGAGTTGATTTGCCGGCATTGGGACGTCCCACAATTGCCAATCTCAATGGTTTATCTTCAGAATTTTCCAATGATATATTTAATGCCGAATTATCCTGGAACTTTTCAATTGGAAGCTCCGCCTCAATCCGGTCTACAAGATCCATGATACCTTCACCATGCTCTGCAGAAACAGGAATGGGTTCCCCCAAACCAAATTTATACATTTCCAAGGCGGCTACATTTCCGGAATGACCTTCGGCCTTATTCACAACCAAAAGAATTTTACGCCCCTGTTTTCTCAACCATTGCGCAAAATGTTCATCAACAGGTGTTATACCCATTCTGGCATCAACACAAAAAAGAATCACATCTGCCATATCAACCGCCCGTTCAGAGGATATACGCATACGACCATGTACAGTTTCGGGATCATCCTCTTCCCATCCAGCCGTATCAATTAAGGTAACGGGGCAATCGTTTAAAAGAATGTCAACTGATTTCCGATCTCGTGTCACCCCCGGCTGATCGCTTACAATTGCAAAGCGTCTTCCCGCCAGCCGATTGAATAATGTCGATTTACCGACATTAGGACGACCCGCGATCACAATAACAGGCAATTTGTGTTTAGCCAATGTCACGTATTTTATTTCCTAACCAAAAGCAGTTAATTTACCATCTTGCCCTAGGATCAGCAAACGCTCATTTACAACCACCGGAGCTAGAGCGGGAGTTATACCTGTTTTAACAATATTGGTTATTTTACCTGATGCCGGACTGAAGGTTACCAGTCCAATATCGTTAAAATCACTGATACAGATAAGTTGTCCGCCTGCTAATACAGGACCATACCAAGCAATGGGATCTTTATATTTTTCCATATTCTTGAAACGTCTCAGTTGAGTGACCCAACGAACCCGACCCGTTACACGGTCAAGACAAGCCAGTTGCTGATCAAGGGAAAGAACAAATAACCAATCGCCAATAACAACCATTGAATTTTGACCTGAAACTTCACGTTCCCAAATACGTCGACCAGACCTTAAATCCAGTGCCACCAAGATTGAGCCGATACTTATAGCATATACCGTACCATCAGCAATTACAGGAAGCGCACTGATTGCCGCAAAATCCACAAAAGCATTACGGCCATTTCGACCCAGCGTATCAGTCCAAATCTGCTCCCCGGTATTTGCCCGCAACGCAATCAAATCTCCTGATCCAAAGCCTGCGACAAGAATGCCTTCTGAATAGGCTGGTGCTGGCTGACCAAATAATTTTGTTTGAACACTGCCTGTACTATAGGACCATAACTGATTTCCCGTTTTTGTATCCAAACAAAATAACCGTCCATCTATGGTGCCAAAAAACAATAACTGGTTTACGATTGTTGGTGCGGAACGACCAGGTGTACCAACATCCACACGCCATACAACCTTTCCCGTTTCCCGATCCACCCTCAAAGTTTCGGCCACGCCATCCACAATATATAAAGCATCCTCGGTTAATCCAATACCACCTCCCAAATTACTTGATCTTGATTTTTTCTTTTTGGGATTTAGTCGCCATAGCAACTTACGTGATTGCCAATCAAACGCAGTTACCTTACCCACAGCATCCATTGTGAAAAAATGATTGCCATCTATAACCGGAGTTGTATTGATGATGCCCTGGCCTTTTGATCCCAGCGCAATATAGGATAAAGGGCTTGGTTCGGAATTTCCTGATCCGATACTGCAACTCCACATTCTACGCACGCCACCCATCGCACTGTGAATTGAGGCATGATCAGCCGTTCTTCCCTCAAGCATCCATTTCTCGTCAATAACAGGTGCTGGAATAGTGATTGGAGTTTTATCACTATGATCGACCATCAGTCCGGCACCAGTACTAAAAACGTCTATACGTTTACCAATAATAACAGGTTTATTATCCTTATGCCCGCAAGCTGCCAAGGCCATTCCAGTTGCGGTTGTCGCAAGAATCGATCGACGTGAAAATTTCTTTTTTATAGGTAGAATATCTTGCATCGTTAAACCCTTTTATTCGCTGCAATAACCTGCAACATCACATTTGCCCTTTTCCGTAGTTCTGGACTGGCATTCATATCCGTAGATAAACGTCCAAAAACCTGTTTCGCCTCTATAACTTTACCAGTTTTAAGATCCAAAATCGCCTCACACTCTCGTGCCAAAGCATACCAAGGAGTCTTGTGATCCAACAATTCTCTGATACGATTATGTAATTCACCTGGATCTACATTATCAAGATGGTTTTCAATCCACAATAAATTAGCCAGATTACGAAAATCAGGCGATGCAGTTTTATCAAATCTCAAAGCTTCCCAAATTGCGGATGCCTCTTTAAGCTTTCCCTGATCCAGTAGTAATGATGCTTGTTTTAATTGTGCCAATGCCCGTATAGATTGGGGAGAATGATTGGATATATGGTTGAATTCACCAATGATCTGGTCAACCATCTTATCATCTTTGGATTGAGGAGATAACTGTACTGTTTTTTGCATGACCTGCATATAAGAATTTGATGCATTTACAATTTTCTTATGCTTTTGCCAATGATTAAACTGTAAAAGACCAAATACGGCCAGACCAGCAATAATAACAACTATTGCCAATTTAGCATAACGTCTCATGAAATAATGCAGTTTTTCTGTCCGTAATTCTTCATCTATTTCTTTAAACAGGTCTTCTGACACTTACAGTTTCTCCTTTGTGCGTTTATTATGACTTGAATTTGGCAGTTTTTTTATTTTCCACCTGTTGCATTTTTTAATTTTTTACTTCCATCGACAATCGTGGCACGCATTTTATTAAGATTGGCAGTAATTCTAGCATTCATTTCAGCGCTAACTTTTTGGATCGATTCCATTTCATTTCTTGCTTTTTGGCTAATGGCAACCTGTTTTGCATGCGCCTGTTTTGAAATACATGCATAATACACATGAACAGCCTTGTTATAATTATTAAACTGCTCAACACTGGCATTGTATTTGGTAACATTGCTTACGTTTATCACTGGTGACTTGGGTTCATTGCCACAGGATGCAGTCCAATCCTGTGCAAAAGCAGCCACGCCGGGTATTGGAGAAAATCCAATCATAGCGGTCAAAATGAATTTTTTCATCGGATATTTCCTTTCGATGATAAAGTTAGATATGATGCAGACTCATGGTAGAAAATCTACCAAATCTCCGTCAGGTTTCCCACAAATTTCATTATCCTGCATCACGATTTTACCTTTTACGATTGTTGCAACAGGCCATCCTGTCACTTCCATTTGATTATAAGGTGTCCAACCTGCAGGTGAAACGATCCAGTCATTGGTGATACGACGATTTGTTTTCATATCAACCAGGGTGAAATCCGCATCATAACCGACCTGAATTCGTCCTTTTGTAGGCATGCCATATATTCTTGCCGGATTAGATGCCATTAAATCGACCAAACGACCAAGCGATAATCGTCCCTCACTTACATGATTCAACATGAGTGGCACGAGAGTCTGTACACCCAGCATTCCTGATGGACAGCATAGCCATGGTTTTGCCTTGGCTTCTGGATCATGGGGCGCATGATCCGAGGAAACGATATCAACCACACCATTCTCAATCGCTCTCCAGCACGCATCATAGTGTCTTTTATCACGGATAGGAGGATTCATCACCGCCAAACCTCCTAACCGTTCATAACATTCCGGTGCGATTTGGGTTAGATGATTTCCTAGCACTTCAACGGTTGCGATATCTTTATAATCAACCAACCATTCAAGTTCTTCCTGGGTCGTTGTATGCAAGATATGCGCGGGTCGACCTGTTTTACGGGCTAATTTTATGATACGTCGTGTTCCAAGAAATGCACATTCCTCATCACGCCACAAACGATGATTTTCATAAGGCATACCCTCACAGAATAACTTTTTCCTAGTCTGTAAACGATATTCATCCTCGGCATGATAACATACTCGGCGATGACCATACCGCATGATATTTTCAAGGCTTTCATCATCTTCCACCATTAAGGAACCGGTTGAAGAGCCGGCGTAAACCTTGATACCACACACCCCTTTCATTGTTTCGAGCTTGGGTAGGTTTTGCGTATTTTCCCTTGTGGCACCAACGTAAAATCCAAAATTAACCCAGCTTGTCTCCCTTGCCCTTTCTTGTTTCCATATGATCATTTCCTTATCCGCTGTGGGAGGATTTGTATTGGGCATATCAAAAACAGTGGTCAATCCACCCATCGCTGCCGCTTTTGTCCCGGTTTCAATTGTTTCAACCATATCATTTCCCGGTTCGCGAAAATGCACATGACAATCCATCAAACCTGGAAGAACATAAAGACCCTTCGCATCAATAATCTTTTCAGCAGCATCACTTGATTGAACAGACAGGGATTGAATACGCCCTTTGATTACACCAATACCGGTTTCATATTGTCCCCATGGTAAAACACAATTACCATTTTTAATTATCAGATCGTAATGCACAAGCAAAATCCTTTATCAATCCATTAAAACTTCTAAAACATTTCCCAGCGGATTTTTCCCAACAATATGCACCTGATGCCATATTGCATAAAATAGAATATTCCAAGCCATAAATCGTTCCTTGCGTCCAGATGCCTTTTCAAATAAAGATCTCACATTTGATAAGGAAATTTTGTTACCAATATCTGTCTGACAAAAAACCGCCTGAGCCAATTCATTGGCGTGCTGTTCGATCCACAAACCAATTGGAACACTAAATCCAGATTTTTTGGCAAAAGGTTGTGCTAGAGGAAACTGCCATTCAAGCCATTTGCGTAATATCCATTTCCCTTGGCCATTTCTTATTTTCAAATGATCTTCAAGATTGAAGGCGAATGCTGCAATTTTTTTATCCAGAAATGGGACTCTTCCCTCAATAGAATGAGCCATGAGACAACGATCAAGCTTGATTAGAAGATCATTAGGTAACCAATCATTCATATCAATTTTTTGAGCATTTTTCAGGCGTGAATCATTTTTATCCTGCAATTTATATTGTAATCTGAAATAATCTTGCCATTCGCTGGAAACGGAATGAAGGAAAAAATTGTCTCGTTCAAAAATACCCTTGCGATAAAGTCTTTTACCGCCTAGCCAAACAGATTTTGCTGCTTTACGATATCGTCCATAACCTGCAAATAATTCATCACCACCCTCACCAGATAAAATAACCTTAACTATGGATCTGGCCTCATTTGCAAGAAACCATGTCGGAATAATTGCATAATCAGCAACAGGATCATCCATACATGCAATAATTTTAGGTAAATGTCTGAAAACATCCTGCTGATTTATGGTGACGCAATGATGTTGAATACCTATTTCCTTTGCCAATAATGCCGCCTGTAATGCTTCATCCTTAACATAGCCAGAATCATTATTTATCTCAAAACGGGCTGTCCAGGCATGAAGACGATTAATTCGTCCCAGACGCTGCATCATTTTCAATATAATTGAGCTATCGACACCACTTGATAGAAAAAGTCCGAATGGCACATCAGAACGTTCATGAACACGAATCGAATCTTCCAAAAGACTATCAAGCTGATTTAAAGCTTTTTTCTCATCTGTAATCATAGACCTTGTTTTTGGAAAACAAGACTGTGTTTGCCGATGAATAATTTCACCATTTCGGATTATCAAGGTTTCACCAGGTAAAATCCGATAAATATTATTATAGATTGTTTTATAGCCCGGTATGAATTGCAATTGCAACAATGTATCGACTGCAGACTGATTTATATCATCATGCCTAACAAAACCTGCCTTGATAATTGCTTGCGCTTCAGAAGCAAAAACAACACCCTGTTCTACACTAGCATAGTATAAAGGTTTTATACCAAAGGGATCACGGCTTAAAACAAGCGTTTTTTCATCTATGTCAACCATGGCAACTCCATACATGCCACGTAGGGAATTCACATAATCGGCATGAAATTTCTGCCATAAGGGAAGGATTACCTCACAATCGCTTCCCGTTTTAAAAATATAATTCTTAAAAAGATGGCGTAATTCGGGACTGTTATATATTTCACCATTTGCAATCAAAACCTGTTGACTGTCATTGGATAGAGGTTGTTTTCCTCCTTCTATATCAATAATGGAAAGACGCGAATGCAACAAAACAACATGACTATTTTCCCATGATCCGTTTCCATCAGGACCCCGGTGATGCAAAGCCTCCAATAAGATCTTTTTTTGATGTTCAGAAATGCTGTGGCCATCTTTCAAGGCAATTCCTGCTATTCCGCACATCAGATTTTCTCAATTCTCGTTAAAAATTCATACCATTTTTGTAAAACAGTCGCCTGACTAAATTCCCTTTCGAATTTTTGACGTCCTGCAATTGCAATTCTTTGAGATAATGCCGCATCATTTGTCAAGGACGCGATAGCCTTTGATAAGGCTGTTTCATCTTCCAGAGGGGTTAGGAGACCATTTTTCCCATTGTCTATCAATTCCACAGGTCCTTGCGAAGCCAATGCAACCACCGGTTTAGTCGCGGAAAAACCTTCTAGAACTATATTACCCAAAGGTTCATGACGAGAGGAGCAAACCAGAATATCGCAAGCCTGGATAATACCTGATATATCCCCAATCCATCCAGGCATATGGACACGATCTTGAACCTTTAAGAATCTTGCCAAATTTTCAAGCTTCTGACGCTCCTCACCTTCCCCAGCTATAAGCAAATGGGTATTTGCAAGATTAGGCATCGCCTTTATAAGGATATCAAATCCTTTATTAACGTGCAGTCTACCCAACGCCAGTAAAAATGATACATTATTGGGAATATAAAAGGGACGTCTTGCACATGCATCGGGAAATGTTCTTGCAAAATTGGGAACATGATGAACGCGATTTTCCGGCCATCCTTGGTTTTTGATCCATTCTACAATTCCTTTGGTATTTCCAACTAGATGATCACATTGCCTGTAATATTTTAAATCATAAAACCCGCCTAAACGTCCCACGTTTATCCAATCACCCCTTGGCATAAAAGAGGCCGCCCTGTTCATCCAAGCCACCGCTACTGTTGGTGAAAAATCCTTTAGAATTCTTTTTAGTTCATACTTCGTTGACAAATCCAACATCCCACCGAATCGTAATTCATGGGAGAATAAACCAACCTCGGTAAATTTCCGTTTACGATCGGAATTTTTCCGTATAATAGGTAATACAGACAATTTTTGAAGATGCTGGGCAATACATAATCGCTCGAAAAACAATTCTGCCCCACCATTAACCGCTCCCGCCATAATGTGTGCAATACGGAAATTTGATGGATTGCTCATATTTACAAAACTTATTCCTAAATTACATTTTAATCATTTTGCCTATCTTGTTTATTATAGGTTTCCAAAAGATTCTGAAAAGCATTATAAACTTCATCAACAGTTAAGTTTTCCATATTTGCCACTCCATTTCCACTCGACGCTGACAACCCTTGAGCATGGTTCCCGGCTGGCTCATATTCAGACAATTTACTTGGTCCAAACAAACCAAGTACTGGAATTTGACAAGCGGCGGCCAAATGCATCAAACCTGAATCATTACCTATAAAACCTTTACAACGTGATAATAAAGCGGCAACTTCTGTTAAAGTATTTTGACCACCACTATCTATAACTGGCAGACTGGTCCTTTTCATGGGATCCACAAGATTAAACTCTTGACTTCCTGGCCCATAAAAAAGAACGAATTCATAATCCTTATTATAAACCAAAAGTTTTTTTGCCACTTGAATAAACCGTTCGATTGGCCAAATCTTGCCAATCCAATTTGCGGTTGGTGCCAAGGCAATATAATGGTCGGCAGGCAATTTTTCTGCAGCCATTTTTTTATTTTTTTCATCAATCCATACTACTGGTAAAGGTGTATAGGGCAGTGATAATGACCTAGCCAAATAATGCACGCGATGTTCCTTAATCCTTCCACCACGTACAATGCATTTTTTTCTTGTTCTTAAAAAATAGCCTATTCCTGAACCACGAAGATCAATTACCAAATCCCAGGATTGCATCACACATTGTGACCATAATAATAACCAATGAAAATCAAAGCGGTATTTATTCATAACCAATGTCTTGTCACGCCTTGGCATTGCATCGAAAAGACCAGCTGCCACTGGTCCGCAAGCGATTGTAAACTTTGCTTGTGGATAGGTTTGTAACAAATAATCAAGTATTCCCGTTGAAATTACGGCGTCTCCCAATCGGGTAGAGGTGATAAACAGAATTTTCCTGATTGAAGATACCGTCATGCAAACCCTTATTCTTTCAATCCAAATTAAATAATATATAAGTTGGCAATTTAAAACAGTTTAATTCAAAGCTATTTATCATTTAATTAATTAAATGATAATTAAGATGGATATTCTCAATGAACAAACTGTATTCTAACAATATGGTTTTAACAACGAAAAAAAATTATAATGCACAGTTCCAATTTCAATGAATTATTGGCCAAGATAAAATTCAATCAGGATGGTTTGGTTCCAGCTATTGCCCAACAATTTGATAGTAAGGAAGTTTTAATGATGGCATGGATGAATCAGGAAGCAATTATTGAAACTATTTCCACTGGTCAGGTCTGTTATTATTCTCGCAGCCGAAAAAAATTATGGCATAAAGGTGAGACTTCAGGTCAGACACAAAAATTGGTGAATTTCCTTTTTGATTGTGATGGCGACACACTGCTGCTTTTTGTCGATCAGAAAGGCGTGGCATGCCATACCGGTCGTAAAAGTTGCTTCTATAATACATGGCAAAACGGATCGATCAAAGAAATAAGCCGCCCCCTGATTAATCCTGAAAAATTATATCAAAATAAACATAAATAATGAACAAATCAGAAAATCCACCAATAATATGGATCTTGGCTGGTGAAACCAGTGGTGATGAATTGGGAGCAAAACTAATTAAAGCTTTGCGTCATTTTAACCCCGATCTGCAGTTTTTAGGTGTTGGGGGGCCAAGAATGCAAGAACAGGGAATGAAAATCCTTTTTCCCATGCAGGATCTTGCCGTGATGGGATTGGTTGAAGTCCTTCCCAAAATATGGACCTTGTCAAAACGCCTTAGTCAAGCTGTCAAACATATTGAAACAATTCATCCAGATATCATTGTAACAATTGATAGTCCCGGTTTTTCTTTACGATTATTAAAAAAAGTCCAATCTTTATCAATTCCCAGAGTTCATTATGTTGCGCCCCAGGTTTGGGCATGGCATGAAAATAGAGTAAAAAAATTTCCTGGACTATGGGAAAAACTTCTTTGCCTTTTTCCTTTCGAAGAAAATTTTTTTTTAAAACATGGAATAAAAGCCCAATTTGTTGGCAATCCCATTATCGAGACAGAAATTCATCATGCAAATGCCGATGATTTTCGCTCTGAACATCATATAGATCCACTTCAACCGATTTTACTTTTAATGCCTGGCAGTCGTCGGTCAGAATTGCCGAAGCTTATGCCCGTATTCAAAAAAACTTTAATTTTATTAAAACAAACAAAACCAGAACTCATTGCCGTGTTACCCACCTCTCCGCTCGCCAGACATTATGTTGAAAGAATCATTGAAGACTGGCCTGTAAAACCACTGGTTATTCATGAAAAAAAGGATAAATATAATGCCTATGCAGCAGCACAAATCGCCCTGACAAAATCCGGAACCACAACCTTGGAACTTGCATTGGCCCATATACCCATGATCGTAACCTATAGAGTCCATCCCATCACGGCAATGATTGCCAGACACATGATTCAGGTTCCTTTTGTAGCAATGGTTAATCTTCTAGCCCAAAAAGAGGTTGTACCTGAACTCTTGCAAGAAAACTGTAATCCCGTAAAATTGGCTGAGAAGGTTATCGAATTTTTAGATGATAAAAATATGGTTCAAAAACAAAAAGAAGCTTTTATTCAAATTCTAAACGCTTTAAAAGCACCACATCATCAACCACCCTCTTATGAAGCAGCTAAAGAGATATTAAAATTAATGAATAAAAATGAATAATGTTTTAGTTTACACTATTTATTCTTTATTTAACAGTGCCCTTTCTTTTCTAACCTGTTCAGCAGTTACATGCCCGTTTCTTCCCCCGAAACGGGAAATAACATAATTGGCAATATCTGCAATATCCTGATCATTGAAAATATCCTTGAAAGAAGGCATCATATAATTACCCAGCTTAGGATCTTTAAGGTTTGATCCTTCTAAAATAACCTTAACAAGGTTATTACCACCCGTTATCGTTGCTGTTCTCGAACCCCAAAGGCTTTCATATTCCCCTTGTCTTCCTTGACCATTTTCCAGATGGCAATTTGAACAAACAGAAGAATAAAGATGGCTTCCATGACTATGACTTTGTTCAGCAACCTCCAATTCTTCAACAGATATCTTGGCTGCCCCTTGTTGCTTTTCCACGGGACGTAAAGAACGTAGATAAATTACAATTGCATGAATGTCTTGGGGTGTTAAATAAGATAGTTGCGTATTTATAACATCTGCCATGGGACCGGATGCAGCTCCATGACCTGAAACATATCCCCGAGATAAATATTTTTCCAAATCAGTGTCACTCCATGAACCAATTCCCGTATCCTCATCAGCAGTAATATTATATGCTGTCCATCCCTTATGACCGCCCCCTGCATAATCTTTTACAACAAAGCGACCATTGGACCAATTTTCAGGAGTATGACAATATGAACAATGACCTGGTCCTTCAGTCAAAAATTTTCCCCGGTTCCATGATTGTGATTTCTGATTGTTATACTCGAAATGCTTGCCCGTATAATTTATGATCTGCCAAAAACGAATGGCCCATCGCATATTATAGGGAAAAGCCATTTCTTTATCAGGAACTTTATTTTCAATGGCAGGTTGTTTTTCAAGATAACGTCTGATTGCCAATATTTCATCACGACTCATGGCACGATAGGCAGTATAGGGCATTATGGGATACAAATATTTTCCTTTATGACCAATTCCTTTTTGTAATGCACTTATAAATTCATCATCTGTATAACGCTGAATTCCTGTTTTCACATCTGAGGTAATATTTGAAGAATAAACAGTTCCCTGTTTGGATATATAAAAAGGTTTTCCCCCTGCCAGTCTTGGTCCATGATCAGCTGTATGACAACTTTCACAACCTGATGCGTGAAAAAGATACTCTCCTTTATCCATTTGGTCCCTCTTCACATCAGCTGCCTGACCGATCAATATGCCAAATGATGAGCTGGAAAAATTAATAAATAAAATTATGAATAAACGATAATTTTTCTTAAAAAAAATTAAGGAATTGATGAATTTAATCATGAAAATTCTTATTTATGCTGAAATACCTGCTTCGCCAAAGGCAATGAATGAAAAAATTTACCCTGAATCAATCCCAAGGCATGGCCCAGTGCTGGTGCTGCCACTATTGTTCCCAATTCACCTACCCCTGACGGCGATTCATTACTGTTAACCATATGAACCTTGACATTAGGCATATCATTCATTCTCAATACTCGATATTGATTATAATTCCGCTGTTTAATTTGTCCGTTTTCTATTTGCACTTCACCATACAAGGCGTCACTTAATCCAAAAACAACTGAACCCTCAATTTGAGCGCAAACTTGTTCTGGATTTACAATCAAACCACAATCAACCGCCACATCAGCACGATGTATAAGAATGACTGAACTGGTTGTAATTTCAGCTTCTATAATTAGAGCGATATAACTGCCAAATACATGTGCCATGGCGAAACCTTGCCGAATGTCTCCAAATTGAAATTTATTCCATTCGACATTTTGCAATAACAAATCAACAACTGCTTTTGCACGATCATCAAGACCCAAAGTTTTACGGTATTCGATCGGATCCATACGTGTATATAATGCCAGATTGTTAATCATGTTTTCCAATACAAAAACATTACGAGTTGCCTCTCTACCCTGTCCAGATCCGAAATTCAATTTCGGAGCATCACATACAGAATATTCAAACTTATAGTCATGAATATGATAAGGCATTGTATCCAACCCCAAAAGGTAATTCGGACTGGATGGATTCCTCTTGTCTGTATCGTCAATAAAAGTCATCATTTTATGATGAACAGAGGTAATCGCCAATTTGTTATTTACGCCTATCTTTAACTGGTCATAATATGGAGGACGTAACGCATCATTTTGAAAGTCGGCCTCCCTTGACCATATAAAATTTACCGGATATGAAACCTGTCGTGCGAATTCAGCTGCATCAAGAATGTATTTTTGGTCCAATCTACGACCAAAGCTACCGCCAATTTCATTATAATGAAGAATTACATTTTCTTTACAAAGATGAAATTTTTCAGCAATATGCTCCTTTAACATTGATGGAGCTTGGGAACCTATCCATAACTCACATTGATTGTCATGAAAATATATTGTGCAATTTATAGGTTCCAATGCCGCATGCAAAAGCATAGGCTGAAAAAAATCCCATTGAAACAGTTTTTTTTCATTTTCCATTTCAACTGATACTGAAGCAGTTTTATTATGAAAAAGCATAGTGGAAGGTTTTGATATACCCTTTTTTAATTTCTCATAAATCATTGATGTATTCAGTTGAATATTTTCATCACCCTGCCATTTTATTACAAGACGTTCAGCCGCTTTCAGGGCACGCCAAAAATTATCAGCAATAATACATATTGACTTTTCATTTTTTAAAATATCCTGAATTCCAGGAACATTTTTGGCCTGTCTATCATCAATTTGATGGATTTGATCCCCTTCAATAGGAGAGCTGACAATATAACCCGTTTTCATCCCGGAAAGTTTAATATCCATACCATAAACAGACTGACCTTTAATTTTTTTATCCGTATCAATCCTTGATTGTGGTTTGCCAATAATTTTATAATCTAATCTATTTTTAAATTGAACAGATTCTGGAATATCAAGTGTCATAATTTTTGAAATTAACATTCCGTACGAGAATGTTTGATTATCAGGGCAAATAACATATCCATTTTCAGTATGACATCGTCCTTTATCTATATTCAATTCCGCAGCTGCTGTTTGTAAAAGCATCATTCGTAATTCGGCCGCACTCTGTCTGAGAGGAAACCAATCTTTCGCAACAGAACCTGAACCATAGGTCAGATTTAAATCCTCATTTGGTTTCATATTTTTTATTTGTTCATTTTCAATCATTTTGGTTTCAATTGAAACCGATTTTAAATCAACATCCAATTCCTCGGCCAAAATCATTGAGGCAGCCGTTAAAATCCCTTGCCCTATTTCAATATCGGGTATGAAAAAAGTGATTTCATTATTTGCTTTTATTTTTATGAAAGCATTTAAATATTGTTGTTTTTTGTTTTTTCGCTCGGAAAAATCTGGATCTTTCTCTAACTGATCATTTTGTGCATTGCCCCCTACAGGTAACATGAACCCAAAAAGCAAAGTACCCGTTTTTCCCAAAAAAACACGACGGGAAATTTTTTTATGCTTCATCCATTATACCTGCAGCAATTTGAATAGCTTTATAAATACGTTGATATGTTCCACATCGACAGATATGACCTGTCATAGCTTCTATAATCTCGTTTTTATCAGGTTTATCATTTTCTTTTAACAAGGCTAAAGCCGTCATGATCTGACCAGGTTGACAATAACCACACTGCGTTGGTTCCGTCTCTTTCCAGGCCGCCAATAATTTTTGAAATATTGAGTCTTCCCCAACCCCCTCGATAGTAACTATCTCCCTATTCCCGATATCACCAACAGGAATGGAGCAAGATCTTACAGCTTTACCATCTAGATGAACGGTGCATGATCCGCATAAACCAATACCACATCCATATTTCGTACCCGTTAATCCAACAATATCCCGCAAAACCCAAAGTAATGGCATATCTAATGGAACATCCAGTTCTATTTTCTTTTTATTAACTGTGATGGAAATCATATCTGGTTCTGATTGCTGTTCTATTTTTAATTCAAAAAGAATAAATTATCAGTTTTTATTTTGTTTATCATTATTTTCAATGTTATCCTCATTTTTTAAATTATTGATTTCCTTGGACTCATACCCCAACATCAACTGTTTTTCCTTATTGGCTATACGTCGTGTATATCCCAACATCATGAAATCGTCATCCTGGGAATTGTGGCGATCTTTTGCCTCGTCAATTTTTGAAAGATTATAGGCCACAATAGGATAATCTTGAATTAACCGTTTAAATACATCGGCTGGCATCACCAATAAATATCCAAACCTCAATGCACGATAATTTGCATAAATTCTTTTACCCGCAATAAATTCTGATGCACCAAGGATATCACCAATCCCATATGTTAGACTTTTACTTGCAGAATGGGTTTCAAATAATCCGCTACTGACAAAATAGACATTTTTAACCTTCTGTTTACGATGAAGGATTTTTTCACTCGGAAATACAAAATAGACCGACATAGACATACTTATATCATATAAAACAGCCTGTGGCACACCGCGTAAACATGGCAATTCCTTCACGCGCTCTTCCAATCCACTTTTGAGATTGAATTTTAGGCGGCGATTATAACGTTCAAAACGCTTTTCAACATTTTTTTCCAATTCGGAATAAAGCTCATCACTAACCAAAGACTCAGCCCAAAGACTGTTATATTCATCACTTTCTAATCTGAGAGTGACCAATTTCAAAAACCTTGATTCAAGAGCTTCAATATATCCCTGGTAATGAATGCGCATAATTTCCAGCGCATCATCCAACATACGATTTTGCCTATCCAGAACTTCTGAAACAATTTCGGCAATTCGCACACCCAATGTCGGCTCTATACGCCTTTTCATAAAACGTGTTAAGGAAATCGATACAAATCGGGATACCAGCAATATTTCAAACCGTTCCATCATGCAGTACATCAAGGGACGATCGATATGCAATTTTCGATGTATATATTGCGCAACACGAAATCGAAAAGGAGGATGCAATCTTTTCTGCATCGCTTTTACGTATCCATACCTTCCCTCGGTCCATGCACCATCCAACGTAGCTTCCGCTGAACGCAAAAGAGTTTCCATCACTCTTCGTGGCAAACCCTGCATACGGAAAAGATCCAGTAAAATTGACCGCTCTTGTGCAGCTATTGTAATCAAAGCCAGTGAAATACGTTGACGATCAGTCAACATTGTATCAAAACTATTTGCTTCTCTTTCCTCATTAATACGACGGTCAATCTCTTCAAGCGTATAATTGGTAATGACATTTGAAAATCCAAATTCATTTGCCACGCGACGAGCCTTGTCCTTAACATTACCCAATCCAATTCCTAGGATCTGGTGGCGCACAGCCTGGTCAATGGGTGTAAGTTCATTTAGCCGGAAATAAATTACCACCGCTCTTAACGTTGTTCCGTTAACCAACAAGGTAAACAATACAAAACCCGTTGCAACAATACCTACAAACTGGGAAATCGGTGTTGGTATCAATTCATTTTCCGTTACCGCCAATGCAAGGGCCAGTGTAATGGCACCTCTTAATCCACCCCATACCATTGTCGCTTTAAATGGCGTCGGCACTGGAGGTGAAAGTTTTGTAGCTGCAAGTAAAGGCAACATCCCAAAAATAACCATTGCGCGTGCCAGCAACCCGGCAATTGTCGCCAATAAAATAAGAATAAAATCCCATTTTGTCATACCAATCAATAAACGGGGGACAAGCATAGAAGCCAACACAAATAATAGCGATCCTGCCCAAAATATTATTTGTTGCCATAACTCATTCAAAAATCGCCATGTTTGAGGCCTAAATGTCGAGGGACCATAAGCGGATAAGGTCAATCCCGCCGCTGCCGCTGCCACAACACCGGAACAGTGCAACAAGTCATCACAGACAATATAGGAAATATATGGTAAGGCAACCGTTAAAGTAATTTCCGCAGATCGACCTGTATTTGAACCCAAACTTACAATCATCCACAAAGCGCAACGTGCAAAGAAAAATCCTGCAATCAATGCCCCGACAAAAGAAAGAAAAATTGCTAGAGCTGAACTAAATAAATGTACCTCTTTATGCGCAATAATAGCGGCAACCAAAGTCGAAAAAATGGAAATTGCTGCAGCATCATTCAATAAAGCTTCGCCTTCAACCAAACGGGTAAGACGAGTTGCCGCCCCAATTTCTCTGAATATGCCAGCAACAGCAGAGGGATCCGTCGTTGCAACGATCGCTCCAACCAGCAGACAAACCGTCAGAGGCATACCCGAAAAGGGATATAAGGCCAGACCTATAGTGGCAGTAGAGACAATGACCGCAACAATGGCCAATAAAAGAACCGTGCCGATTTCATGGGCCAAACGACGCACATCAATAGCCAATGCCGCCTGAAAAACCAATATGGGCAGAAATATTAACAAAAAACCTTCGCTGTTTATTGGAAAATCAAGTAATATTTCAGCGGCTGTATCAAAAACATGTATGTGGGAGCTGTGTAAAATCAAATCAGCTGTTCCACCAAGAACAACCCCAACAATAGCCAGTATTACAGTTTCAGATAATTCCAACCGTTTTGCCAATGGCTGAACGGCGCTTACAATGACCAATAATATAGCTGTCGCTAATAAAACAGTGGCCAGGCCTGTAACTGGCATATTGATGTCTCTCCGCTATAAACAAAATTAGAATTATTTTATATATCAAGCCTAATACGGATGGGATATCAACTTAAGTCAATATAACTAAAAAAATTCCTCGTAAAAAAATATAGAATTCATCTTAGACCGTTATGAAAGCTTTACTGCATTATAATTAACATATTTTCATTAAAATAAAATGATAAAATCTTTGAAAATAGGATAAATTTTTATGAAATTGATCCTATTGCCCATCCATAATTTGATGTAATACCGTTCTAAATTATGCAGTTTCTTTTAAAATATCTTCATTAAATTCAAAATTTATAACTCGAGCATATTCTGTGGGAACAATATGCCAGAAATGTTTTATTGTATTCTGCCATTCATGTAAAAGATGCGCAGCATATCGGCTTTTTGTTTCTTCAATATGCTTTTCAATAAGATTTTTTACCCTGTCTTCCCATTTTTTATCAATCACACGCTGCCATCGCAAAGTTGACGCATTGACACGACGTTCAAACTGTTGGTGGGGATCGTAGACAAAGGCCATTCCACCTGTGAAACCGGCCCCGAAATTAGGACCTATTTCACCCAGAATGATCACTGTTCCCCCAGTCATATATTCACATCCGTTGGCACCGCATCCCTCAACCACAGCCGTGGCACCCGAATTGCGAACCGCAAAACGCTCACCTGCCTTTCCGGCCGCAAACAGATATCCGGCCGTTGCACCATATAAGACTGTATTGCCAACAATCACATTATGGTTTGAAACAAGTTTTGTTTCTGGTACAGGACGCACAATAATGGTGGCTCCTGACAACCCTTTCCCGACATAATCATTGGAATCCCCAAAAACCTCAAGTTTTAAACCCTGAACTGCAAACGCACCCAACGATTGGCCTGCTGATCCATTAAGACGAACAGTCAGATGATCCGGCGCCAATCCTTTCATACCAAACCGACGGGTTATCATTGATGAAATTTTTGTTCCAATTGCTCGATATGTATTATAAACATTATATCGCAATTGCATTTTTTCACCATGTTCGAATAATGGCTGAGCATCAACAATCATTTGTGCATCCAATGTTTCAGGCACCTCATTACGCCCTTCACGAACACAATAACCAGCATGCATCCCCGGATCCACTCGTGCCAATAATGGATTCAGATCCAAATCATCCAGATAAGATGCACCACGTAAAACCTGACGTAACAGATCTGTTCGCCCGATTATGTCTGTCAAAGATGTAAATCCAAGTGTGGCGAGAATGTTTCTTACATCTTCAGCAATGAAAGAAAACAGATTGATCACACGTTCAGCCCCATCCTGAACAAAGTTTGCACGCAATTTTTCATCCTGGGTACAAACCCCAACGGGGCAGGTATTGGAATGACATTGACGAACCATGATACAACCCATTGCTATAAGACTGAGTGTACCAATACCGAATTCCTCCGCTCCTAGCATGGCAGCAATAACAACATCCCGACCAGTCTTGATACCACCATCAACACGTAAAACCACCCGGTCACGCAAACCATTTAACATCAACACCTGATGCGCTTCCGCCAATCCCATTTCCCAAGGAATTCCACCATATTTAATGGAAGTCAATGGAGAGGCACCCGTTCCGCCATTATGACCTGAAATCAATATTGTATCAGCCTTGGCTTTAGCTACACCGGCAGCAATTGTTCCAATTCCTGAAGCCGCAACCAGCTTAACACCCACAGTTGCCTCTGGATTAATTTGTTTGAGGTCATAAATAAGTTGCGCCAAATCTTCGATCGAATATATATCATGATGAGGAGGCGGAGAAATTAAAGTAACTCCTGGGACGGCATGTCTAAGACGACCAATTAATTCCGTAACCTTAAATCCTGGTAATTGTCCACCCTCACCCGGTTTTGCACCTTGGGCAATTTTGATTTCAATTTCACGACAATTATTCAAATACTCAGCGGTTACCCCAAATCTTCCAGATGCAACCTGTTTAATTGCCGACGATGCATTATCCCCATTTTCACGGGGTTTGTACCGAACCGCGTCTTCTCCTCCCTCCCCGGAATCTGAACGGGCTCCAATCCGGTTCATGGCAATCGCAAGAGTTTCATGTGCTTCGGGGCTTAACGCACCGAGAGAAATTCCGGGGGAAATCAATCTTTTTCTCAATTTTGTAATATTCTCAACCGATTCAACAGGGACCGGTTTATTTGTCGATTGAAAATCGAATAAATCCCTTAGAGCCATTGGAGGTTGTCTGTGAATTCCATGGACATATTGTTGGTACAATGGCCAACTGTCTTTTTCCACAGCCTGCTGAATCAGTTTAATGACAGAACTGCTTAAAGCATGTTTCTCACCTTGTTGACGCCATTTGTAAAACCCACCGATCGGCAACAATTTCACATTGGGATCCCAAGCCAATTGATGGGACTTTTTTATATTTTGTGCAATTCCTGATAAACCTATCCCTGAAATTCTGGAAGACATTCCCGGAAAAAATTCAGCAACCAATGCCCGGGACAGGCCAATCGCTTCAAAATTATATCCACCTCGATAAGAAGAAACCACAGAAATTCCCATCTTGGACATAATTTTCAACAAGCCTTTATCTACTGCTTTACAATAGTTTTGAACAGCCTGTCTTAATGTAATATTTCCAAAAAGCCCTTTTTTATGACGATCCGCTATACATTCCTGAGCAAGATAAGCATTGACTGTCGTAGCTCCAACCCCGATTAAGACCGCAATAGAGTGCACATCAAGACAATCTGCCGCCTGCACGTTAACTGAAGTGAAGGTTCTCAGGGATTGACGAACAAGATGAGTATGTACGGCAGCCGTTGCCAAAATCATTGGAATATTGGCATAATCCCTATCTTGCTTGTCATCACTAAGGAATATATGTGTACACCCACATCGAACAGCTTCTTCAGCTTCACTGCAAATTCTTGCCAATGCTTGACGAAGCCCTTTTTCACCATCATTGACCTTATAGTTACAATCAATACTGCACCCGGTTTTACCGCAATATTGTTTCAATGCTATAAATTCACTGCTCGTCAAAACCGGACTGCTTAGACGTAATAACTGACACTGTTCGGAAGACTGATCCAAGATATTACCCAAATTTCCCAAACGAGTGCTCAACGTCATAACTTGGGTTTCTCGTAGACTATCAATCGGTGGATTGGTAACCTGGCTGAAACGTTGACGGAAATAATGCGATAATCCTCTATAATGCTCACTTAGTACCGCCAAGGGAGTATCATCGCCCATTGAACCGATCGCTTCCGCAGAATTTTCAACCATAGGCTGCAATACTGTTTCAAGGTCTTCAATACTCATTCCAACAGCAAGCTGTCTTTTACGTAATTCATCCTCTGCGAATAAGACAGGCTCATTATCCTGATCTTTTACTATAGAAGTAATCTGCTGTGTATTCGTAATCCAATCACTATAATTATGACGTTTAACTAGAAGCTGTGTTATATCTTCAGGGCGATAAAAAAGACAATTATCCATATCAAAACCTATTGTTTCTCCTGGTCCTAATCTGCCTTTTTCAAGAATTTGGTCTTCAGGAATATGCACCATTCCTGTTTCTGATCCCAAAATCATCAAATCATTAGCTGTTATCGTATAACGTAAAGGACGTAACCCGTTTCTATCCAATCCGGCAATAATCCATTTACCATCGGTTCCACATAAAGCGGCAGGTCCATCCCAAGGTTCCATTACCGCGTTGGAATAGCTGTACATATCTTTCACATCCTGGGTAATATCCTGCAGCAATCCCAGGGCCGGTGGAATCATCAAGGCCTTTACCGTAGGGGCATCCCTACCCGCAAAGGTTAATAGCTCAAATACATTGTCCAACGCCGCGGTATCAGATCCATTGAATTGAATGACCGGTTTCAAATCTGTCATATAGGCATCCAAATCCGGATGGGAAAGTCTTGTTTCGTGACTTTTCATCCAGTTTATATTACCTGATAATGTATTTATCTCACCATTGTGGGCAATGCGTCTAAACGGCTGCGCAAGTTTCCATGTCGGAAAGGTATTGGTTGAATAACGTTGATGGTAAATCACAAAACGGCTGACAAATCGTTCATCCAACAGATCCGGATAAAAATCGGACAGATTTTCCGCCAAAAACATGCCCTTATAAATTATCGAACGGCAGGACATTGAACAAATATAAAGATCAACATGACTTTCAACAGCCTTTTTCTCTATTTTCCGTCGAATAATATAGAGATTGCGTTCAAAAACATCCTCTGAATGGTGATGTGTATTGATGACAAGAATCTGTTCAATATCAGGACGTGTGGCATTCGCTTTTTCACCGATACAGTTCGTATCAATTGGCACCTGACGCCAACCATAAATTGAATAGCCAAACCCCATAATTTCCGTTTCGATAATTTGTCGACAGCGCTCCTGACTTGCCAAATCATTTTTAGGAAGAAAGATCATTCCTACAGCCAGCTGCCCCTGTTTTACCGCATGATGACCACTACGAATGGATTGCAAGAAAAAATCCTGTGGTATTTCAACATGAATACCGGCACCATCTCCTGTTTTCCCATCAGCATCAACAGCGCCACGATGCCATAAGGCTTTTAAAGCTGCCAAACCGGCCTCAACCACATCTCGGCGTTTTTGACCATCAAGAGCCACAACAAATCCTACACCACAAGCATCATGTTCTTGTTCGGTGTAATAAACATCTTTTAGGATCGCTTCATTCTTTTTTCTTTGTTCAACAAAGGAATAATTATTCATTTTCTTAACCTACCGTAATGAATCCATTCAATTCTGGATATCTGTTTTCAAGCAGCAGAAACATTCTGTTTATTATTTTGTTGTTCAAGCCAATGGGCAATTTTTTCCGCCACATCCTGCCCATCCTTGACAGCCCATACAACAAGACTTGCCCCGCGTACAATATCGCCGCCTGCAAAAACGCCAGGTAAAGAAGTCATACGACTATGATGATTCAATTTTATGGTACCAGATTCATTTGTATCCAATTGGTCGTTATCCCACAGGGTGGTCAATGGTTCAGGATCAAATCCAAGTGCTTTGATAACCATATCCGCTTGCAGGGTAAAATGACTGTTAGGTATAATTCTGATTTTTTGTCTACCACCAGCATCTGGCAAACCCAATTCGGTTCTTAATGCGCGAATTGCCTCCACTTTTTCTTCACCTACAAAAGCGTCTGGAGCTGCCTGCCAAATGAATTCCACACCTTCTTCTTCTGCATTTTTTACCTCTCGCATGGAGCCGGGCATATTTGCCCTATCTCGACGATACAAACATTGAACCGAGGTCGCCCCCTGACGAATTGCAGTTCTTAAGCAATCCATGGCAGTATCACCACCGCCAATAACGACAACTCTTTTACCCTTTGCATTCATTTCATTTTTATCGTTATTTTGCGTTTGAGAATCAATCAGATAATCCAGTGCCTGCACAATTCCATTAAGATTTGAACCAAAAAGGCTTACTTCTTTCTTTTTATAAACTCCCGTTGAAATCAATACCGCATCATGTTTATTTCTTAGATCCTCAAAAGCGATGGAATGCTCAGCTGTTTTATCTGAGACACTTGTATTGAAATGGAAAATCACATTTGATTTCTCTAACCATTCCTGACGACGAGTTACAATATTTTTTTCAAGTTTAAAGGTAGGTATACCATAAGCCATTAAACCACCAGCCCGATTATAGCGATCATATACATGGACTTGATATCCTTTTTTTCGTAAAACGACCGCTGCAGCCAAACCGCAAGGTCCGGCACCAATAATTCCCACAGATTGCGATAGTTCTTCCAAAGGCATAATAGGTGTGACCCAATTCTGATCAAATGCATGATCGGTTATAAAAGCTTCCACCGCTCCAATTGTAACACTTTTGTAATCCGCCTCAATTACGCAACTGCCTTCACACAAACGATCTTGTGGACAGATGCGCCCACAGATTTCAGGAAAACTGTTGGTTGCAGTTGAAAGTGCATAAGCTTCTACCAAACGATTTTCAGCCGTAAGTTTCAACCAGTCAGGAATATAATTTGATAATGGACATTTCGTTGTACAAAATGGAATACCACATTGTGAACAGCGACTGGCCTGAATTCTGGCTTGTTCCTCTGAAAAGCGTCGATAAATCTCGTTAAAATCATGTTTGCGTTCAACAGCATTACGTTTTTCAGGCTGCTGCTGATCTAAATTAACAAATTTAAGCATTAGGTTAGGCATAATTAAATTCCTTAATATTTAAGGCAGATTACACCTAAACTTTCTATCCTATTCCATTTTTAATAAAAAGACAGTACTACTGACCTTTCATAACTTTTTTTCAAATATAGGCTTCTTTTTGTAATTTTTTTAATTCTTCAAAGTCGCAAGCAGGCCTGTAACAATATAGATAAGCGGGAGCGATCATTTCAATTGAAGATGGAACAATACCTAGAAATTCAAAATTTTTACCCTTGTGACCAGCAACAGAATCATATTTCATTAAATTAACCAATCGTGCGGTCATTAAGGAACCTGGCATATATTCCAGGAAATAAGCCATTAATTTTATAAAACCTGGACATAACCCGCTTACATCATTTTTTCGATGAACTATTTTTAAAACCTTGGAAATCAACTCACGATTAGTAAGTATTTCAGGACCTGCCAACTCGTAAATTTCCCCATGATTTTCTTCACTTTCAACAATCTTAATAACAGCATCAGCAATGTCCCCTGCATAGACAGGTTGTAAACGTGTATTAACATTATAAACTGGCATAATAGGGAAAAAAGTTGATAGAAATCCTAACTTATTCAAAAACTGATCTTCTGGACCAAAACTGATTCCAACCCTTACAATCGTTGAAGAAGGATATGTTTTCAATACGGTTTCCTCCCCCTTTTTCTTGCTGACCAGATAAGAGGAAGGACTTGTGGAATCAACACCCAAAGCAGAAAAATGCAATAAATTTTTGACACCTGCTGCACTTGCGATTTTTGCTATTTTTTCAGCGATTTTTACATTTATTTTTTCAAGATTACCCTTGCTTTTTCCAACAAAAGCTTCTGCAAGATTAATAACGACACTTGCACCTTCAATGGATCGAACAATAGTATTTTCTTGATCAAATGAACAAAACAATGGGGTAACCTGTCCAACATTACCAAATATTTTCTGTTCTCTCGTATGTGCAGGAAAAGGTACTGCCAATCTTATCACATATCCCTGCTTAACCAACCGCTCAACAAGGTAATTTTCAATTAATCCATTACCACCAATAATCGTTGCTATTTTACGCATCAAACTTTCCCAGCTTCATAATCAAATTTATCGAATAGTGTTTATTCTCATTTGAAAAATTAAAAAAATCAAAAATTCCATTGACCAACTATAAGAACATCAGTAAGAAGTATCAATATATTTAAGAGCCCAAATGGCGGAATTGGTAGACGCGCAGGTTTCAGGTACCTGTAGCCGCAAGGCTGTGGAAGTTCGAGTCTTCTTTTGGGCACCATAAAAATGATAAACTAATCATGTAAAATGATATTTGGCACTACTGAATTGTATAAAATAATATAAATCTTTGTCAATTTTCTCATAAATTATTAAAAAAATATCTCACGAAACCCCTATTCATTTGTTTATGCTACCTAAATTTGCTTTTAACTTATTATTTTTCAGTTTTTATCTTTTTTATCCTTTTGCATCACAAGCTGCAACCAATAATTGGCAAATAGAATCTGTAACCAACAATCAAATAATTATTAAAAAAAAAGAAAAAAAATTTAATTTTTTTATCAATTTAAAGATCAATCAACCCATATTGATCAAGCTAGCCCTTATTCAATTCGATAATCAATTTAATAAGCAACCCTCAATTGTTTTCAAAACCGATCATCACTCTTACTATTTAAAAAAAAAGCAAAATACACATCCATTCATATATGAAACCTCATTGAATACGGACCAAAGCAATATATTTGTAAAAGAAATTATTACAAAAAAAAACGCATACATTACATTTCCCAATCAAACTATCGAACTTTCCTTACAAGGAACAACATCGATGTTCAATACGGCTTTGAAAATTATTTCTGAGGAAAAAAATTCTTATACAAATAATACAACTTTTTTTATTTTAAATAATTTTAAAAATTTAATATTTACATATCCATATCAATGGATTTTCATATTTATTATTGTTTTTATAACTATCTTTACTATCCGCAAGAAATTTACACTTAGAAATTCATTCCTGAAATTTACAAGCTTTTACCGTAAAAAAAGAGCTATGAAATTGGCAATCAATGAAATAAAACGTCATCGGAAAATATTAACACTTAAAAGAGAACAACTTTGCTATAAAGATGATTATGGCTCCATTATCGAAGATAGATGGTTCAAAGAAATACAACGATTTATTAAGACTAGAATTCGTCCGCATCTGACAAAAAAAAATCTTGTTGATTTGTTACCATCAATCAAAAAACAACTAGTCAAACATATTCATATAATTGTTGAACAAACAAATTTAGAAAAAAAACAAAATGTTAATAACATCAATTATCTAAAACCTCTGGAATATGAAGCATTTTGTGCAAATTTACTGCAACAGATTGGCTGGGATGCTAAGGTAACAAACGCTAGTGGCGATCAGGGAGCCGATGTTATTGCCTATAAAAACAACAAGACATTAATTTTACAATGCAAATTGTATACCAAACCGGTTGGCAACAAAGCAGTGCAAGAAGTTTTATCAGCAAAAGAATTTTATTACGCTGATTATGCCGCCGTTGTTTCCAATGCTTCTTATACTGTTTCAGCCCGACAATTGGCAAGTTCAGTTCAAGTTGCCTTGTTGCATCACGAATTATTGCAACAATTTGCCAAAAAACTGTCGCTGAAAACAAAATCAAAATCACTTTGATTTTTATACAAATCAAAAAAAATTTATTAGTTCAATTTTTATTTGAATTTCAATGCTTTTTAATAATTTTATAATTAAAATATAAAAAAACAGTTAATTTTTTAATAATAAGTATTGAATATCTTCATATCATTCCATATAATACATTTCGCTTCCGGAAAATAGAATTGGAAACTTGTTTAAGCACCTTATTGTTCTCATTCTATTTTTCGGCTTTTTAAAACATATTTATTATATATCATTACATATTAGTTTTCAATTTTAAAAATAAATAATTGATTTTTTGAATATATAAATACATTAATAAAAAAACCACCCCGTAGGGTGGCTATAATTCTAAACATTATATTTAGTAATGTTTTACCGCATCTTCAAAGAAAAAATTTCTTCATTTTCAATTTACTAATATTAGGATTATTTATCATCTTTATTACCATTTGTTTCAACATTATTACTTTTAGTTAAAAATATGATAATATAAATTTTTTCCAGTGATTGGCCACTACACAAACATAATGATAATTTATATCATCTTTTAAATTCACCCAACATACATGATGCAGTGAAAGAATAAGAAGCGGAAGAATGACCTAATTATTTGATGCTCCATAATTTTTGGTGTCGTAAATTAATCAGGCAAAATTACTAATTTCCCATAATATCCATTAATATCGTGTATATTCGCACCAATGGAAATTTTCCATATCACCACCAAGCTGTAATATTTGCTGTCCCAATGTAAACATAGATTGACTATCTGAAACAAACCTGATTAATGGACACTTTACAATTGATCCATCTAAAACTTGATATTTGGTCATTGATTTTCCATTAAGATACCTCAATGGAAGGAGCTGTCAATATGTTATCATTCGTTTTGTAATAATGATTTCGTCATATCGATGATAAGTTTCATTTAAGAACCCGCAACATATATTAAGCGATATAACAAGATTATAATTATATACTCATAAAAATTGTCTGTATAAATCTAAATTTCATAATTTAACCTAATAAAAACTAAAATAAATTACTGAATATACTCCAACCTCAAAAGATAACCATATGATTTATATATATAATTCATGGTATAAATAACATATTCATTACTTTAACGATTTATATCGGTCATAATTACCCAATATCTAGATTGCAATTTTTCGGATTTTAAAATTCATTCTTACTATTAAATAATTAATCCGTTTATCCTAAATGATCCCATATCTCAAACTTGATAACAAAGCCAAATAAGTCATTCAAATAACTATAAAAATTTTTATTCTTTCATTGATTAATAGAAAATTAACTTTTATAGTCAGCCAAAAAATTATTTATGGAGATCAAATTATGGTTGAGACAGAAACAGTTTCCATTCACCCTGTCCATCCTGACACACGCAGATATTTTTTACCTCACATTGAAATGCTGGTGAAAGCGGGTTTCCCCTCTCCTGCAGATGACTATCTTGAAGGGAAACTAGAGCTCACAGAACATTTAGTTGATCATCCTTCTGCAACTTATTATATACGGGTTTCTGGAGATTCCATGATTGATTACGGTATTTTCGATCATGATCTTTTGGTAGTTGACCGATCGCTAGATCCCCGTCAGGGTGATATTGTCATTGTTTCTGTTGATGGAGAGTTAACCTGTAAAGCTTTGGCAATTAAAAACAATATCCCTTATTTGAAATCTGGCAATCCCAATTACCCCCCTATAGAAATCAAGGATAAAGAAACCATGATCTGGGGAGTGGTCATTCATACAATCCATTCTTTCAGAAACCGCAATCGTTAAAAACTGTTCAACCATAATAAATAAAATAATGATTGGATTAATTGACTGTAATAATTTTTACGTTTCATGTGAACGTGTTTTTAATCCAAAATTGGAAAATCATCCGGTTGGTATTCTTTCAAATAACGATGGATGTGTTGTTGCCCGCTCTAACGAGCTTAAACCTTTCATCCCCATGGGAATGCCGGCATTTAAAATTCCTTCGGATTTACAAGAGAAAATCACTTTATTAAGTTCCAATTACGAACTTTATGGTGATATGAGCCAACGTGTCTTTGAAACCGTTCAAAATTATTTTTATCATGTTGAGCTTTATTCTATTGACGAAGCATTTATTCATTTAAATGGGGATCAGAAAACCAATAATTATTGTCGCCATGTTCAAAAAATCATTAAGAAAAACACTGGAATCCCTGTTTCCATTGGTCTGTCAACCACCAAAACTCTTGCAAAAATAGCCAACCATATCGCTAAAAAAGATAAAAAACATGAAGGTATTTTCTGTTTAGATATTCATGGTCCTGATTTTAGACATATTCTTGAAAATTTACCAATTTCTGAAATATGGGGTATCGGCCGTCGCTTAAATGCCAAACTGATCGCAATAGGTATTGAAAATGCCTGGCAATTAAAAAATTGCAGCCCCAAATTTATGCAACAACATTTTTCAGTTGTTTTGGAACGTACTGTTCTGGAATTAAGAGGAATTTCCTGTATTGAACTGACAGATTTTCATACACCAAAAAAAAATATAGTCGCTTCTCGAAGTTTTGGTCAAAGTACCAACAACCTGTTTGATATTGAGGAAGCCATTCGCTTGCATACCTGCCGAGCTGCCGAAAAATTAAGAAAACAGCATTCCATTACCCATGCTGTTCTGGTTTTTTTAAGAACCAACCGTTTTCACGATCAATCATTACAATACAACCCTTCCTTTGCCATATCCATGCCATATCCTACAGATGATAGCCGAGAAATCATCAGGGCTGCTCAAAAAGGGCTTCGTAAAATTTTCAGGGCTGAATACCATTATCATAAAGCAGGCATAATGCTTTTGGATATCATCCATAAAAATCAAAGACAGCTTGATTTTTTCACCCATATCCAAAATGACCAATCAATCAAGCGCAATAATAGTCTTATGCAAGTGATCGACAGGATTAATCAACAAATGGGATCTCATACGATTCTCATAGGTGGACAGAGAAAAAAGGCAAGATGGCACCTTAAACGGGAACAGTTGAGCCAACGCTATACAACACGATGGGATGAAATATTGAAATTACGAATTTAAAATTCTTATTGAGTAAATTGATCTGAAAATAATTATTATTCTATCTTGAAAAATTTATTAAATAACGGAGAAGATGGCAATCACAATATATAAATTACACCCGCTTTTGATAAGTTATCTTTAAAAGATATAAGTTTACCAGAAAACTATCACGATAAATTTTCGCATCTATATTAATTGGACAATAAACGCACATCTCCCACAAAAGATTCTAGGGTTTGAAGATGTCCTTGAATTTCCAAAGGATATTTATTTATTAAAGGTTTTGGCACCACCAATCTAACATTTGATTCACACATTTCCTGAAACTGATTTACCGAAACCCCTTCTTGCAATGTGAACAAATGTTTAACTGGGATACGATCCGCTTCATTTAATATTTGTCTCCACCTATCCTTACATGTTGTTTTAACAGCCAGCATTCTCAATTGTTTTGATAAAAAATGTTTATTTTTATAGGCATTTTCACATGGAAAAACAAAATCTGGTCTTTTACCATTTTCCGTCTCTGGTTGATATGAAAAATTTAACCCTTCCTTTAATTTCTCTTCTAAAAAAATCTCTCTAAGATGAAGCTCTAACGAACGACCTGACCGTGCTTTTCTTCTTTGCAAAATTTTTTTTGCTGTTTCAAGAAATGCGTCAATCGTACTAAATCCCTGCCGAATAAAAGAAAACTCTATATTTTTTTCAATATTTCTAAAAAGCTCAAATTCACAATTTCTACGTCTAATAAGACGCTCATCGACAGTATCACCAATATCAGGTATTAACTCAATCACTTTTTTTAAAATATCTATAGTTGTCGGAATGTTGTTTCTCCAATCTTCTGGTATATTCTCTGGTGACAAGCAACAAGAATTGTTTTTGTTCTTTTCTTCAAAGCAATTCCTATCCCAGGATCGAATAATATGTTTCCCGGGAATAATAACTCCTATAAGATTTTCAATCAAATCTTCCTCTGTTACATGATCACACACCCACACATTACAAAGAGAAACATCCCGTCCCTGTTGTCTTTGAAAAGAAAAAATGACCAAAGAACCCGTATTTTCAGGTTCAAGCAAAGCCGAATGCTGACCTCCCCAGTTTGTTATACGCACTTCATCTCGAGTTCCACCATCATGCCATTTGTTATTATACCATATTGCCGTTACATCCCTGATATCATGACAACTGTCAAGTCGCAGTTCGAATGTAACCCTTGGATTTTTTTTACCACTATATTGCAATGATAGAAAAAGATCCATAAGCAGCTTTTTAGGCATGTAAGGACCAGCCTGATGAGATCCTGATGCCAAAGTATCATTGGCTGAAAGACGTTTTACATACCAGACCCTATCCATTCTTCTCTGTTCATCCAGCCAATAAGAAAGTTCATTTAATGAGGCCATTTACTTTCCTCTAACTTGCATATTATCATTACATTTACGAAACCAGTAATCGGTAATAGACACCAGGTCTTCTACAGAAACCTTTTTTTTCCCCTTAATGGCACACTCCCATATAATCATCGACCTCCAACCAAGTTCCCTAAGATTACAAATAGCATTCATATCCCTTTTCTTATTTGTCTCTATCTTATTTTTCCAGAATTCCACTCTTGATGAAGGCATCCTAAACAAATGGCAGTCATGCCCATGCCAAAAACAGCCATGAATAAAAATTACAGCATTATATTTTCGAAAAACCATATCTGGCTTGCCGGGCAGTTTATGATCATGCAACCTGTAACGATAACCTCGTGAATGCAATATTCTGCGTATAAACATTTCAGGAGCTGTATTTTTACAACGAATACACGACATTAATCTACTTCTGGTTTTCTGATCAACAATATCGATCATTTTAATAATGAAACACTTGTCAATTTTGCAAATGGGGAAGTATATGACCGGCAACAGCCTCAACAACAGGAACCACGACCGCATTTCCGAATTGCCTGTATGCCTGGGTATCCGAAACGGGAATTTTAAAATCTGACTGCCCAGGCCTGTCAAACCCCATCAGCCGCGCACATTCTCTCGGGGTCAACCGTCTCGGGTTTTTATCGCATCCCTGTGAGACAAGGATTTCAGATCCGTCCTTGTAATAGCGTGCCGACAATGTTCTGGCCACACTGTCATGATCACACAGTCCAAAACCAAAACCGTTTCCCGCCTTTTTATGCTTGTCAGCATAGTTTTGCAGATATTTCCATAATTTATCGGATAACGTGTATTTTTCGGAAACAGCGGCCTTTTTTCCCACGGTATAGTGGCTTTCCGGTTTTTCACTACCGTTTTCAGGGTGCAGGATTGCCGAGAGGCGGGGCCCTGACAACGGATCGGGCAAGGATAATGTGTCAAAACTGAAATCGTTTTTATCCAGAAAACCGACGATAAAAATACGCTCACGATGCTGGGGAACAAACCCTTTTCCATCAATGATACGCCAGTGCAGGCAATACCCGAGCTCATGTTCCAACACATTGCGAATGATTGAAAAGGTTCTTCCCCTGTCATGACTGACAAGATTTTTCACATTCTCCAACAGGAAACACCTTGGACGATGATATCTGATAATACGCGCGACATCGAAAAACAGGTTGCCCTGTGTCTCACATGCAAACCCGTGCTTCAATCCCAGGGATATTTTTTTTGACACGCCGGCAATTGAAAATGGCTGACATGGAAAACCCGCCAGCAGGATATCGTGATCAGGTATATCCCGCTCACTTATCTTTGTTATATCACCCGCAATTTCATGATTGCATGCATAATTGGCCCTATAGGTTTTTTGCGAATATATATTCCATTCGCTTGTAAACACACATTGACCGCCAATCCGGTCAAATCCACGTCTCAACCCCCCTATGCCCGCAAACAGATCAATGAACCTGAATTTGCATTGCCTCTTTCCTGCAATGGTTATCTTGTTTTGTAATAATGTCATAACAGCCTTACGCGGAACGGCTTCACCCTTTTCCCATCTATATAATGTTCTTTGTGTAAAACCTGCCTCATTAGCCAAATCTTTAATGGAAATCCCAGCCTGTTCTCGTAATTGTGCGAATTCTGTACGTAACATTTTAATCCAACATTATTTTATTTGGAAATAATATTGACATTATGTCATAAAATATTCAAAAATAAAAGCGTCAATAACTTCCCTGCAAAACCTTGGCTATTGTAAAAATGGCATCAATAATCATGATAACATCACCAAGTCTTATACTAAGCAGAACATTGATAATATATTGTAATTTTAAAAAATTTATTTGTTTTTTTAAATAATCCTTAAAAACCACCCATTAATATGACAAGGTTGACAAATAAAAAAAAGATAGAAAAACAAATTAATGAATTAGATAGTTTTAGATGGATCAACAAAAGTGGTTTGTAAATTTTTTGGGATGATACTTTGTTTGAAATTGAAGCAATAATAATAAAAACTCACTAATCTAAAGAATTGTAACAAAATAAAACAAAAGATATAAATTTCTTTTTTATTAACTGATAATTTTTTCATAATATCAAAACATGATAAAATTACAAAAAAACTCAATATTTTTGGGAAATGTAAATTATACAGAATAACTTATTGAATGGCGGAGAAAGTGGGATTCGAACCCACGGTACGCTATTCACGTACACACGCTTTCCAAGCGTGCGCCTTAAGCCACTCGGCCATCTCTCCGTAAAAGGTTAACTAAAATGAAAGATAACAATTTTTTCATATTAGGCAAGAAAAATTTCATAAAAAACAAAGATTATTTCTGAAAAACTTTAAAACTGAAATTAAACCATTTAACAATATAGATTAAAATAAATTTCAAAAAATGATTCATATATAATTTTCATATATTTAGATATTAAACTGATCTTTTATATCGAATTCAATATGGTTTTAAAAACTTTATGAATTTTTAATTGTAGGTTCGATTTCAACCCCTCTCATCACTTTTGATATGTTCCTTGTAAAACTGATTTAACCAATAAATAATCTCATTTTTAGACATCGTATAACTAATTTCAAGCAAAGGAATGGCTGTTTTGTATAAAATAGCCCGTTTGATTTTCATACGGTCCTCTGCATCCCTTGAAAGGTTATGACCAGAACCATGATATTCAATTACCAATTTGGGTGTTCCGAAGCAATTAACCAGTAAAAAATCAACACGTTTATTATTATAGGACCAAAAAGCTTGATCTTGAATTTCCTGGGGCAAGGAAGAATCAGTCTTAATGAATGCTCCCATTGACACTTCAAAACCTATATACCAATGCAATCTCTTATTGATCAACCACATTTGCAGACAATTAAATATGAAAATGGATTCGAAATTAACGGGGATTACAGGATATAGATTACATCGGTTAATGTTAGTGTTTTGTTCTGCATATCGTTTATAAATAAAATCGTCAGCGGAAAATAATTCATGTTTACAATTTTTATAATTAATATGATTTTTATTTTTACGACTGGAAACAAATGTAAACCCTTTTTTTAAAGGAACTTGATTTTTACCCAAAAAATAAAAAAAAACAGAAAAATAGATCAAAGTACAAATTAAAAGAAACGCTAGCATTCAGACAATTCAACAATAAAAAAACCTATTTGATATTTTTCAAAAAATCAAATAGGTCAGAGTAATAATGAAAATCTTGTATCAAAAATTATCGGTCAATTTTCAATGCTGCTAAAAAGGCTGACTGAGGAATCTCAACTTTACCAAATTGTCGCATACGTTTTTTACCTTCTTTTTGTTTTTCAAGCAGTTTACGTTTTCGAGAAATGTCACCTCCATAACATTTGGCAGTAACATCCTTTGATAGGGCCCCAATGGTTTCACGAGCTATGACACGTCCCCCTATTGCTGCCTGGATGGCAATCTTGAACAGTTGACGCGGAATTAAGTCTTTCAATTTGGCACAGATTGCCCGTCCGCGTGATTCCGCTACGGAACGGTGAGCAACAAAGGCCAAGGCATCAACAGGGTCCTGATTTACCAAAATACTAATTCGAACCAAATCACTTTCTTCATAGCCATCCATATGATAGTCAAAACTGGCATATCCTCGTGTCGCGGACTTGAGGCGATCATAGAAATCAAAGACAACCTCATTTAACGGCAGGCGATAAACAACCATTGCCCTTGCCCCAACATACGTCAGGTCAACCTGTTGACCACGGCGTTCTGTACATAAACCCAATACAGCTCCCAGATATTCATCAGGAACCATAATGGATGCTTTTATCCATGGTTCCTCTATTTTTTCAATCAGGGTGGGATCAGGCATGTCAGCAGGATTATGAAGATCCTCAATCGTCCCATCCCGTTTGTATAAATGATAAACAACCGAGGGTGCTGTAGCTATCAGGTTAAGATCAAATTCTCGACTTAACCGTTCCTGTATAATTTCAAGATGTAACAATCCCAGAAATCCACAGCGGAAACCAAATCCCAACGCAGCGGAAGTTTCCGGTTCATAATGAAATGATGCATCATTAAGCTGCAATTTACCTAGACTTTCTCTCAGCTTTTCAAAGTCATCGGCATCCATTGGATATAATCCACACCAAACAACGGGAATTGATGGCTTAAATCCAGCCAAAGGTTCGGTCGCAGGTCGGCGATCATCGGTAATCGTATCACCCACATGACAATCTGCCACGGTTTTAATCGCGGCATTGATAAAACCCAGCTCTCCAGCACCCAGGGATTCAACCTCGCGCATATGGGGCGTGAAAACACCCACCTGTTCAACATGATATGTTCTGTTGTTTGACATCATGCGAATACGCATCCCCTTTTTAAGGCGACCTTCTTTAATACGCACTAAAATAATGACGCCAAGGTAAGTATCATACCAACTATCCACCAACAAAGCTTGCAAAGGTGCCTCCAAATCCCCTTTGGGAGAAGGTAGACGGGTCACCAATGCTTCTAAAACCGCATCAATATTCAAACCTGTTTTTGCCGAGACGCCAATGGCATCAACTGCCGGAATGCCTATGATTTCCTCAATCTGTTCCTTGGTTTTTTCAACATCCGCAGCTGGTAAATCAACCTTGTTTAAAACTGGAACGATCTCATGGTTTGCATCAATGGCCTGATACACATTTGCCAAGGTTTGCGCCTCTACCCCCTGAGAGGCATCAACGACCAGCAACGATCCTTCACAAGCGGCAAGAGAACGGCTTACTTCATAGGCAAAATCCACATGACCCGGTGTATCCATTAAATTAAGGATATAGGTCTTTCCATCATTTGCCTTATAATGCAGTCTTACAGTTTGCGCCTTGATCGTAATGCCACGTTCACGCTCAATATCCATATTATCCAAGACCTGGGCATGCATTTCCCTTTGCGTCAATGCACCACATGCCTGGATAAGACGATCAGCAAGGGTGGATTTCCCATGATCAATATGAGCGATAATAGAAAAATTACGAATAGATTCCAAAGGCGTATCTGTCATGGTGCACCAATATCAATAAGACTGTCTCAATAAATCAAGTTTAACTTTAATTATATATCTATAGATTTTTTACAAAGATTGCTATTCTTTTACATGTTTTAAAGGGTAAGTTGCAACTATTGCCCCCCCCACAATTAGAATAACAGCCATTCCCAATCCAAATGTTGCTGGAGCCTTACCAGCCACCACCAGCCATACCATGGATAGTAAAGGTGCCAAATAGGCCAAGCTTCCCAATAACGACATATTAGCATTTTTTGAGGCATAATCCCAGGCAAGAAAGGCAATTCCCATCGGACCGCAACCCATATAGATCAAGATTATCATTTCTTTCAGGGATGGAATGACTGTTGGTTCAATACTGAAATGAATCAGCATGGCTACCAATGAAATTCCACCGCAAACACCAATCAGCATGCCGGCTGGAACATTTACATATTTTCTATTAACCAATGAATAGATTGTCCATACGATGGCACATAAAAAACCAAGAAAGTACCCTGATAAAACCCACAGGGTAATTACTGTATTTTTTCCTCCATACATTAAAAAAACAGTCCCGGCCAATCCCATCAAAACGCCAATCAAATATGCTATATGAAACTGTCGCTTTCTTAAAAATGCGCTGCAAACAACCAGCATTGTTGGCCATAGATATGACATCAAGGTTACCTGCGCTGGCGGTGCCAAAGCCAATCCCAAAAAATAGAACAAATGAAAAAAGAAAATTCCACTAAATCCGGTGATCCAGGGTTTTAATGGCTGTTTCATTTCATTTAAACGTCCCGTTAGGACCAGAATCAATGTTCCAATAACAAAAGACAAACCGAAACCAAACCATAAAAGCTCAAATCGGGGTATTGGGGCTACAAAAGTTGTCATGATGGCCAGACTTGACCATAATAAAATCGTCAAAAGTCCTGACAGGGTCGCAAACAGATTAAAAGAAAAATTCCCCAAGGATTTATTCGTCACAGGCATAATATTTAGACCAGACAAAATTAAGAGTGAAATAGTAAATATATAAATATATCGCGAAATTTAAAAAGCCCATGTAACGGCTTCTTACATGGGCTTTAATACAAACAGACTGGGTTTATCTTAAATTTCCACCAAGCAAACGTGCAACTTCCTTGATGATTTTTTGGGAGATTGCCTCTATTTCCCCATCTTTCAATGTTCGGTCATTTGGCTGGATAATTACCTGAACAGCGACGGATTTATGATCTGCCTGAACTTTATCTCCTCTATAAACATCAAACAATTCAACCGAATTTATATATTTGCGATCAGCCTGTTTAACGACCTGTAAAAGCTGCTCGACAGGGATCCCGTCTTTTAAAACAAAGGCAAAATCACGCTTTAAGGGTTGAAAGATTGAAAGTACAGGTGCCTTTTTCCTGGTAATCTTCTTTGGAATTACTGTATCAAGCATAATTTCAAAAATCATGGGAGCCTGATCAAAACCAAATTCTTTTACCAAAGAAGGATGCAACTCACCAAAATAAGCCAATATATTTTTTGGCCCCAAACTCAACCGGCCAGAGCGTCCGGGATGATAATAATTCGGTGTTTCACCAACCGTTTTTAAAGAATCAATTGAAATGCCCAGTCCATCGAGAACCGTTAAAACATCCTTTTTTACATCCCATAAAGTAACTTTTGGTGCTTTACCATCATATTGACGTTGCATATGTCCGTACCGTGCACCGGCTGCAATAAGGCGTTCCTGATTTCGTGTAAAGGCAGGACCAGTTTCGAAAAGTCCAATATCACCAATACCCCGTGCTATGTTACGCTGCATAACAGGCAGGATCGAAGCCAGAGGGGTTGGCCGTAATTGATCCATATCATTTGAAATTGGATTCATTAAACGTAAAGATTCAGGCGCTTCCCCCAATCGTGCAGCAATTTCATGATCTACAAATGAAAAATTTACTGTTTCGATCAGACCTTGTGCAGCAAGCAGACGGGAACAAAGAATAGAACGCTCCTGATCTGTTGTTAGTGCAGGTGAAGGAACGGGCTGAATCAAAGGCATTGAACAGGCGGGAATTTTATCCAATCCCTCTATACGCAATATTTCTTCCACCAAATCGGCTTCACCCTCTAGGGCTCTTACAGAATCAAGCAGTCTGTCTTTTTTTACCATATCCAACTTGGAATTATAGGACATTTTGATGGGCATTGCGATATCATTACGCCATGAAGGTACATCAACCCTTATCCATTCCGAATTTTTTTCTGCTATCACAAAACCAAGATTGGTCAGTATTTCCGAAACCCTATTTTCCGATACTGTCAATCCACCATAATCTTTCAAACGATTATAATGCAAGGTTGCTGTACGCTGCCATTTGGGTTCTTGACCTGCATGAACCACATCGCTTGCCTGCCCCCCACACAATTTGATAATCATTTGCGTAGCCAATTCGATCGCATCTGGTAACAAAGCCTGATCAACGCCCCGTTCAAACCTCTGTCGCGCATCAGTCACGATCATATGACGTCGACCACTCAAGGCAATCAAAACAGGATCGAAAAGAGCACATTCAAGAAAGATATCTGTTGTATTCTCACTGACACCTGTTTTTTCACCACCCATCAATCCTGCCAAGGATTGAACACCGGCTTCATCAATCATGACGCAATCTTTGTCAGTGACTTGGTATTCTTTCTCATCCAAGGCCATGAATTTTTCACCATTGCCACGACATATTGTTAGCTGCTTGCCTGCAATCCTGTCCAGATCATAAACATGCAATGGACGCCCAAGATCAAAGGCAAAATAATTGGTTATATCAACCAAACATGAAATTGGTCTTATTCCAACAGCTCTTAAGCGTTTCTGTAACCATTCGGGACTTGGACCATTTTTAACATTTTGAATTGTTCTGCCCAGAATCCAGGGACAGGCGTCTTCATATTGGTTATTCCAACTCAAAGCTGATGAAAATTGCGCTTGTATTTTTGGAACCTTCAGTGGTTTCAGTGTTCCCATACCGGCGACAGACAAATCTCGGGCTATATTTCTTATTGATAATGCGTCACCACGATTTGGAGTGATAGCAATTTCAATGACTGGATCATTCAACTGGGCATATTCTGCATAAGATACACCTATTGGAGTATCAACTGGCAATTCCATAATACCATCATGATCATCTCCCAGATTTAATTCACGGGAAGAGCACATCATGCCATTACTTTGCTCTCCACGGATTTTACCCGCTTTGATTGTAATATCACTTCCAGGCACATAGGTACCAACAGGTGCCAAAACCGTTATTAGCCCAGCACGGGCATTGGGTGCACCACAAACAATCTGAATATCTTCAAATCCTTTACCAGCATCAACATGACAAACACGAAGACGGTCAGCATTGGGATGCTGTTCGGCAGAAATAATTTTGGCTGTCCTAAAAGGTGCCAGTGTTTTACCAGGATCCTCGACCCCTTCCACTTCCAAACCGATTTTATTCAAGGCTGCACATATATCTTCAAGAGATCTATTTGTATTCAAATGATCATGAAGCCAAGACAATGTAAATTTCATTTCCTATATCCCTTCATGAATGCTTGGGGATTTGAAAGGGGAAAACCCGTAATAACGCAGCCAACGTACATCACCTTCATAAAATGACCGCAAATCAGCAATTCCATATTTTAACATCGTCAGACGTTCGATACCGACACCAAAAGCGAAAGCTTGCCATTCACGAGGATCAACACCGCAATTTGCCAATACACGTGGATGCATCATTCCTGCGCCGAGAATTTCAAGCCAATCCGAACCACCACCCAATTCTCCAGTTTTGCGGTTCCAGCCGATATCGATTTCCATGGAAGGTTCAGTAAACGGAAAATAGGACGAACGAAAACGAACGGGTAAATTTGGTATTCCAAAAAAAGCTCTAAGGAAATCTACAAGACATCCCTTTAAATGACCCAAAGTGATATTTTTCTCTACAACCATACCCTCGCACTGATGAAACATCGGTGAATGAGTTGCGTCATGATCTGCACGATAGGTACGACCTGGTGCAATGATGCGTATGGGAGGTTCCTGTTCCAAAAGCGTGCGAATTTGTACTGTTGAAGTCTGAGTCCTTAATAATAGTTGCTGTTCATCTGTAGATTTGGAGGGGAGATAGAACGTATCATGATCAGCACGCGCGGGATGGTTTTCATCAATGTTCAACGCAGAAAAATTAAACCAATCCGTATCGATATTAGGCCCTTCTGCAACCTTGAAGTTCATTGCCGCAAAAATGGCAACAATTTCTTCGATTGTTCGTTGCAAGGGATGCAATGTACCTTTTACAACAGAAACAGGCATTGAGACATCAACTGCCTCCGCATTCAATTTTTCATTTAACGCTTTTTCCTCAAGAATGGCCTTACGTATTTCAATTGCTTTGGTCAGCTCATTTCTTAATTCATTTAAAACACGACCACGCTCTTTACGTAATTCAGGTTCAACCTTTCCCAATTCTTTCAATTTCTGTACCAACGGGGCTGATTTCCCCAACGCTGATACCCGAACACTGTCCCATGCACGCAAATCCTGTGCCTGATCTAAAGCATGAAGCGTTTCCTGCTTTATGATTTCAAGATCCTTATCCATCTAACCCCTCAATAAACAAAAAAGGGCTGTCATCAGACAACCCTCTCTATTCCATTCATTTTCATGAACAGATTAATCTCATAAAAAGTTAAGCAAGTGCAGCCTGAACCTTTTTAACGATTTCTGCAAAGGTTGCTGCATCATCATAAGCAATTGCAGATAACACTTTACGATCCAGCTCGATACCAGCCTTATTCAGACCATTGATAAAACGGCTATAGGTCAATCCATGTTCACGAGCAGCGGCATTGATACGTTGAATCCACAATGAACGGAAATCTCGTTTTTTAACGCGGCGATCACGATATGCATATTGTAAAGATTTTTCCAAACGTTCAAGCGCAATGCGATAATTGGTTGACGAACGACCGCGAAAACCCTTGGATTGATCCAATACCTTTTTATGACGGGCGTGTGTGGTAACACCTCTTTTAACTCTTGCCATAGTTCTTTGTACTCCTTAGCGTGACAGACCGTATGGGGCCCATTGTTTAATTGTACGACCATCCTGTGGTTCCAATACCTGTGTCCCACGATTGCTGCGTTTTGCTTTTTGGGTACGATTAATCAAACCGTGACGTTTGTTACCTGGACCAGCCAGCACCTTACCTGTTGCCGTGATCTTAAATCTTTTCTTGACCGATGACTTGGTCTTGATCTTGGGCATTTCATACTCCTTAAAAATTCTGGATACGTTATTGCTAACATCGAAACTTACGTCATAAGAAGGGCAGCCCATTTTCCAAGCCCAACCCATAAACGTAGTGTGTTATATAAACACTATTTAAGTTAAGCTCAAGAAAAATCTACCAATCTCATCAAAATTAAACTTTATTTTTCAAAAAAGTTTATTAAATAAGCATTTAGCCATTTATTGAGTCATCCAAATATTTTTAAAAGTGAATTTAATTCACTTAAATATTTTCATGAAGTATTCAAACATGAACAATACAATTTCTCCGGATAAATCCCCATACCGTTTCAAATTCTCTGATCAAACAAAAGGAATGTTTTTTGCCATCCTTGCTGGCTGCCTATGGGGATTGAGTGGTGTAATCGGACAATATCTTTTGCAAACCGTTCATATTGATACAGCCTGGATGATCGCGATACGCATGTGGTTACCTGGAACAATCCTGTTAGGACTTTGTTATCGCAAATACGGGAAAAATATTTTTCTTCCCTTAAAAAACCGAAAAGACATTATCTACCTGGTGAATTTTTCAATTTTTGGCATTCTTGTTTCACAACTCTGCTACTTTTTAACCGTTAAATATTCCAATGCGGCAACAGCAACAATATTGCAATATTTATATCCAATCGTCATTGCAGTCATATTGACTATCTATTTGAGAAAACCTCCCTCTTTATATGTTATCCTATCCATTATCTTAGCAATTACAGGAACATTCTGTATCATTACAAACGGTTCGATTTATGAAATCACCCTTCCCCCAAAAGCTTTGTTATACGGTGGTATCAGTATTCTTAGTTCGGTAATTTATACATTATATCCAATCCCCCTTCTCCAAAAATATAATACCTCAACCATTGCGGGATGGGGTATGTTAATCGGCGGGATCATTCTCAATTTTTTCTACCCTTTCTGGCATCTAGAGGTAAATCTAAATTTTGTCAACTGGATTGAACTGATGATAGTTATTTTTGGTGGAGGAATGTTTGGTTTTCTTTTCTATCTTATAGGAATAAAATTATTGGGCAGCACAAAAGGTAGCATTTTAGCAACGGTGGAACCGTTATCAGCTGTTTTTTTCTCTGTTTTCCTTTTAAATGTGAAATTTACCTTAATAGACTGGCTAGGAACTGCCTGTATTATCAGCATGATTATTATTTTAGCAGTTAAAAAGGTCTAGGGTAAAATCCAAGTCTGAAAATCTCTTAAACCATTTAATTGCCATTGTTTCATATTTGCCTGATCCAGTTCAGATAATTCAGCAGGTAATAAGGTTTAAGGTTAAAGAATTAATTAAATCCTTTAGTTGACTTGATACTTGTCGCACTTGCAATAGAGGCCGGCAACTTCTTTTTGTGCGTGCGACCATGCCAAAGCTATAAATGCCTGATTAACATGATGATTGACTGAAATCTTATCTAAAGTTTTTCAAAATCCGCATGCCCTGATCATTCAAGTATGTGGCAATCTTGTCATTTCTCGCACTGTGATCATATCTTCATAATTTCGATATTTCCCCGTTAAAAATCCTGAATTAAGACTATAATAAATAATTACCCCAATATTTTTTTCTGATCACAAGATTACGTAATGTATCATCAAATTGTGGATTGTCGTAAAGATTATATTCAGATTGTAATGTTTGATATATTGGTAATTACTGCTTTGTGGACAACCCGTATCGAATTTGACAATTGTTTCAAATTGGGATTTGATGCACCTATATTACGGATCTTTCTTTCAAAAGCTTTTCATAGGCAAAAAGCGTTTCTTTATAAGCTATATTTTCATCCGTCTAATTCAATTGATAAAGATCTATAATATCAATTTGCAGCCCTGTTTTGCCCAAATTCTTTTTTTTCATATATTCTTTCCTGAAAATTAAATAACATAATAATTAAGCACAATATGTTATGAATTTCTGGCTATTCATCTTATAAATAGATTACAATTATGGTATAATTGTTAATCCTAACAGAAAATAGAATCTTCATTGTCGAGTGAAAAATATTTTATTTTTAAATAAAGTGTAATTATTCAAAAAAAACGATAGAATAGTCAGGATTATCCCCAAATATTTTAAATTAAGGGTAAAGTAATATTCATGCGTAAAAAAATAATTTTATATGCTTTCATTTTCTTAACCTGTGTTGGTATTGGAATATATTATCGCTATGAGGTGCAAAGCGAAAATCATGCGGATGCAGCCTTGCAATCTGGATATTTATATCTGAAAAATAACAAACCATTACAGGCTATGGGAGACTTTAGTTTTCTGTCAGAATATTACGGTAATCGTCACAATAAGACAATTCAGAAAATTGTAGCCAAGGGTTTATTAAAAAAAGCCGAAATCCTTACCAATCTTCATGATATTGAAGGAGCCGTCATTACCTATGAACAACTCAGCAACCTCTACATGGGCAGCAACAATAAAAAAATACGGTATGATGTGGCAAAAGCGCGGTTTAACCAAGGTAACCTCTTACTTCAACAAAAACAATATGATGAAGCCATGCTAGCCTTTTCATATTTGGTTTCCACATATGGATCTGATCAGAAAATTGATATTAAGCGCATGATTGCTCAGGTTATGTATAATGAAACTGTAATTCTGAACGAAACTGGGCATCATGATACAGCCCTCAACATCCATTCATCAATTGTAGAAAAATTTGTCAAAGACAAAGATCCAACCCTTCGGTTAATCACTGCCCGATCCATTATGGCCAGAACCAAAAACCGTCTTGACCGTAAAGAATGGGGAATAGCACTTTATAACAGCAATGCATTTATTCGGTTATATCATGATGACCCCAATCCTCAGATCAAAAAATTTCTTTTGCAAAATTTGTTATATCGAGCCGAAATACTTCATCGGGTAGTTCACATTCCTGAAAATCAAAAAGATTTATTTGGCAATGATCCACAAAACGCTGCATTAAAAACCTATGATGAAATTCTGGCAAAAATCAATGCCTCTACAAACAAAGATGAAGATTTGCCATATTACAAATCCATTGCCCTGTTAGGTAAAACGCAGATTTTAAACAGTAAACATGATACAGATACAGCGTTAGCTCTATGCAACCAAATTCATGATGATTTTTCACAATTTACCAACCCTAAAATCAGGAAGATCGTTGCTATGGCACTGCTTACCAAAGCCAATATCCTCACTGATCTTAACCGCTTGAACCAGGCCTCTTCTGTCTACGACCAGATCTTGAACAAATATAAATCAGTTCATGATTCAGAACAAAATGACCTGAATGACATAATTATCAAGGCATATATCAATAAAAGCATTATTTTGGAAAAACAGAAACAGAGCAAATTCGCCTTGCAATATTTAACCGATGTAATAAAACTTTATAAGGATACTCAAGACGAGAAATTATATTATGAAATCAGCAATGCCTATCTAACCAAGGCCGAACTTCAAATCAATTCACAGCAATATGACCAGGCTCTTTCAACTTATACAGAATTTATCGCTGTTGCCCATCATAAAAATAATCCAAAAACCCGCTATAATGGTGCCGATGCAATTTTAAAAAAAGCAAAGCTTCAAATTATGTTACATAAAGGTATTGAAATTAAACAAACATATGATCAACTGATTAATTTTTATATTGACGATCAAAATATCAATATCAAACGACTAATTGCGCAGGGTATGTATGACCATGCTGAAAAGTTGTTTAAGAATAACCGGGGATATACAGCACTCAATACAATACAGGATATTTTCAATTATTTCAAAGCGAGTGAAAAAGATCAATTCATTGCCAATATCCTTGATAAAACCAATGCCTTGAACAAACAGCTGGATCGTTCAATAAGCTGGTAATTTTCTATTTTTTGCACAAAAAAAGCTATGATTTTTTATTAAGTCATAGCCCTTTTTAAAACGAAAAAATTAAAAAACTAGTTTTTACTTTTATCAACCAAACGGTTTTTTGTAATCCATGGCATCATTTCACGTAATTTTCCACCAACCTGTTCAATTGGATGATTGTTCAATTGCTGGCGACGTGCTTTTAAACTTATTTGTCCAACCTTATTATCAGTCATAAATTTATTAACAAAGGTTCCATCCTGTATATCTTTTAAAATATTCCGCATGGCGTTACGAGATTCTTCTGTAATAACCCGAGGACCTGAAACATATTCTCCATATTCCGCTGTATTTGAAATTGAATAGTTCATATTGGCAAACCCTCCCTCATAAATAAGGTCAACAATCAACTTAACCTCATGAAGACACTCAAAATATGCCATTTCAGGTGCATAGCCTGCTTCAACAAGCGTTTCAAACCCATTTCGGATCAAGTCTACCAATCCACCACATAATACCGCTTGTTCACCAAAAAGATCTGTTTCACATTCCTCACGAAAGGTTGTTTCAATAACGCCAGAACGGCCACCACCTATTGCGGCGGCATAAGAAAGCGCAATCTCTAGGGCATTACCTGAAGGATTCTGGTGAACGGCAACCAAGCATGGAACCCCTCCACCACGCTGATATTCTGAACGAACAGTGTGGCCTGGACCTTTAGGAGCAATCATGAAAACATCCAGATCAGGACGAGGTTCAATAATCTTGAAATGAATGGCTAAACCATGTGCAAAGGCAATTGCGGCTCCTTGCTTAAGATTTTTTTCCAGTTCTTCACGATATAAATCCCCTTGTGCTTCATCTGGAGTCAAAATCATAACAACGTCAGCCCAGGCGGCAGCATCTGCGACACTCATAACCTTTAAACCAGCCGCTTCTGCTTTTTGTGCACTCTTGGAACCTGGACGAAGACCAATTACAATATCTTTTACCCCACTATCTTTCATATTGTTTGCATGGGCATGACCTTGGCTGCCATAGCCCAATACGGCAACTTTTTTGTTCTTGATCAAATTAACATCTGCGTCACGATCATAATAAACACGCATCTAAATAATCCTTACAAATTTTCAATTTAATAAATTGTATGACAACCACGTCCAATGGCGGCAATACCTGTTCTGGACAATTCTACCAAACCCAATGGACGTAATAAATCCACAAAAGCATTTATTTTTTCGGTTTTACCAGTCAGTTCAAACACAAGGGAGTCAATACTTGCATCAACAACCTGTGCCCGGAATGCACCAGCCAAATTTAACGCTTCTGTTCTTTCATTTCCTTTGGAAACAACCTTAATTAATGCTAATTCGCGTGCAACATATGAACTCTGTTCACATAAATTAACAACATGATAGACAGGAACCTGCCTACTTAACTGCTCTTTGATTTGATCAATCACCATGGGAGTGCCAGAAGTCAGAATATTGATTCTGGATTTCTTTTCATCCTTATTTACAGGTGCGACAGTAAGACTTTCAATATTATACCCGCGTCCCGACAACAGACCTATAACACGGGACAGAACACCACTTTCATTTTCAACAATCAAAGAAAAAACAGCTTTAACAAAATTATCTTTATCTTCGATGACTTCAGATAACAATACATTATTACGTTGATTGCCCATTTTTATTCCCAACATTAAAATAAAATAAAAAATGCCAAGCCTTATTTTTTATTTGGTCCCAATATCATCTGATTGTGGGGTGCACCCGCTGGAATCATTGGAAAACAATTTTCCTCTTGCTGAACACAAACATCAACCAACACTGGTCCCGGCTCATCAAGCATTTCATCAATGACATTATCCAAGTCATCAATCGTTTCTATTCTCAATCCCTTAATGCCAAAACTTTCCGCCAATTTAACGAAATCAGGTAGACTTTCACTGTAACTTTCAGAATAACGTCCACCATGAACCAATTCCTGCCATTGTCGCACCATACCCATATAATGGTTATTCAAGATAAAAATCTTCACTGGCAGACGATATTGTTTGATTGTGGCCAGTTCCTGAATGTTCATCATGGTAGAGGCCTCGCCCGCAATATCTATAACAAGATCCTCGGGATGCGCAATTTGTGTTCCTACAGAAGCCGGTAATCCATACCCCATGGTACCCAATCCACCAGATGTCATGAAATGATTAGGCTGATCAAAAACATAATATTGAGCTGCCCACATTTGGTGCTGACCGACTTCTGTTGTTACATATGCCTCTTTTTTTCTTTTTTTAACCGCTTTGTAAAGCGAACGAATGGCATGCTGGGGCTTTACAATACTGCCCTTTGATTTATCCTGATCATATTTCAGGCACTCTATTGACTGCCATGCTTCAATTTGTTTCCACCAGTTTTTCAAATCTTTTTTCTGATCTTCCCTTTTGTCCCATAACTTGATCATCAACTCGATCGTTTTGGCCACGTCCCCGACAATAGGTATGTCAACAATTACAATCTTGTTAATTTGAGAAGGGTCAATATCAGCATGTATTTTAATGGAATTCGGTGAGAAATGTTTTACACTGCCTGTAACACGGTCATCAAATCGCGCACCCAAAGCAATCAAGACATCACAATCATGGGTGGCCATATTTGCTTCATAAGTTCCATGCATTCCTAACATGCCGAGAAAATGCTTGTCTGAACCAGGAAATGCACCAAGACCCATTAACGTAGCAGTACACGGAAAATCGGTTAAGTTAACCAATCTCTTTAACGATTCACATGCCTTTTTTCCAGCATTAATAACCCCACCTCCTATATAGAATAAGGGACGCTTTGCCTTTTTCATTGCATCTACCGCTTTTACAACCTGATTTTCATCGGGTTCAGTAACCGGTCTATAAGATGGATAAGGTTCGACTTTGTTTTTCTTAATATAGGGTGCTTTTTCTAATGTGACATCTTTTGGAATATCGACAAGAACAGGTCCGGGCCTACCTGTTTTGGCTATATAAAATGCCTCATGCAATTTCTGAGCCAATTTTTCCGTATCCTTAACCAGATAATTAAATTTAGTCGCGGCCCTAGTAATCCCAACCGTGTCCGCTTCTTGAAAAGCGTCATTACCAATCAAACTTCTGAAGACCTGTCCACTGATACAAACAATGGGAACGGAGTCCATTAAGGCATCCACCAACCCAGTAACGGTATTGGTTGCGCCCGGTCCACTGGTAACCAAAACAACACCTACCTTTCCCGTTGAACGGGCATAGGCTTCAGCGGCATGCACGGCAGCCTGTTCATGGCGTGTTAGAATATGGCGAATTTTCTTTTGCTTGAATAAAACATCATAAATGGGCAGAACAGCCCCACCCGGATATCCAAAAATAATATCCACACCCTGATCAACGAGTACCTGTAAAAGAACTTCTGCTCCAGTCATATCATAATTTTTTTTTTCTTTAAGAGCATTATTACCGTTCTTTTGCATAGCCTCTGTCATTTTCAATTAATCCTTGGTATTAATAGAATTATAAATTTAAACCAAATAAAATGATTTGCAGTTTAATCTTATCTTATAAATTATTATTGAAATTACCCTAATCAATAAATGATTATTCGTCAATAAAACTATTAATAAAAAGTTCAGATTTTTTAATAATTCTTTGCAAATATTGCGTATTTCTGTCTATTCTTGAATTAAAAATACAAGTTTGCTGCACTGGCGCTAAAATTCGATGTGAAAACCATGTTTCCTGACGCTTAATGTATCGTTGCGTATTCTTTACAGCCTGTTCAACGGCCTCGTTAATAGAAATCCTGTTATTAAGATAAGCCATAAACTCTGGAACTCCATGAGCTCTGGACAAAGGACATGACAAAGACGGTTTTTTTTCCGCATAAAGTTTAACCTCCTCCAGTGCACCTTCATCAATCATCAATCCAAAACGATTAGCTACGGCTTGACGTAAAACAGAACGCTCAGGTGCAAGGCGAATAACAATAAAATTACAATCTGCACCAGGTAAATGCGCATGTTTTTGCCAATATCTCAATCCTTTCCCACTTGATTTCCAGACTTCCCATGCTCGAGCAATTCTTTGAGAATCATTAGATTTTAATTCCTCGACCGATTCAGGATCTTCTTTGGCCAATTCATTATATAAATCCGCCAGTTTTCCATCATTGACTAACTGACGTGCCTGTTTCCTTATTGACGGATCTGGTTCAGGTATCATGGCAATACCATGAATTAAGGAATGAAAATACATGCCTGTTCCACCACATAATACAGGCAATTTGTGATTTTCCCATATTTTCTGCAACTGATTAAGTGCCTGTTGTCGCCACCAACCAACATTACCCGTTTCATACCAAGGTAACACCCCATATAAATAATGTGGAACTCGTTTTTCATCCTCAAAAGAGGGACGAGCGGTTATGATACGTAAATCAGCATAACATTGCATTGCATCCGCATTGATAATTGATCCATTTAAACTTTGTGCAAGCTGTAAAGCGAGGAAAGATTTACCTGAACATGTTGGACCGGCAACAATAACCGCCCAATTTTTTTTTTCCTGCCGCAATTCATTATTTAAAGACCGTGATTGAAGCACCGCCTGTTCCATAAGCGTAATCCATGTTTTGGTTTATTCATAATAATTGAATCACTAATTAGTTATAAAACAATTCCCTGAAAACCGCTTTATATAATTAAATTTCAGAAGTTCTTGTTTTTATGAGAAATATCATTAAAAGTTAACCAAAATCAAATTGATCTGAATTCATTATGTTAAAGCCCCAATCTTATCACGGATAATTTTATGTCCTTTATTTTTACTTTGGTAACACCACCCTCATTGCTTAATCAATCAATTATAGATCGAGTTAGACAGAAATTCTCATATCTGAATTATCAATGGCTTTCTCATGAAGAAGCGATAGATTTTATCGCTCCAGCTTCCATTAATAATCTAACCGGAGCTCTGGCACTTTATCAAGATATAAAAAAATCGCTGGATATTGATAAGGCAGATTTTTTTATAACCTGTTCCACGCACAGAAAAAAAAGGCTTTTAATAGCTGATATGGACAGTACTATCGTGAAAAATGAAACACTTGATGACCTGGCTGCCGAAGCAGGAATTGGCGATCGCATTTCTGCAATAACCGAACGTGCCATGAATGGTGAGCTTGATTTTGAAACAGCCCTAAAAGAAAGAATCGCCTTGTTGAAAAACGTTTCTATAAATTTTTTGGAAAAAACCTGGAATAAAACAAAACTCAATGAAGGGGCAAAAATTCTTGTAGCTACAATGAAAAACCATTATGCGCATACAGCTTTAATTTCCGGAGGATTCACCTATTTTACCGAAAAAGTAAGCCAGATTTGTCAATTTGATGAAAATCATGCAAATCAATTAAGTTTTCAGAATAATATGCTTGATGGAAAGGTTATTCCTCCAATTCTTGGAAAAGAAGCTAAATTGAATCATCTTCAACGCCTTACAAAAGAACTTTCCTTGTCCAATGATGAAACAATGGCAATTGGCGATGGTGCCAACGACCTGCCCATGTTGAGTTCTGCAGGATTAGGTATCGGTTTTTATCCCAAACCGATTGTTGCTGAAAAAATTATAAATAAAATTCAGCATACCTCGTTACTATCCGCTTTATTCGTTCAAGGTTACAAACGTAATGAATTTACGTCATTATAAAATGTAACATTTTCCATACAAAACAAATTTTTGATCAAATTTACTCTATGATAATTTTGTATTTCTCTTCCTTCATGATCGTGACAAGTAAACCATACAAATTTAATATACTAAATGCAGTGGAATAAAGAAAAACATTCAGCTTATCAAACTGATAACTTTTTATTTAATCAGCTTATACCCTATATAGGGAATAAACGAAAATTATTGGATTTAATTCATCTTGGTATGTCTAAAACTAAAGGTTCGCCAAAAAATGGATTGTTTATAGATTTATTTTCAGGCAGCGGCGTAGTCAGTCGCCTTGCAAAAAAAATAGGCTATCGCGTATTTTCCAATGATTGGGAACCTTATAGCCGAATCCTCAATATTGCTTCAATACAGATACAATCTTCTCCCAAATTCTTCAATGAACAATCCTATGAAGATATTTTGCTGTATCTAAATAATCTGCCACCGATACAGAATTGGGTAACCTCTCATTTATGTCCTGAAAATGATGACCAATATGATTTATCCAAAGACCGGCTTTTTTACATGCGAAAAAACGGTTTAAAAATTGATGCAATACGTGAAAAAATATTCGAATGGGAACAAAAAGATAAACTTAGCGAAATTCAATTTGCCTGCCTGCTTGCTCCACTACTTTATTGTGCGTGTTATCATGCAAATACAAGTGGCGTTTTCAAAGGCTTTCATAAGGGATGGGGCGGACAAACAAAAACCGCCCTTTATCGTATTGCGGGAGATTTAAAGCTACAACCTATACAATTTTTTAACAATCATCAGGAAAATTTAATTTTTCAAATGGATGCGCAACTTCTTGCTGAAAAATTACAAAATATGAATTTACCCGATTACTCAATTGCCTATTTAGATCCACCCTATAACCAGCATCCATACGGATCCAATTATCATGTCCTGAACAGTATTACCTTATGGGACAAGCCTAATATATCCAACAAAATTTCCTGCCGGGATAAATCTGCAATTCGTAAGGATTGGAGAAAAGACCGAAAAAGTGCTTATACCATTCGCAAACAGGCAAGTGATGCTTATAATACACTTCTTCAGACTCTGCCTACACAATGGATAATGACTAGCTATAGTACAGATGGTTTTATACCTTTGGAGGAAATGATACGCCAAAACTGTACAATTGGCCGTGTATCAATTTTTGCAAAAATTTATAAACGTTATCGTGTCAGCAGCCAGCGTTATTCTCATAAAGCCAATAACGTAGAATTTGTAATTTTAACCAAAAAAGGAAAAAAAACAAATCAATCCAGTGAAATTCTGACAGAAAAAATTTTTGAATTGGAAAAAAATATGCGTTTATCGAACAATAGAGATAAAAACAAAACCATTTATTGTTTTTGAAAAACAAATATTAAATATTATATAATAATCATTATCTAATAAATTTAACTAAACCGTTGATTATTCAATAAATTACATTCTGAATTAATTTTTAAAAATGAAAAACTATAAAAAATTATATAATTTATTTTAAGTCTTACTTCCTAGCATAGAAGTAAGACAATCTCTAAAGATTTTATCTCATTTTTTATAATCTTTATAATGGCACTTTAAAAAATTTGATGAGAGCTTTTTTACAAGCTAGTACAGCCGATTTTTCCGCTTTTGTTAAATTCTCCAAAAGTTGCTGACGATTGTCTGCCTCCTCAATTTTAACAATACTGACCAATTCATTTGCATTAATAGCTTCCCCTTTATTCCGTTCCTGAGGGAGCTGAGCCAAATGAAATTGAATTAGCTTACTGTTATCTAAATTGTGAAAGGCATTTTTAACTTCCAAATTTGCAATTTTTTCTTTTTCTTTTTTATCAAGTCGCAAAATATTTGGCGGATTAACTTCTTCAGGAATGATTAGCAAACCCAATTTGCGACATAAAATTCCGATTTTCTGACTTGAAGTCATCCATACTAGAGGAATTGCCAATAATAATCCCAGCAATACAGGTGTCATCCATAAAAATAAAGAAAAAGAAACTGCCCAGGCAGCTGCACCCATTAAAATACCAATAACTGTATGTGGCCAATAATCCCGAATAACATCTTTTAAAGGAATATAACCGACATCTCTACGTTGGGCATTCCATCCTGAATCATATCCCAACAATATTGACGCTACCGCCGCGGTTTGAATCAACATCGCAACAGGTGCAATCAATCCACCAACAAGCGTTTCAATAACAATGGAGAACAAAGCCTTGATTTCTCCACCGCATCCTTTTCTTAAAAAAGGATTGGCCAAAAGGGCAATCCACGCTAAAAATTTAGGGGCCAACAAAACAAGCATAGTTAAAATAAAAACATATTCAGCCTGAACTGGATCAACCTGGGGCCAATGAGGAAATAATACGCGATCCGTTGTACTGAAATATTCCGGTTTCATGAATAAAGCCTGTAGTGATACCAGAATACCCGCAAGCAAAAATAACAGCCACAATGGTGACATTACATACGCTCCAATACCTGTTATCATATGTATACGACTTATCCAGCTTAACTTTTTTGTTGGAATTATCATGGCATGCTGCAAATTCCCCTGACACCAACGACGATCACGGATAGCAATATCAGTCAAGGAAGGCGGACTTTCCTCATAGGAACCCTGTAATGCAGGAACCATATGAATGGCCCATCTCCCCCTTCTCATCAAAGCCGCCTCAACAAAATCATGACTCATGATCATGCCACCAAAAGGTTTTCTCACTGCCGGAAGATGGGGCAATCCAGCCTGCTCGGCAAAAGCCTTGATCCGTATGATTGCATTATGTCCCCAATAATTACTTTCTGACCCGTGCCACCATGCTAAACCATAAGCAATAGTAGGACCATAAACCCGTCCGGCAAATTGTTGCAACCGCGCAAACAACGTTGTGCCATTGACAATAACCGGTAAAGTTTGAATCAATCCAACTTCTGGGTTTTCCTCCATGGCTGCACAGATTCTTACTATCGTGTCCCCTTCCATCAGGCTATCCGCATCAAGAGTCAACATATGTTCATAGGCCCCACCAAAACGTCGAACCCATTCCCCCAAATTTCCAGCCTTACGATCGGTATTTTCAAAACGGCGTCGATAAAAAATCTTATTTAGACCCTTTGTTTCTTCAATCAGACGTAAATAAGTTGCCTCTTCCTCAACCCATACATCCGGATCGGTAGTGTCCGATAAAATGAAATAATCAAAGTGATCACCCTGACCAGTCGCTTGAAGACTGTTAAAGATTGCTTTCAAACCAGCCAAAACACGATGTGGATCCTCGTTGTAGGTAGGCATTAGCACTGCTGTCTTATTATGCAAATTAGGAATTTGTGCTTTGGGATCGATATTTAACGAAAGACCTCCCTTTTGTTTCAATTGCTCAAAAAATCCTCCAAGTGATGAAACAAAAGAAAAGGCAATCCATAAAAACAATACTGTAAAAATAATCAGAATAATAACGCCAAGGGAATTCATGCCTGTGCTGTTAAACACTAGATTCATTTCGTAAGAAGCGTACGCCGTTAATAAAAAAGATAATAAAAAAACAAACAATCTTCTAAAGAAAATTGTCTTTGGTTCAGTTTTCATTCTTTTAGATCGATTATGAATATTTGGCCTTGAAAATAAATTTTGCACAGGCATTTCAATAGGAGATTCTGGAGGAAGGGCAGCAAATTCAAATTTGTCAGCTGTTAAGTCCTGAAATTTGATTTCATTCAAATCATTTTGCAGATGACAATGATTATTGACCTTTAATTCAACCATAAGTATTTTTTTCTCCTATTTAAAATACCCGAAGCCTAACTTACAAATATAAATATTTCAATAGACTGGAAACAAATGCATCCAAGAAGTTGATTATAAAATCAATTTACTCATACATGGATAAATGATTTTTGAAAATAATAACCGTTTCTTATACCTACCTAAAAAAATCCCAAGCTTTTCATGCTTGGGTTATTAAACAATAAATTTCACAAATATGTTACGGTGTCCAACGATAGGTCCATTGTTCGGAAATTGGTTGATCCCCATCCATTAAAACACATTTCAATTCAGCCATTTTAGCTCCTTTAGGATCGAACTCAAAAGTCGTTCTCCATTTATGCAAATTTGTATCTGAATACATGCTTATATTGCTAATTTGACCCGTGGAAGAGGATACATTGACATGCAATTGTTTGTCCGATGAATAGCCGTTCAATGGACCATCAAAAAAATCTATACAAATAAATCTTACATCCGGTTTATCAACAACTGCCCCTATTCTGGTTGCAGCAATACGAGATAAGGATGTTGTCCATGGATTATCCCATCCCCAATATAAACGGTAAGTAAAGGAATATTCTTTTCCTTCTCTAAAAACTTCTTTGGGGCGCCAGAATGCCACAATATTATCATTGACTTCACTGGGGGAAGGTATTTCCACCAAATTGACACTACCCGCTTGCCATTCACCCACGGGCTCAACCCAAGCGGTTGGTCTTAATTCATAATGCAAAGACAGATCTTCATACTGGCTAAAGGCATGTTTACGTTGAATTAGGCCAAAACCCTTTAACGCGTTATCAACAAAAACAGAATATTGTAAATCAACGGGATTGGTTAAAGGTCTCCATATTTGTTGTCCTGTACCCGTCCATATAAGAAGACCCTCACTGTCATGGGCGGCAGGACGCCAATCATCAATATGATTACGATCATTGGCATCAAAATAAAACATGCCAGTCAGAGGGGCAATTCCGCCATTAGAAATTAATTTACGGGGATAGATATGGGTTTCAACATCGAATATTGTCATGTTACCTGGGCGAATTGTAAAGCAATACGCCCCGGTTAATGAAGGGCTGTCCAGCAATGCATATATAACCAACGATTCAATGCCGTTTTTAGGCTTGACAATCCAGAACGCCCGAAATAGAGGAAATTCCTCTCCTTGTGGATCCGCGGTTCCCTTAGCAAAACCACGCGCAGACAAACCATATTGTTGACCTTTGGCTATCGCCCTGAAATAGGATGCACCTAAAAATACTGCAAATTCTTCCATCGTTTCCGATTGATTGAGTTTGGTCATCAATTTCAGGCCAGAAAATCCTAAATCCTGATCAATTTTATGTTTAGGATCCGCATAGGAAAACATGTCAGAATGATATTGAACAGGCTTGGAAACCCCATCAATTACCTCGTAAATATCTATACGTGGTCGATATAAAAAACCTCTCGGAAAGAATTCAATAGCAAAATTTAAATTTTCATTATTCCATAAAGCTCTTTCATGGCGGAATTCAATTCCCCTAAATCCATCAAAATCTAGTTTGTCAATCACATCTGGCAAATGATCATCAGGTGCCTTATACGCACGTTGCGCCATTGATTTTGCCAATTGTCTTACCGTAGTTTGATCAAATGGTTTTCCCTGATCCACAGAATTATGTTCATCTGCTTTTGCAAGAGATACTGGGGAAATATTTGTTATTCCACCAACTATTCCAACCAAGGAGGCTCCTGCTGTAGTAAGCAAAAGATCCCGACGAAATACCACGACTTATTCCTTATTCTTCTGTTACAAATTATCTTTACACGTTTTAAATTTATAAACGAGTAAATACTAGTTAAAATCAACACTAATTACAATTAAAAACAATATAACCGTATAGATAGGTAAATATAAAAATATTTCGTCTGCACGACTTTTTTTTCTACAAAACATGATGCAGACTGATATGATTATATTGATTTTTCAGCCAAAAAATTATTTGAATTACATATAAATATTTGGTCTTACATAAATAGATTAATATTATTACCGAAATACTGTAACAAAAATACCGTTTTCAAATCAACAATTTTATTTTCTTTGATCCATTCAAAGGCCAACGTCAATTTCATTTCCAATATTTCAATATTTTCGCCTTCCTGTCGTAATCCACCACCCTTTTGATCTTGCTTATCCACGGAAGCGATAAAATAATATAATTTTTCTGTTGTGATTCCTGGCGAACTATACAAGGCAAATAAATGGTACAACTGATTTATATGCCAACCTGTCTCTTCTTTTGCCTCTCGATAAGCAGCTTGATAAGCCGCTTCCAATGGATTTTTTTTTAAGGGATCATAATCTGATGAATCTATATTGCCTGCACATACTTCTATAACCGGATTATTATCGTCACCTCTTGCAAGAACAGGTGCCCGCCATTGTGAAGTTAAAATAATGTTTCCATTATCATGACGAAATAATAAAACCGCAACACTGTCATTTACTCTTAATATTTCACGCTTGATAGACTTTTCATTACCATCCGAATATTTCTGAACAGCTTCTGCTCTATCAAGTTTAAAATGTCCTTTCCATAAATTTTCATAATGTTTAACAATCAGTTTGGACATTAGTCAAGCTTTCTAATCCACCATTTGACCGGTTTTTGTCCCAATTCATCAACAATATCATCATCTTCCATAATCTCAACAGTCTCAATTTCATTTGGTTTATTAAAACTGGATGTCACACTCTTGAATTGTTCTGAAAGTTGAATATTCAATTTTTCCAAATTCTCGACTTGTTTTTGCATCAATGTCATTTTCTCGACAAGTATTTCTACATGTTTAAGAATTGTTTTGAAACTATTTTCATCTTTTTCGTTTGTTATCGATAATTTTCGGTTATATTTTGACAGTTTATCATCAACTGAAAAATCTTGAAAATATGTTTTTCTAGAAAATTTTTCTGAATTCTGTTTTTTAACAATTACTCCTTGATCCCTGATAAACCGTCTTTTTGGAAAATTATCATTTCCTTTTTCTTTCACTGTCTTTTTATTTGTAGAATCCCCTATACTTTCCAACGCCCTTTTAACAGCATCTATATCAGTTATATTCGAAAATTTTTCTTCTTTATTATCAGTTCTCATTAAAAAAAATTCCCACTTTAAAAATCATGCTTATTATTAAGTATAAATATTTTTATTGGTTTATATTGGTTATTAAGTGATAAATTCTAGAGATAAATCTCTAGAAAAATTAATATTTTCGATTTTTTAAACAAATATTCAAGTTTATTTCGCTATTTACTATGAATTAATAAACTTAATTATTATTTTTTGACTTACACGTTTTTATTTAGTATTACCTAAAAAATTAATATATTTTGCAATATTTATAAAATACTTTTAATATAATTTTGTTTTATAATTAATAATACACAATTTTTTTTATTATTCTTTTAACCTCTTTGCCATCTTAAAGCTTTATATTATTTTTTTATACTTAATTCATAAATAGTTTTTTTTCAACTCTTTAAATCGTATAAATAAGGTGAAAAATGGAATTTCAAAGAAAATTTTTATTTATTAATATTTCTCTCGCCTTCGGGGCACTTTACTGTTTACTGGCAGTTATATTTTCTTCCCTCACCTCCCATTTACCAGATCAATATTTCATTAATGATGGCAGAAATATGAGTCGAATAGCGGATAATATATTATTCATTCACGGATTAGCCTTGATATCAGTTTCCATATTACAAAAATTATGGAAACTGAATTTACATTTTTTTCTAATCGGATGTATATTTATTCTAGGGTTAACTTTGTTTTGCTCAGGTGTCTTTTACATCAGTTTCACCGGTTTTCATCCATTTTTACCCATAGCACCAATCGGAGGTACTCTTCTTATTTTTGGTTGGCTATATTTAGCGATTTTAGCTCTATTTCTTAAATAAAATTATTATTATTGCCATTAATTTTTATCTAAAGAATTTTCTTTCATTTTAAATTCTTCTTGTCTCACAGTTGATAATTCATGAGATGCCAAATTATTAGTTATTTGATCAGCCTGTAATGCAACAGCTTTATACAAATAATTCTTGGCATCTGTATATTCTTTTAAAAATCGGGCACTTTTGCCAGCCCTTATATATAAATTGGCTGCCTGAATCCGATCACCTTTTGATTCATAAGCCATAGCCTGAATAACAAGCGCCCTAACCATTGCTCTATATTCAATTTGTTGACGACGGCTTGTCTCTACAAATCTTGACGTGGTAATAGCATCATCATATTTCCCATTTTTATAATTCAACAATGCATGCAATTCACCTTGATCCGCTTTCCAACTATCCTCTTTTCTTGCATTTTTATCTTTTAGAATTAATTGATCAAGCTTTTGAGAAGCTTTAACCAATAGGAAAATATTATTTTGATCGTTAGCAATCAATCCTATGAAAAAATAAGCCCGTTCCTGTATATCATCTTGCGATGTTTGTACCGCATTTTGTAAAAGTCTCAAAGCCTCGTCTTGACGATGCAACCGATATAAAATGGCTGCTTCAACTAAATCCAGTTGAGGACTATTTTTTTCGTCTCTAATATATAATTCGTTACGGACAGCTTGAACAGTTTCATAAGCCTTTTGTATATTATTCATATCCAACTGAACAACAGCTAAATTATAACCTGCATTCTCAATATCATTCTGATCATCACGGGTTAAAGCAAATTGATATGATTTTAGATAATTCATTTCAGCCTGTTTTAACCGATTATAAAATACTCCCTGTTTGGCAACGTCCATAGTTCGTTGCAAAGGCTCATCTCTAGGTGGATCATTTTGTGTAACGCCGCATGCTGCCAGAAATAGAAAACCTGTAAGAAAAAACGGACTCTTTCCTAAATTTCCTATCATGGTCTTACCTCTCTTGCATGTAGACGTTTTGTTTTATGAGGCGCTTTTCCATTTCCACCCAATATCCACATACTTTTCAGTTGTATAATCAATCGTTGTAGATCACCCATTGTTGATTGCAATTGAATCATCATATCCGGCAACTCTGCCGTTGCATCTTGAACATTTTTAGCTATCGGTTTCAAAGAAGGTGAAGCCTTGCTTAAATCTCTGGAAACTTTTTTGAAATTAACCATGACCTTATCAGAATTTTTAACAACATGATTAATATTATTTTCAATCGGTTTCAATTGTTCAATAACATTGTTGATTGTTTGAACCATATTTTCAGCTCTTCTGATTAATTCATCATTATTAACCAAACGACCGACTGTTCCACGCCCCTGTTGAATTCCCTCAACTGTCATTTCAAGTGAAGCCATCATATTTTTTGCACTATCCATAATTGGAACAATACGTTTATGGATTTGCAATACCATTTGTGAAATCTGGTCTGCAGGATTAGGCTCTGTCTTCGCCGACAAAACAGCATAACGCCAATTTAGCGGCGTACTATACCCTCTTGTTATAGAAACAAAAGCGGCACCTGCTACGGCAAATTTACGTTTGATGGTGACTGTACTATCTCGTCTGATAAAAGTTCTAATCTGGGGATCCAGCATTGCTATTGCTGTTAAACCACCATCAGAATTAACATTGATTTTTTGTATGGTCCCCGCATTAATACCGAATACCTCCACATCATCTCCAACCGATAGATTGTCAACACCTGTTTGTGGCAGGATAATATTCAGTTGTGCCGCAGGGGTAAGCCAGTCCCGTAATACACCAGCTTCAATAATTGCACCAATAAATGCCAATAAGCATAAAAGAACAAGACCACCTGTCCACTCATTAGCATATCTTAGCTGAAATAACTGTCGCGCTTTTGTGTATCGTTTGCTGTTAAACATTTTATTTTATAACCGTATCATTCATGCAATTAAGGATAAATATTCTTATTGATTTTCCAATGTTAACCCTTTTTCCTGCAACCGCGTCCAATGCGTCACCCGTTCCCTATAATAATTCCACAAAGAAAACTGTTGTGTAAAGCAAATAACACCGGCCCCTCTATTTTGTGCCGTATTCAACATTTCAAACAGTGGGAATAACAAATCTTCTGAAAATCCTTCAAAAGGGTGCTCCAATAAAATTAGATCAGGGTTTCCCAACAAGGCCCTCACACATGCAGCCCTATGTAAATCTACCGGCATCATATGGCGAGGCGTATCCATGGGAAGACCAGGCAAACCAAAAATTCTACATAGTGTCAAAGCCTGCTTGGTCAATTTATCGATAGCTAAAGAGGAATGATGCAACATTGGCATCAAGATATTGATTGCGACAGGATACATATCAACCCAACCACCCTGTTGAAATATACGACCTATTCTTCCCCTTAAGGCAGATAATCTTGGCTCATTCAAAGAAGACCATTCCATCCCCTCAAATTTGACACTTCCTTCATCTAACTTGACAATACCACTACATAAATCTGCTAAAGCAGTTGATAACTCCATACTGCCCGTTTCAACAATGATACATTCGCCTGCCCGCAATTTTAAATTGTATGGCACATAAGGCAACGCGCTTTCTTCAAATGAAGGTTTGGCGTTATCTATATTCAATAATATTTTATCCACCATCACTAAAATCCTATTGTAAATAAAATATTAACCACCATGATGAGCAAAATACCGCGCGTAAAACCTTTGGGCAATAACGTTGCAGGATCATCTGTAACTTTGACATTCATACCAGTGATACAAGAACCAACACCAATCAAAAAACCCATAACGATAAATTTTGAGGGTACCAGAATATAATCCCATCCCGTCATTGCGGCGAGGATATTACTGTAGAACATCCAAATGGAATCATGCATTGTCCCCATAAAATAAGTTACCAGATACCCCATGAATAACGAGATAATACCAAAAACCATTCCCAGAGTAAAACTGGCAATAGTAAAAGCCCAGGCTCTTGGCACTACAATGGTTATAAAAGCATCTATTCCCATAGACGTAAAAAATTTAAGCTGTCCACCCATTGCTAGTAAACTGCATTCCGTTACGGTCAGAATGCCATTTCTTCCTAATAAAATCATTCCCACCAGCACCGGGGCCAGTTCTCGAACCAGAACTGTAACCAAGATGGGTCCAGTCATTTTGGTTAATCCTGCTGCGCCAAGCCATAAAATCGCTTGAGAAACCACAGCCAAACCCGCAAGACTTGCCGTAAAGAAAGTGCTGAAAAATCCACCGCCAATGGCCAACCCTACCATTCTTTTGAATTCATACTTTACTGTCCTGCGCCATGTTAGAGGAGAGATGCTTTCAACCAGCACTCCCCATGAAACTGCCAGAACAGACAAAAGAAACCGAAAATAACTGCGCGTTGCTGAACCAATTACATTCAGAACAGGCTGCATGTACCAGAAAATAACAATTCCGATTTTTCTGAAAATCGAAAAGAAACCCGGTTCTACAGTTTTCAAACGTTGATATAATGTTTGCTCCTGTTCAGCTTCACGAATACGAATGGATTCCATATATCGATCGACATCATGAATACCATTATCATTCAAACTCGATAAAATCGTTTCGACCTGTTTATCCGATCTGGGAGCACTCTCCCTTTTGGTATACTGGTCATTATTATTTTGATAATCGTTCATCGTCTGCCAGCAAGAATAAATATATCAGCAACACCCATATCAGGAATAAAGAAATTTCCTCTTGATCTGAACAGGAAATCGTTTCTTAAAGCCGCATAGGCTTCTTGTGTCACTTGAATCGTTGCATCATCTTTGGCCATTTGTGCCATCAATGAAGACATTCCGACCACGGGCCCCCATAATGCAAAAGTTTTTGCGTCCTTGCCAAACCAGGACCCGATTGCTGGACCAACATCTATTCCAATCCCAAATGTTGAACTTGTATATTTATGGGGAATAATCTCCAGACAGGCCTCTCGCATATCTATTGCCGCTTGGGCCAATCTGATCGGGGCGGTGATGTCTGGCTCCTTTGAACATCCCGTCACAGCGATCAGATGACCTCCCATAATTCTTACGTAGAAAATACCATATTTCTGTGCGATTTGCTCCAATACAATGACTAAATTTTTGACAGGTTTGATTAATTCCACCGTATGCTGAATATCAGAAGACAAAAAACCACTAAATGAAATATCCATCATCGCAACAGCAGGATATATGGTTTGTTCGCCTTGTTTATCAAATTGACCAAAATCAATTTTATTTTTTGAAAACTGACCCGGATCTATCAGATAATCATGATTAATATCTTTTTCCGTATTTTCCAAATCATCTTTGACCGTTTTTTTCAAAAATTCTTTCTGAGAAGAAACTTTACCATTTTCATAGTGTAGTCTTTGGTGTTTGCCAATCTGGTCAAATTCAACTTGGGCCGCAACAAAACGCATTGTAACCAGCCCGGCAAAAATTTTTGTGATATGATTTATATTATAAAGATAAGGCGTATCCTCAACCAGAATTGCCCCTATTGTTCCATTTTTACCTAAAACAGGGGTAATCATCAGCGATCGAGTTGAAACAGAGCTCATAAACAGTCGATATAATGCAGCCGTTCTCTGATCATGTTCAGCATTGTCCACAACAACTGTTTCACCTGCATCAAGCAATTCAAAAAAATTGGGTAATTCCGAAATAGAATATTCATATCCACCAGCATGATTATCTTCTGTCCGATCATATATATCATTGCAAATCAAGGATTTATGATCAGTTGAAAAATGCCAAATACTGACTCGATGTGCAGAAACCAGCTTGCAAAGTTTTTCGGTAAGAATAAGCGCTTCATTTCTGGGATCAAAAACTTCCGGAGTTGAGGCTACCATCTCTATAGCGTCACTTTCCTGTTCAACCACATTTTGAATGTGCTGGAAACGCAGACCAAGTTTATCCATACGATGTCCCTGATAAATCAGTAATCCCGCCATTGATGCGGCCAATGCAACAACCAACAAGGAAAAAAGCAGATTCTGCTTTGCACCTGAAGCTACAAAACCAGAAAAATCTTTTTCTGGTATAACAATCATGATAACCCATTTCTGTATTGAATCAGGCAATCTGGAAGTTACGCAAATATAATTGCCAGCGACTTGTTTCTGTTTATCAATAATATTTTTTGAATTTTTTTTCTGATCCTGTCCCTGACCAAGATCAGGTTTTTTTTCCATTTTAAAGGAATGAATACCAGAACCTTGGATCTGAAATTGATCATATGCCCTAGCTATCACGGGATTTACCGCAGGATTGATTTTTGAATCTTGGGGATTCCATTCATTTCCAACAAAATAGGTCAATAGATTGGGAGAGGCAATAATATGACCAGTATTGTCAATGATTATGATCCGCGCATTATTGCTCAGTTTTATGGAAGCCAAAAATTTCGTCAATTCTTGCAAGGAGATATTCATTGCAAAAACATTTTTTTTCCCATCTTTATCCACAAAAGGTATAGATGCCGTCACCGCCAAACCTTTTTTTGTTGGCATCAAAACAGGTGATGACCAAGTCAATTTATTATTTTCAACAGCTGTATGATACCAGGCACGTAAACGAGGATCATAGGCGTTGGCTGGCATATAACGTGTTTTAATAACCTTTTTACTGTCAAAAATGTGATATTCCTCTAAAAAACGTCCACCTTTTTGATCTGGCTCCAATGTTATAACCCTTACTTGGTCAGGATGATCAGGAACACGTTCAACCATATTGAAACGACCGTCACTATCAGCCAAGTAAAAAGATTCAGCCTGTTTCGTACGATGTAAACTGCTCATCGCATAACTATAAAACATTCCCCATTTATATTCGGATGGAATATGACTTAACATATCAACGGCCAATCCCCCACCCTTGGTGGCTGGATTGAGATAAGACAATATTTCTTCGGAAATCCTGGATTGTTCGGTCCGCAAAATCACATGTGATAATTTTGAAATCCCAGCTTTTGTCGTGTGATAAGAATGAAGGGTCACCCCAACCACAACAAAAGAGACCAAAATAACCCCAAGCACGGGAATACCAATTCGCAGAAAAAAACGCCACAAACGATTTACTGGATTTTTGGTTGGATCAACAATTTCACCAGCAGGCACCTATCATCCCCTTGATTTAAACCATTCAAACTTTTTTATTATTTTAAATAATTAAGTTAGCAAAATCCATATTCTATATGAAAAAATAACTAACATAAAATAAATTATAATAGACTGATATTATGAATCATCATAATTATAGCTGTTACTATATATTAGTTTGCATAAATTACCAAATTTGCTTATTAAAACAGTTAAAAAACTTATGAAGCTTAGCATTGTCATGATAGCAAAAGTATTTTAACATAAAAATAGATTTGCAAAATCAATATATTTCTCAACAATTTATTATCATAACATTGAGTTTTCTATGGCTTTATATTCAGTATTGTTTGTCTGTTTGGGTAATATTTGTCGTTCCCCCATGGCTGAAGCCGCTTTCAGTCTAGAAGTCAAAAAAAGAAAATTGCCAGTTTCTGTTGATTCTGCTGGATTAGGAGCGTGGCATATTGATCAACCCCCAGATCCGCGTACCATATATGAGGTCATGAAACATGGAATAGACATTCGCCATTATCTTGGAAGGCAAATTCAGCTACAGGATTTTCATGATTTTACACATATAATTGGCATGGATCATAAAAATATCGTTCAATTAAAAAAATTGGCACCATATGATACAGATAGTAAAATAAAATTATTGCTTGATTATATTCCCAATCATCAGAATGAAGAAATTTCAGATCCCTATTACAAAAATCAAGATGCTTTTTCACGAACATGGTCTCAAATAAACGAGGCTTGTCATAATCTGGCAAATTATTTTGAACAGCAAATATCATGAATATTTACCCTCCCTCTGCCCTCATTTCCATTGCGGAAAAATATCTTAATGACAAGATAGAACAAGCACAACCCTTAACCCAGGGTAATGTTTCCGAAACATTCCATATCATAACAAAAAACAAGAAAAATTATGTGATCAAAAATGGTGCATCTCCTCAAAGTGAGGGAAAAATGCTTAAATTTCTTGCAAGTAATGGCATTGATGTTCCAAAAGTCATTCTTGCCAATTCAGAAATTTTAATTTTGGAAAGAATTAAGGAAACAAATTCTTTTTCCTTGGAAACATGGTCCAATCTTGGAAAAATGTTAACCAAACTTCATAACATCCATAACTCCAATTATGGCTGGGAGGACAATTATGCTTTTGGAACAATCAATGTTATCAATACACCCTCATCTAGTTGGGTAAAATTTTGGGGTGAATGGCGTTTGGCATGTTACCTGTCCCATTTACCCATAACAACTGCCAAAAAAATAGAATATCTTGTTATCAAACTTGATGACTTTTTGCCTGATCGTCCTATAGCCAGCCTCCTTCATGGAGATTTGTGGACCGGTAATATCCTTGCCCATTACAATCAACCCTATTTAATTGACCCAGCCTGTTATTATGGCCATAATGAAGTTGATATTGCCATGTTAAACCTTTTTGGTAATCCTTATGACATTTTTTATCAATCTTATAATCTACTTGAGAAAGGATGGCAAAAACGTTTGGCAATTTATCAAATATTCCCTTTGATTATTCATTACATTCTTTTTGGAAATTATTATTTACGAATGCTGAACAAGATTCTTGATGATCTAAAAATATAAATTCAGATGTTTTTATCTTTTATTCCATCATATGCACAAAAAATCCGTAAGGTGTAAATGGTAAAATCATCAGCCTGATTAAACCGATATTTTATACGTAACATTTAATTTATATTGAATTAATTCATTAATAATCTATTTACTAACATAAAATAAATTTAAATACGAAACTATGAATAAATTGAAACAAGATAACCTAAACACTATAGACTTATCCTGGTGGATTATAGTCATACTTGGCCTGTTGACTGCGATTGGTCCCCTTGCAACAGATATGTATCTTCCCGCCTTTCCTCAGATCAGTCAAGATTTGGCAGGTTATGGCAATGGTGCAGCCCAGATCACCTTAACGGTATGGTTTATCGGCTTAGCCATTGGTCAATTTACATCTGGTCCGATATCTGACCGATACGGACGTCGGGCTCCTCTATTTTTAGGCATGTTACTTTTCACTTTAGGTTCGGCAGGTTGTGCAATCTTTTCAAATTTTTATCTTTTTTGCTTATGCCGCCTTCTTTCATCGCTAGGAGGTTCAACCGCCATGGTTGTTCCTCGAGCTATGGTAAGGGATATTGCCACCGGAAAGAAAGGCATTAAAATAATGGCGCAACTGGCATTGGTTGGTGCGATTGTTCCTATTGCAGCACCAACACTTGGTGGTCTCATTGTTGCCAAATTTCCCTGGCGCGTCCTATTCTGGATAATGACAATCTACGGCTTTTTGGGCACTGTTTCAGTAATAATAATGCTTCCTGACACTTTACCCATTAGATACCGCATTCAATCCTCTATCCGATCAATTTTATGGCGATATATTCGCATTGTTCAGGAACCTGTCTTTAGTTCAAACACTTTGATAACCAGTTTTGGACTTTTCATGATATTTGCCTATTTGAGCGGTACACCTGACATATTGAGTAATGTTATGCATTTTTCTAAATTACAGCTAGCACTTTGGTTTGGTATCAATTCCGCTGTAATTGCCGGTTGTAATCAGCTTAATGGTATTCTAATCAACAAATTTAAACCAAGCTTTTTGACAAACTGTGCGGTAAATGTAGCATTTATCGTTTCAATCCTGTTTATTATTCTTTGCTTTTTACCACTACCTCATAATTGGCCAGGCATCATATTGGTTTGTTCTCCAATTGTAATAATCATGGGATGCCTAGGATTTATTTTTCCTAATTGTACCATATTTGCCTTTACCCTACATGGAAGAAAAATAGGAAGTGCGTCCGCATTATTGGGAACCATTCAATTCATTCTTGGTGCATTAAGCAGCTGGATCATGGGTCTTTTGCCACAAGATAACATGCTCTACGTAGCAATTGGTGTTTTTATAGGAGTATTGGGATTCTTTCTTTGTAATTTATGGCGTCAATATGCGACATGCAAAATTATTTCAAAAATGCAAGAAAGAGTAAGCAAAGGAAATAATAATTTTGATCGACTTATCAAAGATTTGAAATAAAAATACCCATTTAAAATGGGTATTTAAAAGTATTCAGATTAAATCCTAAGTTAATTGCAACGCTTTATCAGAAAAATCATGCAATTTATTATAAGTTCCTGCATCTTTTTGAAGTTCCTGTTCTTCAGCAGGGAATATTTCATGCAATTTCTTGGCCCATTTTCCCTGGACTTGCTCAGGAAAACATTTTTTAATCAGGTTCACCATAATTGAAACTGATACAGAGGCACCAGGAGAGGCACCCAATAAAGCGGCAAGGGATTTATCACTGGATGTTATAACCTCGGTACCCATTTGCAGGATTGGTTTACCATATGGATCTCTTTTGATAATTTGAACACGCTGTCCAGCAACCTGAAGTTTCCAATCTGATTTTTTTGCCTGGGGATAGAAACGGAGTAAAGCATTAATACGGTCGTCCATCGTTTGTGTACTCTGGCGAATAAGATATCGAATAAAGTCGATATTATGTATCGCCACAGATAATAAAGGTTCAATATTTTCCAAACGAACCGATGAAAGGAAATCAAAATATGAACCCTTTTTTAGAAATTTAGTTGTAAATCCGGCAAATGGACCAAATAGGATTGATTTATTACCATCAATGACACGTGTATCCAAATGCGGTGCCACAACAGTAGGCAATCCTTCCATGGATAGGCTGTAAACCTTGGCATGGTGCTGTTCTACAATCGCGGGATTATCACATCGTAACCATTGACCGCTTACTGGAAATCCACCCAGTCCACGTCCTTCAGGTATGCCGGATTTCTGTAACAATAATAGTGCTGCGCCACCTGCACCTATAAAAACGAATTTTGATAAAACAATATTTTCGTAACCACTTATCCGATTTTTATATTTTATTTCCCAAACACCATTAACCCGTTTTATATCAACAACCTGCTCATCATATTGAATGGAAACGTCATCATATTTTTCAAGTTGTGCCAATAACTTACGTGTCAAGGCACCATAATTGACATCTGTACCGCCCTTCACACGTGTCAATGCAATTTTTTCACTTGCATTTCGACCATTACCAACCAGCGGCGCCCATTCCTTAACTTTTTGATGATCTTCAGTGAATTCCATTTTTGCAAATCCTGCAAATTCACGAATTTTATCATATCGATGCTTTAAAAATGCAACATTATCAGCCCCATAAACAAAACTGCAATGAGGTACTGGATTTATAAAATCCCGAACCGTTGTAAATTTTCCTTGCTCGACCAAATAGCTCCAAAACAAGCGTGAAGTCTCAAATCTGGAATTCGTGACAATTGCGCGGGTTAAATTTATTTCCTCCCCCTTAATAAAGGGAGTGTAATTCAATTCGCACAAACCAGCATGACCTGTTCCCGCATTATTCCATGCCGCTGAACTTTCATCGCCACCTTCGGAACATCTTTCTAAAATGGTAATTTTATAATCAGGATTAAATTCTTTTAATAATGTGCCCAACGTAGAGCTTACAATGCCAGCACCAACAAGGACAGCATCTTTGACTTCATGCATAGATATATTTTTCATTTGATCAACATATTTTAATAACTGAAAATTATTCACTATTTTTATTTATACGCCACGTTATCTAAATAACCTATTAATTTATGATAATATTTTCGAGAACTGATCAGATCAAATAATGCAGAAATTATTTCAAATTAAATTTGAATTATTATTGTTACAATATTAACAATTATTATAAATAATCATTAAATTTATTCATAAATAAAAAGTATTATAAAGTATTGATGCAATTATTTTGAAACTGATCAATGCTGTTTTTTTGTTTGAAAAGCAATTTTAAACACTATATTTTAATTTTATTTATTATTTAATCGCCAATGAATATACGGACTTTGCAATGTCAAATAATAATCAGATTTTACCAAAAGAACCGATCCTTGATCTTGGCCCTGTAAAGTTTTCACAAAATATCAAACTTGCCGTGTTGGATATTCTGGAAGGATTTATGAAATGGAGGTTAAATTGTAAATTGGGTTGGACAGATATTAAATTACGCTATCGGGGATCAATTCTGGGACCTTTTTGGATCACCATTATAATGGGAAGCAAAATTGCGACTATTGGTTTTCTTTATGCATATCTTTTACACATTAATATTCATGAATATCTTCCCTATGTTTCCCTTTCCGTGGTTTTATGGACTTTTATAAGCACTTTAACAATTGATAGCTGCACAATATTTACCAATTCTGAGAAATTGATTTTATCCACACGTCTACCCTACAGCGTATATGCATGGCGAAGTATCATCAGTAATTTCCTAATCCTTATCCATAACCTGTTAGTCATTGTAATTGTCTTCTGCATTCTAAAGGTCGTGCCCTATACCCTATATCTTTTAATTCCCTCTGGTATATTATGGACACTGGATAGTTTGGCTATTTGTTTATTGATCGGTATTCTTGGCACCAGATTCAAAGATGTTCCACCTATTATAGCCAGTATAATGCAAGCTTTGTTTTTTATAACTCCCATTATCTGGAAGATTAATTTCATTCATTTCAACAAAAACTATATGCTTATGGATCCACTTTACCCTCTGTTTGAAATTGTGCGCGCACCCATTCTTGGAGAATATGTGTCTTCATCTATCTGGTTTGCTGCAATTGTTTACAGCCTGATATTATGGGTAACCGCAATTTTCATTTTCAGTAAAACACGTTTTCGCATTCCCTACTGGATTTAGATATCATGCCCAGTATTACCGTAAAAAATCTTTATATATCTTTTCCTTTATATCATGAAAATATGCGTAATTTACGAAAAATCACCAATATTTTCCTTTCCGGACGTCTTAGCGAAGACAAACATAGAAAAATTTATGTTCAAAGCTTACGCGATATAAGCTTTAGCATTAAGGGTGGAGAAAGAGTAGGTTTGATCGGTACAAATGGTGCCGGAAAAACAACTCTTTTACGCACGATGTCAGGAATTTATGAACCGGTAAGCGGTCATCTTCGTATTGAAGGTCATATTAGCTCATTATTAGATCCATCAGTTGGAATGAATCCTGAATTAACAGGAAGAGAAAATATACGATTAAGATGTTATATCGATGGTGTTCCCCGTAAGCAGATGAATGAAATCGAAGAAAAGGTCATTGAATTCTCTGAATTAGGATCCTACATTGACTTACCGGTAAAAACCTACAGTTCTGGCATGAATTTGCGATTGGGTTTTGGTCTCATCACTGCAATTGATCCACAAATCCTATTAATGGACGAATGGTTCATGACAGGTGATGAAGGATTTATGCTCAAAGCCACGCACAGATTGGAAAATATCGTAAAAAAATCACAAATTTTAATTATTTCAACTCATTCGCCGCAAATTCTTATAAAATGGTGCAATCGGATCATATGGTTGGAACAGGGATTTTTGAAAATGGATGGAACCCCACAGGAAGTTTTACCGGTCTATCTTAACAAGCCTGTGGACGAACTTTTTAGGTAAATATCTAAACAAGAAAACCTTTTCATGAAACAATCATGAAAAGGTTTTATACTAAATTATTTGATGATTTTATTTTTTTTCACGTGGTGGTCTTGAATTCGCCTTGGCAACTTTCTTGCCCCAAACAACAAGATCAGGAGAACAATCTTGAGGATCAATAGCAACCTCGATTAAAACCGGACCTTGTTTATGATTAAGCGCTGTTTTCATCGCATCAGCCAATTCTGCGCCATTTTTAGCTTTCAAACCAAGTCCATGACCATCTTCGGCATTAAACGTGTTGATGATATTCGCGTAATCCCAATTTTTAACACGATTGTAAGGACCGTCATGAATTTTGACCTCAATCGTATAACCCTGGTTATTGATCAAGATAATAATGACATTCAAATTATGACGAATCATTTGAGCAACTTCTTGAGCTGTCAATTGAAATGAACCATCACCGACCATCACAATGTTTCGACGTTCAGGAGCACTGACTGCATAACCAAAAATTGCCGGAACAGACCAACCAATATGTCCCCATTGCATTTCTGATTCAACACGAGCTCCATTAGGAAGCCTGTAATGCATACCATGGAACCATGAATCCCCTGTTTCAAGGAAAATCGTTGTATTATTGTCAATAATTCCTTGAATTTGACGGGTTAGTTCAACTGTTGTTAAAGGTGCATTACCTTCTGCAACAACAGCAGCTTTTTCAGCATGATGCTTAGCCTTGAAAGATTCCAACGCAGTTGAATTCTTTTTGATAAGAGGTGTGATGTGTTTTAGAATGTTTTTTAGTTTGAAACCGCTGAATTCTGTTTTTGCTGCACGTAAATGATGTGGAGAAAATAGAATATCCTTATCCTCATCGTATAAATGGGAAGTCCATCCAACCGTTGAATAGTCGTTGAATACAGCGCCAACATAAATACGACAATCGGAATTCTTGACATATTCCTCGACACCAGGTGAACTGATTTCACCCCAGAAAGTTCCAATATAATGAGGATCTTCCTCAGGGAAGAAACTTTTCGCATGCGCCATAGTGGCCACAGGACATCCTAAATGTTTGGCCAATGCAATCACTTCTTTTTCTGCAGCTGCAGCGCGTGTTTTATTGCCAACTACAATAACAGGATTTTTGGCATTGTTGATTTTTTCCAGACAAGCTTTTGCTGCAGCCTCCAATGAATCAACATCACTACTTTTTTCATAGGTCAGACTGGTGATTGGTCCCGGTCTTGCACAAGGCAAATTAACAATATTACAAGATAATTCGATATATACAGGTTTCTGATGATATAAAGCCTGACGAATGGCATGGTCAATCAAGGCTGGCGCTGTATCGGCATGTGTTATTGAGACAGCCGCAACCGTGATATATTTGGCCATTTCAAGCTGATATGAATAGTCATAATGACCCGTTGTATGGTGTAAAATGTGTCCGCTGCCATAATCATTGTTATTAGGTGCACCAGAAATCAAGATTAAAGGCAAATTCTCAGCTGCAGCACCACCAACAGCGTTAAATGCACTAAATGCACCAACACTAAAAGTTACAACGGCAGCTCCCAGTCCACGTGAACGAGCATACCCTTCGGCTGCAAATCCACAATTAAGCTCATTGCTGCAATAAACCTGTTTTAATTCTGAAACTTTTTCCAGTTCATCTAATAGTATAAGGTTATAATCACCCGCTACTGCAAAAACATGGTTTAACCCAAGTTGGGCAAGCCGTGTGGCAAGATATTGACCAACAGTGTATACCAATGAATTTCTCCTGATAATGATTTAACTATTTATTTGCAAAAATTATATCCAATACTTTTGCTATCAATTTTTTTAATATATGCCTCAAGAAAGAAAAAAGAACTCGACTGAAGCACTATCAAATAATTGTTACCAATTTATCATACTGCAAGAGGCAGATCAATCCAAACTTTACAAATCTGGGTGCATTAAGCCTTACAAAAACTAAAAAAAATATACTTTTTTAACTATTATTTCTTTTTTCAAAAAGAAAACAATATAATACAAAAAAAATTATATCATATTAAAGAAATTATCTATTTATCTACGTTAAAAAATTAATTTAAAATATTTTTTAAAATTGTTGTGAAAATATTGACAACGTCATAAACATATATTTGTATTATATTTACATACGTTTAAAATACTGAATTATAAGAGGATTTGATATCCATCATTCTTTGATGGTGAGCCGGGAGGGATTCGAACCCTCGACCATTCGATTAAAAGTCGAATGCTCTACCAACTGAGCTACCGGCTCTCAGAAAGTCCGCTGTTTTCTTGCGGTGTGAGCATTGAAATAGTGGTTATTCGCAAAGAAGTCAACCACTATTTTTCATTTTCTTTAAAAAATTTAGTTATGAAACTGTAACCATTCGAACAATACGGTCCGGATCCTGAACCATACCATTTGCCCCGGTTCCCCTTTTAATCTGATCTACATATTCCATTCCCTCGATAACTTCGCCAACAATGGTATATTGACCATTCAAATGCGGTGCCTCTTCAAACATAATAAAAAACTGACTGTTGGCACTGTTTGGATCCATTGTACGTGCCATGCCTATTGTACCACGACGAAAACCCTCTTTTTTTGTGAATTCAGCGGGTAAATCTGGCAAATCACTCCCTTTGGTACCTGTACCACTTGGATCGCCTCCCTGAGCCATAAAACCCTCTATAACACGATGGAAAGGGGTATTATCGTAAAATCCACTTTCCGTCAACGCGACCAAACGTTCCGCTGCCAATGGTGCAAGGTCTGGACGCAATTTTATAATGACCGTTCCATCCTTCAATTTCATATGAATTGTATCTACTGATAGTTTTTTATCATTTTCCATTATTTTTTCACTTTATTTACATGAATAATTTGTTATTTCACGATTTCAAGAACATCTTCTGAAACCTATTATAAGTAGACTTTGGAACAAAGGATGATATATCCCCGCCCAACAAAGCCACTTCTTTTACAAATCTTGAAGCTATACTCCGGTTTTGTTCAGTGGCAACTAAAAAAATCGTTTCGATGTTTGGATCCAAACATTGATTCATTAGACACATCTGGAATTCAAAATCAAAATCTGTTGCCTGTCTTAGACCGCGTATAAGAATTTGCGCATTATATTTTTTTGCACAATCAACTAGAAGATTGTCAAATCCGATAACATCAATATCGCATCCGCTATGGTTTAAGATTTTGCAGACTTCACCAAATTCCTCAATCAGGGCTTCATGAATACATGTCACACGCTCTTCCAAAGACCATAAGGGCTGCTTATTTGCATTTAAAGCGACCCCTATGATTAATTTGTCCACAATACGAACGGCCCTTTTAATAATATCAATATGACCATTCGTTATAGGATCAAATGTGCCTGGATAAAATCCTATTCTCGGCATTCCTTATTCATCCTTATCTTCTGATAAGGATGAATCGGTGTCTGTCTGATTTTCATCACTGTCATCAGAATTATCAATCACAGGAAAAACACTACTGACCGTTTCCCCTTCATCAATACGGAATAAAGTTACCCCCATTCCTGTTCTTGATGTAATCCGTATCTGGTTAACTGGCACGCGAATCAAACGTCCCTTGTCCGTCACCATCATTACATCTGTATTTTCCCATACCGCAAATGTTGCAACAACGGCATCCCCGTTCTTGCCCGTCAGATTTATATTAGCAATACCCAATCCGCCTCGACCACTTACTCGATATTCATAAGCGGAAGTCCGTTTACCAAAACCGGCATTGGTTACCGTCAGAAGAATTTCCTCAGACCGTTGTAGCTCGCTTAAGCGTCCTGTTGTCAACTCTACAGCAGATTCATTATTTTCAACTTCGTCCTCAAACGGATCTTCACTTTCAACAATCGTTTCATCATCACTGGTTTCGGCATTTTCCGCACGTCGTTTCGCATTACTGTAACGTAAATAATCAAGTCGTTCAGAAGTTAAAATATTAACATGATTTAAGACAGTTAAGGAAATAACCTCATCATTATCAGCCAATTTGATACCACGAACACCGGTACTTCCACGTCCGGAAAAAACGCGCAAAGAACTGTCGGTAATCTGAAAACGTATAGCCCGACCTTTATTGGTGGCCAAAAGAACATCCTGACCTTCCTGACAGGTAGCAACCCCTATAAGTCGTTCATGTTCATCTAGTTTCATGGCAATCAAACCGGAAGAACGTATATTTCCAAAATCACTCAGGCGATTACGCCTGACGTTTCCGGATGAGGTGGCGAACACAAGATGCAAGTCTGACCACAATTCCTCATCCTGAGGCAAAGGCAATACTGTTGTCACCTCATCATTTCCTAAATCAGGCAATAAATTGACTAATGCTCTACCTTTTGACGTTGGGCTGGCTTCTGGTAAATGCCAAACTTTTGCACGGTACGCCTTTCCTCCAGAAGAGAAAAATATTACCCATTGATGTGTATGCGCGTTAAAGGATCGTGTAATTATATCATCTCCACGTCTTCCGGCCCCAGTTCTGCCACGACCCCCACGATTTTGAGAACGAAAAGTGTCCAGTGGGGTACGCTTGATAAATCCATCACGTGTTATGGTTACAACCATCTGTCCAGGTTCAATCAGGCTTTCATCAGTTTGGTCGCCTTCATAATCAACAATATCGGTCATTCTTTCACAGACAATTGCAGATCTTACACGAAGAAGTTCATCACGCATAATTTCCATACGACGCAAATGACTCGCAATAATTTCCAGCAATTCCTCAATCCGTTTTGAAACTTCCATTAGTTCACTTTGAATTTTTTCACGTTCCAAACCGGTTAACCGTTGCAATCTCAACTCAAGAATACCGCGAACCTGCACTTCACTGAGATAAACCCTTCCGTCTTTTAATGTATTACCTTCATCTTGGATAAGGTTTAAAAGACTTTGGATATCTTCCGCAGGCCAGGACTGATTCAATAATTGATCACGAGCTGTTACCGTATCCGGAGCCGAGCGGATTAAAGCGATAACTTCATCTATATTAGCAACCGCGATAACCAGACCCAACAATAGATGCGCCCGATCCCTAGATTTTCTTAATTCAAATCGCGCCCGACGCAAAATCACCTCCTCACGGAAGGAGATAAAGGCATTTAACGCATCTTTCAATCCCAATAACTGAGGTTTTCCATTGGTTAATGCAAGCATATTCACACCAAAAGTCGTCTGTAGCTGGGTAAAGCGGTATAATTGATTTAAAACCACCTCCGCAGTAGCATCACGTTTGATTTCAATAACCACCCGCATACCAGAACGATCACTTTCATCACGGATATCGGAAATACCTTCAATCTGCTTATTACGTACAAGCTCCGCAATTTTCTCTTGTAAAGTCGCTTTGTTTACCTGAAAGGGAATCTCGGTGATAATAATGGCCTGCCTGTCCTTGCGAATTTCCTCAATACTGGCACGTCCCCGCACCAGTATTGATCCACGTCCCGTTTCAAATGCATTACGAATACCTGAACGTCCAAGAATAATACCGCCAGTGGAAAAATCTGGACCAGGTACAATTTGCATTAATTGTGCAAGATCCATGTCTGGATTGGCAATTAATGCCAAGGTAGCATCGATAATTTCTCCAGGGTTGTGAGGCGGTATATTCGTCGCCATTCCCACCGCAATACCCGAGGCACCGTTTATTAAGAGATTTGGATAGGCTGCGGGCAAGATAACGGGTTCCTGCTCGCTTTCATCATAATTTGGCTGAAAATCAACTGTATCCTGATTTATGTCTTCCAATAAAAATATGGCAGCTTTCCCCAGACGTGCCTCTGTATAACGCATAGCTGCTGGAGAGTCCCCATCAACAGACCCAAAATTCCCCTGACCGTCAACCAGACATACCCGCATAGACCAACGCTGTGCCATTCTTACCATGGCATCATAAATTGATGAGTCCCCATGCGGATGATATTTGCTCATCACATCCCCAACAGCACGGGCAGATTTACGATAAGGTTTATCAGGGGTCAAACCACTTTCAAACATTGAATATAAAATTCGACGATGAACGGGTTTCAACCCATCTCTGACATCCGGCAAAGCACGACTGACAATTACAGACATGGCATACGCCAGATAAGAGGTTTGCATTTCCTCTTCAACGGTAACAGGGGTAATATCGGTTGAAAAGGATGAAGTATTTTCTGGTAAATCGGTCAAGGCAGATCCATCATTTAATTAATTATAAACTAATCTACAAACAAATAACTTTAAATCAGGTTACAACGTAAGAATGTCTTATGATCTTTGCAAAATAACCCTTAAATAATAATATTCCTATAATATAGAGTAAAACTTATAAGTTTTATAGTGGAAAGAAAATAAATAATTTTATGATCAAAAGCTTGCTAAAAACAAAAATACAAAAGGATTTACTATTTAGATCTAATATTATCACGTCACGATAATAAGATCGTATCTTTTTTTATAACATTCTGTTTATATTTAGTTAGAGTGCGGATCACTAAAAATATACAAGTTATTATCAAACCAATGACATCAATAATATTCCAGTGATCAAAACTTCATCGATAGACTTAGAAGGGAATTTCATCATCCAAATCATTATTACCAGGCATGGAAGCATCCCAACTGGAATTGGATCTATTACCAGATGATGCATTACTGGCTGGACGGGCCGCAGGTGGTGGTGTAAATGAAGATTCCGAACCATAATTATCCATTGAATCTCCAACACTTCGCGCGCTATCCAATAAAACCAGTTCTCCTCTAAATCGGTCAACAACCACATCTGTGCTATACCGTTCAACACCTTGCTGATCAGTCCATTTCCGGGTTCTCAATATACCCTCAATAAAAACCTTGCGACCCTTACGTAAATATTTTTCTGCGACATCAGCAAGACGCTCATTAAAAATTACCACTCTATGCCATTCTGTCAGATCCTTACGTTCACCAGTCTGACGATCGTTCCAGGTATCACTGGTGGCAATTGCGAGAGTAACTATCTTGGCGCCTGTTTGTGCACTTCTAACTTCAGGGTCTCGTCCAAGATTTCCAACCAAAATTACCTTATTAACACTTCCTGCCATTTTATCCTCATTTCTTTATAGTAAAAAATGCTATATCTTTACTTTTTTTCCATCTTTAAAAGAATTATATTCTTTCTATACCATCCTGTAATTTTTTTAAAACAGTAATCACAAGATACAAAACCATATAACAATCATATCATGAAAAATAAATCACCGACTTCGCTTACCCATATTAAAGTGCGTGGAGCAAAAGTCCACAATTTACATAATATTGATGTTGATATTCCCAGAAACAAGATGACGGTTATCACGGGCCTTTCCGGATCGGGAAAATCCTCTTTGGCTTTTGACACTATATATGCGGAAGGGCAAAGACGTTATGTTGAAAGCCTTTCAGCCTATGCACGCCAGTTTTTGGAATTAATGGGGAAACCCGATGTTGAATCCATTGAGGGGCTCTCTCCTGCGATATCAATCGAACAAAAAACAACATCCCGCAATCCACGTTCAACAGTTGGCACCATTACTGAAATTCATGATTATATGCGCCTGTTATGGGCACGAGCAGGAACCCCTTTTTCACCGATTACGGGATTACCAATTGAAGCACAAACCGTCAGCCAGATGGTTGATCGAGTGATGGAATTGTCCGAAGGCACCCGATTGATGTTGTTATCCCCCATTGTACGAAGTCGTAAAGGGGAATACAGAAAAGAGCTTGCGGAACTTCAACGCAAGGGTTTTACACGGGTTAAAATTGACGGGAAACTATATGACATTTCAGAAGCGCCGGAATTAAATCGTAAACTTAAACATACGATCGAGGTGGTTGTTGATCGCATCATCGTTAAACAGGGTATAGAAAACCGATTGGCAGATAGTTTTGAAATAGCCTTATCCCTTTCCGATGGTCTTGCACAAGTGGAGGAGGTCTTACGTAAAGATGAAAAAAGAAAATCAATTCATTTAAGCTTTTCATCACGTTATTCTTGTCCTGAAAGCGGATTTACTCTTGAAGAAATTGAACCAAGACTTTTTTCCTTCAATGCACCCCAAGGTGCATGTCCAGTATGTGACGGTATCGGGACTGAAAGCTTTTTCGACCCAGACCTGATCATTCCCAATCCTGCACTTTCCCTGGAAAAAGGGGCTATTTCAGCATGGAAAAATACTTCACTGCCCTATTATCAACAAACTTTGGCAAGTCTAGCCGAACATTTTCATTTTAAAATCAACACGCCATGGGAAAAAATCCCTGGAAAAATTCAACATGCCATTCTGCATGGTACAGATGAAAAAATTCCGATTCACTATCATGATGAAAAAAAATCCTATACTGTAACTCAACCTTTTGAAGGGGTGATCAAAAATCTAGATAAACGCTATCATTCAACTGACAGTCATATCATTAGGGAAGATCTCAATCGCTTTCGGGCCGATTATCCTTGTCACGCTTGTCATGGCGCCCGACTTAAACCCGAAGCTTTATGTGTCAAAATAAACAATAAAAACATTGCAGAAATTGCAGATTATCCCATCCATCAAGCATTAAAATGGTTTTCCAGTGTTGAAGAAACTCTATCCCCTCAAAAAGCAGAAATTGCCCATCGAATTCTGCGAGAAATTATTGATCGCTTGAAATTTCTCAATGATGTCGGTCTTGATTATCTTACATTATCCAGAGGTTCAGCCACACTATCTGGAGGTGAAAGCCAGCGCATTCGTCTGGCCAGTCAAATTGGATCTGGACTGACAGGGGTTTTATACGTTCTGGATGAACCGTCAATCGGATTACATCAACGAGATAATGAACGATTGCTCGGCACTCTTAATCGTTTAAAAAACCTTGGAAACACCTTGATCGTTGTTGAGCATGACGAAGACACGATCAAGGCTTCTGACTATCTTATTGATATGGGCCCCGGGGCTGGCATCATGGGGGGACATGTCGTTGCCATGGGCACACCCAAGGAAGTGGAAAAAAATCCGGACAGCCTTACCGGCGATTATCTAAGTGGCCGAAAATTCATTGCCATTCCCAAAAAAAGAAGGAAAATAAATAAAAAGCAAATATTAACACTGTGTAACGCAACAGGTAACAATTTAAAAAATGTTACTGTTGATTTTCCCCTTGGAACCTTTATCTCCGTAACGGGTGTTTCGGGGGGTGGAAAATCCACCCTGATCATTGATACGCTTTATAAGGCCCTTTCCAGACAATTGATGGGTTCGAATGCTGTACCCTCTCCATATAAATCCATCAAGAATATTCCATTACTTGATAAAATCATTGACATAGACCAATCCCCCATTGGACGCACCCCCCGTTCCAACCCGGCAACCTATACAGATTTATTCACACCAATTAGAGAATGGTTTGCAGAGCTGCCGGAAAGCCGTGCACGAGGTTACAAGCCAGGACGCTTTTCCTTTAATGTCAAGGGCGGACGATGTGAAGCCTGTCAAGGAGATGGGGTCATAAAAATTGAAATGCACTTTCTTCCAGATATGTTTGTTACCTGTGATACCTGTAAAGGAGCAAGATACAATCGGGAAACGTTGGAAATCAAATTCAAGGGCCACTCCATTGCCGATATCCTAAATCTTTCAGTAGATGAAGCCATACCATTATTTTCATCCGCTCCCAGAATTTACGACCGTCTAAATATACTAAAACAGGTTGGACTTGGCTACATTCATCTTGGACAACAGGCCACCACCCTTTCAGGAGGAGAGGCACAGCGTATCAAACTTTCCAAGGAACTGGCAAGGCGGGCAACGGGAAGAACCCTATATATTCTTGATGAACCCACAACAGGACTACATACGGAAGATGTACGTAAGTTACTGGAGGTTTTACATACACTGGTTGATCAGGGAAATACCATTATTGTTATCGAACATAATTTGGAGGTTATCAAAACCGCTGATTGGGTTATTGATCTCGGACCTGAAGGTGGAAGTGGCGGTGGTGAAATCGTTGCAACAGGAACACCAGAACAAATTGCCAAGTCACCAAATAGTTATACAGGCGTTTTTTTAAAACCACTTTTAAATCAATAATTTATTTTGTAGGGTAATTGATACCCTACAAATTTGGTTTTAATCCATGATGACAAATCAATTTAACTTAAAAATTGTAATTATTTCTTATTCAGATCATCAACAGACGGCTATCAACGGTTTGATTGATTTATTTAATCTGGCAGAATATGCGTGTAACTCATTTAAAAAAATACAGGTCAAGGTAATTTCCAACGATCACGATTTTACAAATTTTCTAGCAAAACAAGATGTGATCATTATTCCTCCCTGTATGAGCGGAATCCATACACCGGATAATATTGGCGAAATAATTAATTTTATTAGACATCATCATTCTCAACAATCCATAATTGCGGCAATCTGTGTTGGAACATTTATTCTAGCTGAAACGGGATTGTTAAATGGAAAGGAAGCCACAACCCATTGGTTATATGCTGATACCCTTCAAAAAAAATTTCCAAAAATCATTGTAAATAAAAGTAAACTTCTGGTTGATAACGAAACTCTTATCACTAGTGGTGGAATCATGTCCTGGGTTGATATTGGATTATATATTGTAGAAAAATTTTTTGGCCATCATATAATGCTAAAAACGACTCAATTCATGAATGTTGATCCACCAAGAGATCTTCAAAATCAATATATGTCTTTTTTTCCAAAACTGGATCATAATGATACAGCCATCCTTAAGGCGCAATATTGGCTTATGAATGCAGATATTCATGATATAAACGTCAAAAATCTTGTTATTCAATCGGGACTTGAAGAACGAACTTTCTTAAGACGTTTTAAAAAAGCCACCAAACTGCTTCCAAAAAATTACATACAGAATTTTTGCATTGAATATGCCAAAGGCCTTCTTGAAACAACCGATATGCCTATTGAACAAATTTCATGGAATCTTGGTTATGCTAATTCAAGTTCATTCAGAAAAAATTTTACCAGGATCACCTGTCTCACTCCAAGGGATTATCGAAACAAATATAAAATCCGTTCAAGATAGATTTAATCCTGAGCTTTCATCAACTTCACTCTCTGATCAATTATTTTAATGTATTTATTGATATTTTGAATAAATAACTGAATGGATTTTTTATCCAGTAATAATTGCGATGTTAAAACACTTGTTATCAAACTTCCCTTATGAAATGACATATGATACGTAAATAACAATGCACCAGATGTGCGATTGGCAACGGACCGATAGGCAAGAACATTTATATCATTTTCAAACTTTAAGGTATCTGTTCTACCACTATTGGTGAATCCCAATCCTTCGCACAATCTTACAGCCTTTTGAAAAGACAGCTTTTGTTTTTTTGCATCCGCAAGAATCTGGCTGGTTGTTTCCAGTTCCTTGGATAAGTGTTTCTTAATATAACTTATTTCCCTTTCAAATCTCCTGACTGAATCATCAATATCCCAGATTTTTACATTGATATTCACAACATCCAATAAACAACCCAATTGATTCATCAAATCGTTATTTTTACGGTAGGTTACTGCACTATAAGTATTAATGTTATTAATATTTAAAAGTTTCATTACAGCAATTGAATAAATGACAGTCAAAAGGGAATTAAGTCTACAATCCAATTTCTTTGCATAATATTCCATGGATGATAAGAGCGATGGGTTAATAATCCATGTATCAACAGCGGTCCATTTTAGAGGCAAGGGATTATCAAAGATTTTCAAAGCCTGTGAAAAATCATTGTCAGGTTTATGAACTTGACGGATATCGCAATCGGCCACCTCTTTTGCATTGAAATATTTCCATACAGGAAAATGCTCATAATATTTTTCTTCTTCGTCAATAGAAATTGAATCTATTAAATCTTTAAGAATTTTTTTTGCTGAATAGGTATCCATGATTGCATGATGTTGAGTAAGGATAATTATGCAACCTTTATTCTGGACAGGATAGATAATTTTCAGTTTTGATAAAACTTGATTATAATCAAGAATGTTATTAACTTCTTTTTCAAGAATCAAATCAAAATCTTTAATTTTTTCCTCGTATCTATAAACTTCAAAATTAGAAACGGGATGAGAATTTCTCTGCAAACACCATTTTTTATTCTGAATGACCAGTTTTTGTTGCAGTAATGGATTTTTATTTACGTAATTTTCCAAAGCAATTTTAAATTGTTTTGATGAAATTTTATAATCCAGATAGAGCAAAGTTACTGCTTGAGATGTTCCCATAAAAACAGCATGATTATTAGCCATCACTGTTTCAATCGTATTTAGATAACGGTCAAACATAATAATATATCGTAATTCATTTTCATTTAAGATAGATGTGCCAAAAATTCATCTTTGGGCATTATTTTGGCACCAGCAAAAGATAATATCCATAACATTGCAGCATGAACCTTTGGCGCGGGCACTTCAACATCGTTAAAGGTTATTTCTTTTGACGCAATACAATCAGGGATCAATGTCACCTGATATCCATAATCTAAGGCTGTCCTGACTGTCGCATCAACGCACATTTGGGACATGGCACCTATAACGATAAGATTTTTATAATTATGTCTATCAAGAACGGACTTCAATTCCGTTCCCTTGAAAGCGTTAGGATAATTTTTTGTAATACATATTTCATTATCCAATGGTTTTACATCCTTATTAATTTTCACCCCTTCAGTATGCTGAACAAAAAAGGGGGCATCCTTCATGGGAAACTGATGTTGTATATGGATGACTGGAATATGATGTTGCCGTGCGGCAGCTAAAACTTCCATGCTGCTTTTACCAACAGAATTCATATTAAATAATGGAAATTTTCCATTTGGATAATAATCATTTTGTAAGTCTATAATGATAAGAACTGTATTTTTCATCAACGTAAATTCCATGCAATAACAGGCTTTATTAAAATACAGTCCAATTAGGTAAATTAATAATAAGTAAAATTGACAAATATCAATGTATTTCAGACAAAATATAAATAATTTATTAATAATCCTGTTAAGTAATTTCTAAACAATTTTTCTTTTTTTGACTGTTATTTGTCTTTTTAATTTATGTAATACTTATTTTATTATGGATAATATACAACCTAAAAATTGAATTATAAATATTAAGAAAGTATTTCAATGAATAACTATAAGGTATCCAGTAATAAAATTATAAATAAAAATAACTCAATATTATATGATGCTTTTAACCCAAATAATATTTCATTTTTATTTGAAAAAATTCAACAAAAACTTTATAAATTGCTTCAAGATAAAACCAAGAAAGGAATTCATTGTATAACTCCGCATGAACTCCTCAATATTGCCCTTCATCTGACAGATCACAAATCCGGTGAGTCAATTATTGAACGACTGAACCAGATTGTTGATTTACACATCAATACTGCAATCAAAGTAAATTCTACAGGATATATGGCCAGACAATTTTCATCGGTCATTCCTGTTTCAGCCATTTATGATGTTGTAAATTCTCTTTGCCCCCAGCCAGCATCATTTTATGAATGCGGCCCCCTACCTAATGTAGCAGACAAAATAATTGCGGAAAAATTTGCTAAATTTTTGGGATGGGAAAATAGTAATTATGGCATGATTTCAACCTCTGGAGCAAGTTTGGCCAATTTAACCGCGGTAATAACCGCCCGCAATAACAAATACCCAAATATCTGGAAAAAAGGAAATGCTGGTCAAAAAAACCTTGTACCTACCATAGCTATAGGAACGGATGCACATTTTTCTGTCAGCCGGATTGCTGGCATTATTGGTCTTGGTCAAGACAATATCATTTTATTACCCCTGAACGCTCAAAGACAAATCTGTATAAAACAAGCAAGGCAAATTTTAAATAAAGCCCATAAAAACGGAAAAGATATTTTCTGTATTATCGCTGCTGCAGGTAGTACAAGCATTGGGGCTATTGATCCCTTAAAAGAATTGTCGGAACTCGCCATTAAATATAAAGCCTGGTTTCATGTTGATGCAGCACATAGCGGATCCTTTCTAGTTTCCGATCAATTAAGAAACCGAGTAGCAGGCTTAACATACGCTGACTCTTTTTGTCTTGACGCTCATAAAACATTATTTGTTCCTGCGGCTTGTACATTATTATTTTATAAAAATGGTGATAAAACAAAGCTGACATTTCCGATTCAAGCCAGTTATGTTACAGAGGAATTCGAAGATGAAATAACAAAATTCGAAAGTGGAACTAAAAATTTCGAATGTACCAAACGGCCTTCCATTTTAAATTTATGGGTTGTTTGGTCTTTATACGGTCAACAATTTTTTGCAACCAAATTAAACCTTCTAGTCAAAACCACCTTTCAAGCATACAAATATCTACAGACTCTAGATAATTTTGAAACCTTGCACAAACCTGAATCCAACATTCTTTGCTTCAGATATTTGCCAAATGAAAAAAAACTATCGAAAGAAAAATTGAATTATTTACAATTAAAAATAAGAGATAAAATCCGTGATGAAGGACGCTATTTCATTTCAAAAGTGGATCTAGATCATATCACCGCCCTCCGTATCGTTATCATGAATCATGAAATCTCAATGGATGATATCGCTGATCTGACCAAACATATTGAAACCGCAGCAAATTCCATTCTTAAAACCTTTTAAATTCATTCCATTCCCATATTTACCCAAGGAGCCCCTATCTTGCATATCCATTCAAACAAGGAATTACTGAAAACTGTTTTTCCTGATTTTTTGTTTAATCCACAATCAATCCAAAATATTGCTCAATTTCCAACGTTTTTATCAACCATTCGCTATTTTGAACGGTTAACGGAAACTTATTTTGATGCAATTCCATTTGAAATACAGAACCAATTTATCCTTAAAAGGTTAAAACAGCTGATCGAGATATGTCGAGTCAACCCTATTTGGAAAGAACGTATTGATCAAGCGATTGGCAAGGAAAAATTAAACGATTTTGAAACCTTCTCCGCCATTCCGCTTACTGATAAAGAAATTTATACAGATTTATTTTCTGGCAAACGTCCAGGTATGATTGTCCCGATCGAAAATGGTAATTTTCAAATTGCCAACAGTGGAGGTACCGCCTCAGGAAGATCTTCCGAAATCGTATTTTCAAAAAAAGAATTAAGGGATACTTACAGATGGGCAGGAAATTTTATCGGAAAACATATTATTTCACGTTATATGGAAGAACAACAGGCCAAATGGATTGGCACCACTCTCTCTGACAGTCAATTATGGAGCAGCGGAACCATGGTTGGTGGAGTTTTACAAGAAATTCCAAATGTTAATTATCTTGGTATCGGACCCATGTCCGCTAAAATTTATCAACGTATTATGCAAAATCCGGGACAAAAAAGTTTCATGGGCATTGTCCGCGACATCGCCATGCTCGTTCCTTATGCAAGTGAATTAAATGATCAACAAAAGGGTAGTTTGAGAATAGCTCTATATGGCAGTGGATGTCTTCCAGAAAAAATTAAATCTGATCTAAAAGATATCTATCAGAATTTAATCATATTGAGTTTTTTTGCTGCCACACAAGCCGAAACTATAGGTTTACAACTCAATCCGGAAAGTTCAATCCTAACAGCTGTTCCCGGTTTACATCTGATAGAAATTGTCGATAAAAACGGAAAATGGGTTCAAGAAAACGAAGAAGGAGATCTTGTCGTCACAAGATTATTTGCAAATGAAGCCCCTGTCTTGCGTTATAGATTAGGGGATCGCGTCATAAGGCGTCCAAATTATACCAGTCGATTTCTCAATTCGATACAGTTTGAATATGTAGGCCGCAGTGACGATTTTATCTCTTTGATAAATCATCAATTTTATGTTCCACATTTCCTGACATTATTATCTAAGAAACTGGAGATTGATTCCATTTTTAGCTTCAACAAAATTGCTGAGGAATTTCAATTCCAAATAAACCAAAATACTGAAACCTTAAATTTAATAATTGCGGTTTCAAATCTTTATGAAATGAAAAATCAATATGATAAACATAAAGACAAAATTTGCGATATAATGATACGATCATTGATTGAATCTGATAAAAAAAACACTCTATCACATTCCCTTTTTGAAAAATTGAAACATAAATGCCAATTCAATATTCATTTTGTTGAAAAAGAATCTTCCATGATATATCGAACAGATGTGGGAAAAACGCCTTTAATTTATAAAAAACAATAATTTGCAATTTATGAATTAAAATTTTTTATGATAAAAATTTAGGCAAAAAAATTACATAACCCCTATAAATCATTGTCTATTTTATAGCAATTTTAAATAAATAATATAAAAAATAGGCATAATGTTTAAATAATAGACATTTTTTATTAAATTGTTCTATTCATTGTTAAAAATTCTCTATATCTTTACACTGGACAGAACTTTCCAAACATTCTTTAATATTGTTATCGTAAACAGTAACAGTATTATCGCTATATAATTTTTATTTGATGAATATAGAGAAACAAGATGATAAAAAAAATCGAAGCCATTATTAAGCCTTTTAAACTCGATGAGGTTAAAGAAGCGCTTCAAGAGATTGGCCTTCAAGGAATTACGGTAACAGAAGTAAAAGGGTTCGGCCGCCAAAAAGGCCATACCGAACTTTATCGTGGTGCTGAATATGTCGTTGATTTTTTGCCCAAGGTTAAAATCGAATTTGTCTGTAGTGCGGATATCGTCGAACGTGCAATTGACATCATCCTCAATACAGCAAGAACTGGCCGAATCGGTGATGGAAAGATTTTTGTTATTCCTGTGGAAAATGCCATTCGCATTCGTACAGGTGAAAGTGGGGTTGAAGCTTTATAATCAATTTTATCTTTTTCATTTTGACAAAATGAAGTATCCCTTTGAGAGTTATAACCATATGGGACGAAAAATATTATCTTTATGGATGACACTGTTACGTTTTTGAATGCATAAATTTCTATCATATAATAAGGACTAATAGTACATGGCCGACCAATTGATTTCTTCTTCAGTTTCCAAAGAAGAGGCTATTGCCAAAATTATGGATCTGCTTCAGGAAAATTCTGTAGAATTTGTTGATTTCCGTTTTACGGATCCACGGGGAAAATGGCATCATACCACACAATATGTATCAACCATAGAGCCTGATATTTTTGAGGATGGCATTATGTTTGACGGTTCTTCCATCGCCGGATGGAAGGCGATTAATGAAAGTGACATGATTTTAATGCCTGATCCATTTACAGCAGTTATGGATCCATTTACGGCGAAACCCCAGCTTATTCTTATTTGTGATATCATTGATCCTGCAACGGGAACCGCTTACAATCGTGATCCTCGTTCCACTGCGAAACTGGCTGAACAATACCTAAAATCAACAGGAATTGGCGATACGGCTTATTTTGGGCCAGAAGCAGAATTCTTCATTTTCGATAATGTCAAATTCGGTGTCGGTTCCAATTATGGTATCTATCAACTCGATAGTATAGAAGGCCCTGATGCAAACCTAAAAGATTATCCCGAAGGAAACATGGGACATCGTCCTCGGGTGAAGGGAGGCTACTTTCCTGTTCCACCTGTTGATACGGAAAATGACTTGCGTGCAGAAATGCTTAGCACGATGGGTGAGATGGGATTGCCTATCGAAAAACATCATCATGAGGTTGCCCAGTCTCAACACGAATTGGGAGTGGCTTTTGCCACCCTAGTACGTTCCGCTGATTTTATGCAGATCTATAAATACTGCGTTCATAATGTTGCAAATTCATATGGCAAAACTGCAACATTCATGCCAAAACCAATTTATGGTGATAATGGCACTGGTATGCATGTCCATCAATCTATCTGGAAAAACAACACTCCAAATTTTGCAGGAAATGGCTATGCCGACCTTTCAGATCAAGCCCTGTATTATATTGGTGGAATTATTAAACATGCAAAAGCGTTAAACGCTTTTACAAATCCATCCACCAATTCATACAAAAGATTGATTCCAGGATTTGAGGCTCCTGTCTTGTTAGCCTATTCGGCTCGCAACCGTTCCGCCTCCTGTCGCATTCCATATGTGACCAGTCCTAAAGCAAAACGTGTTGAAATCCGTTTCCCCGATCCAACAGCAAACCCGTATCTCGCATTTGCGGCAATGCTAATGGCTGGAATTGACGGCATCAAAAACAAAATTCATCCTGGTGATGCAATGGACAAGGATCTTTACGATCTACCTCCTGAAGAACTTAAAGAAATTCCAACCGTATGTGGCTCTTTACGTGAAGCATTGGAAGCTCTTGCAGCTGATCATGATTTCCTATTGGCGGGAAATGTATTTACTCAGGACCAGATTGACAGTTATTGCAAAATCAAATGGGAAGAAGTATATCGCTTCGAACACACGCCTCACCCTGTCGAATTTGATATGTATTACTCAGTCTAAAATTTAAATAAATATCCTTGCTGATCTTTAATCAGTCATTCCTACAGCAAGGATATAAAAAAAACGAACTATTAAATTTTTAAATGTCAATTAAAAAATTATTATTTTAAAAATTTAAATAAAATCACAATTTAAAAATAATAACTGATTCTATCAATTTTTGTAATTTTATTACCAATTAGAGCCCTAAAACTGTTCAATTATAAATTGAATCAAATAAATATCACAAAAAATTGATTTTTTTATCAAAAAACTTAACAAAAATCATTTTTTACACTAGCATTATTAATGTTCACATATTATTTATCATATAATGAATTTAAATCATTTAAATAATTCTAAAAAGGTGTATAAAATATGAAATTTTTACTTGATACAGCTGATGTAGAAGACATTAAAAGAATTTGTGCGATGGTACCTGTTGATGGTGTTACAACCAATCCCGGTATTGTTGCAGCAAGTGGCAAGTCCGTTTTCGATTTGTTACCAGCCATCCGTGATGCAATGAGTGGAAAGGGAATGTTGCTTGCTCAAGTTATCTCTCCAACTGTAGAAGGTATGATCAAAGACGCTCATACACTGACCTCTCGTGTAGAAAACCTTATTGTTAAGGTTCCTGTAACCCCTAACGGTCTGGTTGCCATCAAAGAATTAACCAAGGAAGGCATCCCAACCCTGGGAACTTCAATCTATGGTGCCGCTCAAGGATTTATGGCGGCTTTGGCAGGTGCCAAATATCTTTCCCCTTATGTCAGCAGAATTGATGCACAAGGTGGAAATGGCCCCGAAACCGTTAAAGAATTGCAAAACTTGATTTCCCAACACAAACCAGATGTTGAAATCGTTAATGCAAGCTTCAAAAGCCCCCGTCAGGCATTAGAATGCATGATGATCGGATCTGCTGGTATTACCCTGCCACCAAGCATTTTTGATCTTTTCATTGCTGATCCAGCAGTTCTTGCCGCTGTAACTGAATTTGGCAACCAATGGTTCAAGGCTTTTAACCGTCACACACTTGACTAGTACAAATAACTTTCTATTTCATTGATCTGACACAATTTTCATTTATAAGGCACTTTATTGAGTGCCTTATATCATTATTATAGCTCTCTATATAATTTCATTCCTGTCAGATCTTTTATTTGTCTTTCAAGAATTTCATTATATCGATTCAGAACATCATCCTCATTTACAATACCCATTATTTCATAATTGTCGGTTCCACGCACAACAATTAGCCATGGGCATTCATGTATGTCATCAAAACCATCCATCATTTCTTTGATATTCATACCCGGGGTCAAAACCCGATTTTTTCTGATTGCAAGTTCCCCGATTTGTTCTTGATAATGAACTAAATTCTCAAATATATCTTTTAATTCGACCAATCCTGCATATTCATTCTCCTCATTCTTTAATATTAATAACTCTTTATGATGAAATTGCAGCGAATGTATAACCTGATTAAGAGGTAAATTATAATCAAGCGTAAAATCAACAGGTTTCATCAATGTCTGTGCGGTCGTTCTCGTCAATCCACTGATATCCAAAGCTGAGCGAATTTTTTTTCCACTTAAATGGAAACGCCAGGTTGCAAAGGAATATCCAAATATTTTTCTCACTGTAACGATAGCCACAATAACAGCTAAAATAATCACACTTGTCATAGAATAACTTTGCGTCATATCAAGAGATAAAAACATCATGCTTAAGGGACCGCCAATAATACTCGCCGACATGACCGCCATCCCTATTGCCGCATATACAAGAGGGGAAAATGTATGAATCCCTAGATATAATACAATATTGCCATAGACAATTCCCGCTGTTCCACCAAGCATCATTGAAGCAAAAAACAATCCTCCCCTAAATCCCACTCCCAGGGAAACGGATGAGGCGATTGCCTTTAAAAACAAAATAAGAACTGCCAATTTAAAGGCAATACCATGATCCAAGACAACCCAGAGAAAACCATGACCAGATCCCAATACAGCAGGGGTCAGGATACCCATCCCTCCCACCATCAGGGCTCCAGCAACCAGTCCATAAATTTTCGGAATTCTCAATTGATTTATATAAATTTCAATACGTGTCGCCCCATACATGACCATAATGGCAATGATTGCGCAAATCAGTGAAAAAATACATACAATTCCATAATCAATATAATGGATAGAATCCGGAACAATATGAAAAACGGGTCCTGCACCACCCAAACAATGAATCATTATATATCCAGACATTGCAGCAATCATGATATAGGGGAAATTTATAAAATTATATGAGGCTAAAACAATTTCAAATCCATAAAAAGCCCCTCCTAAAATCGAGTTGAAGGCTGCACCGATGGCTCCTGCCGCTCCACAGCCAACAAGTATTCTCAATTTATTCTGTCTAATTTTAAAGAAGCGTCCGATTTTGGATGCTGCTGCGGCACTAACCTGTGTATAGGCAGATTCCAATCCCAAGGAAATACCGAACCCATTGGACAAAAGGGTCTGCAGCGTTAAATAAAAACTGTCTTTGACAGAAAGCTTACCACCGTATAATGCATTTGCTTCAATTATATCTGCAATTTTTGCACTGAAAAATTGACCCATATAATAACGGACAAGGAATAAACCTATCGCTCCAATCAGGGGAATACATATACAATACCATGGATTAACGTAACTTAATCCCGACAAATGACCATTTCCATCCAAATGAAATAAGAATTTGTGGAGAGTAAGGGACATAATATTTAATAGCTGAACTGAAATTGCCCCAATGAGTCCACTGCAAAACGCAAGAATAAAAAAATATACATTTTGCTTGAATATTAATCGCTTAACTTGTTTTAAATATGGGTTATTTGCGTTAATCATCATTATTTGTCATTTAAAGGAAAATTTTTTATTATACGAATATATTATAATGAACGAACAGTTGATTTTTATTTATAACTATTTTCATCTTGATCATTCATGCCTAGTATAATTATAGATATACATCTTGTATCGATGATTGATCCATTTTTTAATCGGCCATATTTCATAAAGAATTAATTTCATATGACACAAACGCCAAAACGATATGTTAAATATTTCATTTTTTTCATCTGCTTTCCTTTTTTATTTGCATGTGCATCCAAAAAACAGCAATCAATTCTCGAGCATGTCCAAAATGAATATAAAAACATAGTTAACTTGAATGAGCGTTATATGCATAATTTTTATGGTAAAGCCGATCCAGCCTCATTTGAACGGCTCAAACGGTATCGTTATGAGGCTTATCAATCTATAATAAACCTTCGATCAAGATATGACAAAACGAAGCCCCTACCCCAAGCCGAAATTCAAGAATCAAAAAAAAGGCTTGATATCTATCGATCATATCTCAATGCATTGGGCGCCACTTCTGCAACAAAAGATAATTTACTTGGGTTTTAAAGTATCAAGAGCGGCTTGTAATATATAACTCGCAGCCATTTTATCTACAATTTCATCCCTTTTTTTCCTGCTTAAATCCGCTTCATTAATCAAAAAGCGGTTAACTGCGCTGGAAGACAACCGTTCATCCCACAGACAGGCCGGAAGACCACTCATATTAGAAACAGCCATAATCCAATCTTTAGCTGCTTGTGCTGCAGGCCCAAAGTCCCCATCCAGCGACAAAGGTAATCCGCAAACAAGACCCCCAACTTCTTCTTTTATAGATAATTCTTTCAAGTACTGAGCAAAAACTGATAGTTTCCCTCTTTTTACAACAGAAAAAGGGGAAGCAAGCATCAGGGTTATATCGGATAAGGCTAACCCAATTTGTTTTTTACCAGGATCTATTCCCAATAAACGATAATGTCTGGGTAAACCGGCCACTAAATCAGATAAACTGTTATAAAGCATGTAATCAATATGTTAGAGAAATATAAGGGTGAATTGAAAAGATAAATCTACAAAGTTTCATCTATCTTTTCCAATGTAAATTACATTTTATTATAAAATATTCCTTTTTATGGTCAAATAAACTGTAATTACTCCTCATTCATGAAAGCATTAATATATGTCCATTTCTCTTCCCTCTATGATGCAAGCGGTAACCTTTGATCAACCGGGTAATCCAGACGTTTTGAAATTATCCAGTATTCCCGTTCCCGTACCAAGAAGAAATGAAGTTTTAATAAAGGTTGAAGCTGCCGGTATCAATCGTCCTGACATCGTTCAAAGACAGGGCAATTATCCGCCTCCCAAAAATGCAAGTCCACATTTGGGTTTAGAAATAGCAGGAGAAATTGTTTCATCCCCGTCAAATTCCCATTTTTCCATCGGAGACAAAGTTTGTGCATTAACAAATGGTGGTGGATATGCACAATACTGTTCTGTTCCCTACGTACAGTGTCTTCCATGGCCCAAACAATATAACGCTATAAAAGCGGCGGCTTTACCTGAAACTTTTTTTACAGTTTGGACAAACCTTTTTGCAATCGGCAATCTAAAACCGAATGATTCCCTTCTGATCCATGGCGGCAGTGGCGGAATAGGCACTACCGCAATTCAATTAGCCAAAGCTTTTGGAGCAACCATTTATACGACTGTTGGCACTGAAGAAAAAGGGAGTTTTTGTAAAAAATTGGGCGCAACTGACTTTATAAATTATAAAAAAGATAATTTTTATGAAAAAATCAAATCGCTTACGAATAAACAAGGTGTTAATCTGATTTTAGATATTATGGGCGCTTCTTATTTCAGTGATAATATTAAATCTCTCAGTGAAGAAGGACGTTTGGTTATCATATCATTCCAAGGAGGTATAAAGGCGGAAAATGTGAATCTGGGATTGATCGCCATGAAGCGTGTTACTGTTACAGGCAGCACTTTAAGACCTCGTGATACAAAATTTAAAGGAAAAATCGCGCGCGCTTTACATAAACATGTATGGCCACTTTTAGATACCGGAATTATTGAACCTCAAGTTTTCAAAATTTTTCCATTTAAACAAGTCAGAAAGGCGCATCAATTGATGGAAAGCAATAAGCATATCGGAAAAATTGTTCTGGATCTATCACAATTTTCTGATTAATTTTATAATGTTAAAGGGTTACGTTTATTCAAAGGTTTTGATTGCTCAACAGCTCGCCATAAATACCATCCCCCGATTGTCCTGAATGGACTCCATATCCTGGTGACAATTTCCAGTTGTTTGGGTTTAGGCTGCAGTGCAAGATTTTTACAAATACGCCAGCCTTCCCTAATTCCAAAATCATCTTTTGGCATGATATCCATACGACCAAGTGTAAAAATTAAAAGCATTTCAACCGTCCAGCGTCCAACTCCCGGCAGAACGGTTATACGGTCAATAAGATCTTGATCTGATAAAGTTAAAGCCTCTTCATAGCCTGGAACAATACCATCCAGGGTAGCCATGGCCAGAGCGTATAGGGAATCGATCTTGCGAAATGAAAAGCCGCACTCTCGTAATTGATCCGGCCTTAATTTTAACAAAGCTCCAGGATCTGGCAAAGCTCCCGAATTAGCCAATTTCAACCTGTTTAAAATAGCGTTCGCTGCATTTGCGTGCAATTGCTGCCCCGCTATGGCCTGCAATAAGGCATCATAAGGCGTTTTCCTATCGATTTTCAATCGACAGGGTCCTTCTTTATCAATAATTTTTGCTAGATCTTGATCTGTTTTTTCAAGAAATCGCATTCCCTGTTCAATGTCAGATGATGATTTGATCATTAAAATAGTCATTATCTCATATCCAGTTTAATGACACGATAATATATAGAAATAATATTAATTATTATTTTAATCGAAGATTTATTCTTTTTTAGATTACATTATGTTAAATAGATAAAGTTTTAGTCAATAAACATTCCATCCGAAGAAAATTACAGTCGAATGAACATTGGTAGACACCCTTCCCCAATATCTGGCAGACGAAAAGGCAAACGTCATTTATATTGGAATTTGGTTCAAAAATCAGATCGATCAGTAATTCATCATCAATCGGTATGCCATTTAAAACCTTCCCTGCTGGATCGCCCTAAAAATTATAACCATTTATTGAAAGGCTTCAAACTTCTTCGCAAAGAACCTTTCAATAGCAATTTTAGACTTTTTGATAATATTGACAATAAACTTGAGAAAATTATAACAGGTCGATTTTTACACTATTCAATAGATAAAAATACCTGTCTTCATGTTCCTGACCAATCAAAAAAACATCCTTTTTTTTTAGATTTTACCACTTCCCTTTTTTTTCATGGAATTATTGTACTTCTTATTTTTATGGGAAGCCTCTATATAAATCACAAAAATACCAATCCATATGGAAATAGTAGTCAGGGTAAACCAGTAGATGTCGTTTTTCTACCTCGATCCACAGGACAATCAGGATTAAAAGGTGAAGGATATAATGGGGAACCAGCCCCAAGCAAGGCGATTTCTCCCCCTCCCATTCCTGATTCGCTTCCTGTACCTCCAAAAATAGCCTCAGTTCCAAAACCGGATGAAAACCCATCTGAAAACAGAATAACAGTTCCACAACCCGATGCGGAACCAATACCATCCAAAAAAGAAAAATTGAGACACAAAAACAGGAAAATCAATTTAAATCAAGAACATAAATATTTTTATAAAAATATTCCCCCACGGATCAAAAGAAAAACTGCTCATCCCGTAAGATCTCAATCACCTTTTGAAAACCTGACAAACCTGGATTTTAATGAAAATCCCAACGCCTCTCATCGCAGAATGGCAAAAATAAGACCCCAGGGGTCACGTTCAGCCATTAATATGTCCACTGGTCCTCTAGTCAAAAATGGTAAAATCAATACTCCATATGCAGATAAATTTACTATTAAAGGGGTAAGTTCCGATTACAGTGATTTGATTGCAGCCTGGATCCAACAACATATGTATTATCCACCTGATGCTATTCGTAAAGGAGAAGATGGCAGTCCTTCCGTTCATGTCGTTATCAGCCGGGATGGACAGGTTCTCTCGATAAATCTTACCAACTCCTCAGGTTCTGACGCTCTGGATGCGGCAATCCTTGGAATGTTCAGAAATGCACAACTACCCAAAATCCCTCCGGACCTTCCAGATCATTTTGATATGGATTTAAAAATCAATTATATTTTATTGCGACAATGAGTTGTATTCTGCTTTATTTTATATCAGGCAAAAAAGTGTCTAGTTCACCCTGGAAACGAATGGGGAACGTACGTTTTGCCAATCCCGTTACATCATCTGTTTCAATGAATAATCCGCAAATAGTGGCTGATCCTTCAGCTGGCTGAAAACGATATCCAGGCATTTTTGTAACAAAACGGTTAATGGCCGCCTCTTTCTGCATACCGATGACACTGTTATAATCCCCACACATACCCGCATCCGTTTGATAGGCAGTACCCAACGGCAAAATCCGATAATCAGCTGTAGGAACATGCGTATGCGTTCCTATAACCGCAGAAACTTTTCCATCCAGATAATATCCAAGAGACATTTTCTCACTTGAAGCCTCGGCATGTATATCTATCAATACGGCATCTACTGTTTCACCCAACCGATAGGATATCAAAAGAGTTTCAATCATTTTAAAAGGATCATCAAGCGGATCCATATATAGACGACCCATTGCATTGATAACCAATATTTTTTTTTCATTCTTTGTAAAGGAGATATGATAGCCCTGCCCCGGAGTCCCGATGGGATAGTTAATAGGTCTGACTATACGTGGATCCTGTGCGATATAGGTAATCAGGTCTTTACGATCCCAACTGTGATTACCCAAGGTAATAACATCGACACCCGCCCTGAAAAGATCCTGTGCGATAATAGGAGACAACCCAAATCCGTGACTGGCATTTTCTGCATTTACAATAACCTGGTCCAAACATAGTTTAGCTCTTAACATGGGCAATTCTTTTATAACGGCTTCTCGACCGCTACGACCTACTATATCCCCTAGAAAAGCAATACGCACCTTTAATCCTTCTGACTGTAAATAATCTCTGTTTCAGTAATGATCGTTTGTAAAGAACAATCAAATTTTTCAACCGGTACGGTTGATACCTCTTGATAGGAAAAAGCAATACCAGCGGTTTTAACCGTCGGATAAACAGCCAATGTTCTATCATAATACCCTCCACCATAACCCAATCGATTACCCTTCCGGTCAAATGCCAGTAAGGGTAGCATAATTATCTGGGGGTGCATGATTTCCGTATCTGGATATAAGGTTTTATACCGTCCAGGCCTCAACTGCACTTCCGGATACCATAAGTGAAACTGCAAGGCCAATCCCACCGGTGGCGTTTCGGGTAATAGAATACGATATCCCTGCCGATATAATTCATGCAAACTATCCCGTATGTCCGCTTCAAATTCAAGAGGCCAAAAAAACGCAACTTTCTGACTACGAAAATGTTTTTTATGAATATACTGAACAATATTTCGATTTAACTGTTTATTTTTTTTTTGCTGTAAAATTTGATTTTCAATTCTTAATTGCCGCATTTTTTTTCGCAGCATTTTTTTTTGATTTGAAATATTTTGCATCTATGTCTTTTAATAAAAATAAAGAAGCCGCCATAGCCGTCGAACTGTCAGCTCTTCCGGACCTGCAAATACAGGTGGGTGCCAGAATAACGAAACCACGATTACGTCAGCGCCAGCTCCCTTGGAAGAAATTATCGGCCCAGGAGATGAACTTTCTAACGAACCAGGCAGCCTCCGTTATATATTTAGGCTATTTCAATCCTGTCTGCAATAGTCTCCGCCCGTTCGGAGAAATATTTTAATTGTTCTTGCAATTCACGGTTCTTGTTTCTTAAAACCTCAATCTCATGCTCATTTTGTTTTTTTTCCAATGCATTCAATTGATTAGTTATGTCATGAAGCTTATCCGCCATAATCAGGCTTGCCAGAGCCAACAAGCGTCCTTCACCACTCTGGCCCCCTATCTTTCTTATCATATCTATATGTTGTTCAACAATATTGGCCATTGCCTGTAAATGACCTTCCTGCCCGTCCTCACATCCAACTGTATAATTAAAACCATTAATGGAAATTGTTACTTGCGCCATTCTTTCATCTCTAACGATCTTGTTAATTTTATTTTCCAACTAATCCACTTTTAATAATACATCTTTTACCTGGGTAATTAAAATGTCTAAATTTGCTAAAATTTTATCTACATTTTTATTTGAATTTATAAAATCAGGTGAAGATAATTTTTTGTCTAAAAAAAATTCTATTTTATCAAACGCCTTTTCAAGCTTTTTATCTGATGAATCCTGATTATTTCCCTCCTCAGTATTGTTTATAGACAATATATTTATTTTTTCTGAATTGTTTTTATTATCAGATTCAATTGTACTAATGACTTCATGCGTTTCCATGCTATTACACCTTATATGATATCCAAATAATAAAAACCTTTTTATTTTTTAAAGGTAATTATCGATTAAATACTTAAAAAAAGACACTTATCCAAAATGCAAGCCCATAAATTCACTTTTATATCACAAAAAAATATAATTTTCTCATTTAATAAATACACTACTGATACAAATGCATACTTTTTTACCGTCAATCATTTATCCCAATTTTACTTTATTACTTCACATATTAAAAATAATTACTGCCCTATAACTTTCATCTCTCCCCAGAATGCTGTTGCTTATATGGGTGTACGCTGGTGGATGCAACTTATAAAATTTGGCAAACAACTTTTTTCAAATCCAACTGATGACGCACTAGATTGCTACGATAATGCCGGATTGGCATTGGCGGCTTTGAGACTTGGCCAAAGAAAAATACTCTTTAATTCAAAATCAAAACAGTTTAACCTCCTCAAAAATCGTGCAGAATCACTTCAAGCGACTATTTTAACCAAACGTTCAGAAAGTTTTGACTTGACCGAATTAAGATTCTCTTACTTCTAAGTAATGATTATTTCATATTACAAAAAATCACATAAACTTAATTTTACTATCCTTTCTGGAAAAGAATATTATAATTTTCCACTTCTCTAATGATTTGTTTTTAGGTTTAACAATGAAACTAACCCCTCAAATTAAACATATTCTTAATAATTACGAAAGTGATAGCCCAGTAACAAAACGTAATCTTGCACGGTTGTTAATGCACGGTAAACTATCGGGAACAGGCAAACTTATTATTCTCCCTGTTGATCAAGGGGTAGAACATGGACCAGCAAGATCATTCGCTGTCAATCCAGCGGCCTATGATCCTCATTATCATTATGAACTTGCCATTGACGCAGGATTAAACGCTTATGCCGCTCCATTGGGAGCGTTGGAATGTGGGGCTGGCATCTATGCCCATCAAATTCCAACCATTCTTAAACTTAACAATGCAAATTGCCTGAACAATGCAAAAAATCAAGGAATAACAGGTTCAGTTAAGGAAGCTCTCCGTTTAGGTTGTGTCGGTATCGGATATACAATATATCCCGCAAGTGATTATTTTTATGATCAGATGAGAAATCTTCAGGAAATTATTGAGGAAGCAAAATCCGTTGGATTAATTTCAGTCATTTGGAGTTATCCACGCGGCCCCTCACTGGATAAAGATGGTGAAACAGCCATTGATGTCTGTGCCTATGCCGCACATATTGCCGCTCAAATGGGTGCCCATATTATTAAAATTAAGCCACCTACAGCTCATCTACATTTGCCTGAAGCCAAAAAAGTGTATGAAAAAGAAAAAATTGACATTTCCAGTTTAACCAAACGCACTGAACATATCATGCAATCCGCTTTTGCCGGACGTCGATTGGTTATTTTTTCAGGCGGAACCCATACCTCGGAAAAAAATCTTTTAGAAACATATCAATCACTAAAAGATGGCGGTGCAAACGGAGCTATAATTGGACGTAATGTCTTTCAGCGCCCACGTCATGAAGCCTTAGAAATTTTAAATAAACTTGTTGATATCTTTAAAAAATAATAACTATAGTTTGCATATAATATAAAGGCGTTTTATTACATAACTAAAACGCTTTTTTTAATTAATAATTTATTATTCCTTCATTATAGTATCTTCAATAAAAAATTTGGGACGCTTTTTTACTTCCATATAAATTTTTCCGATATATTCACCTATAATTCCCAAAGAAAAAAGTTGCATTCCACCTAAAAAAAAGATTGATATAAGAACAGAAGCCCAACCCTGAACAACATAGCCCATCATTTTTTCAGTCAATATATAGCCAATTGCAATTAGTGAAATAAAACAAGTTACAAATCCAATAAAACAAATTATTCTCAAAGGTATTATTGAAAAAGAGGTAATCCCTTCTAGTGCAAGTCCCAACATCTTCTTCAATGGATATTTTGATTCACCCGCCAAACGTTCACTTCTTGCGTAATAGACCCTGGCTTGTTTGTAACCAAGTAAAGGTATCAAACCACGTATATATATATTACATTCTTTGAATTTCAGCAGACTCTGCAAAGCACGATAACTTAACAGACGATAATCCGCATGGTTGGCAATTTGTTCAACCCCCATTTTTTCCATTAATTGATAAAATAAAATTGCGGTTCCTCTTTTAAAAACAGTATCCGTGGAACGATCCTTTCTGACTCCATAAACAATTTCAAATCCCTGTTTATATTTTTCAACCATTTTGTCTATACATTGTATATCATCCTGCAAATCTGCATCAATACTGATACATATGTCCGTATCAACCGAAGATAAACCCGCTATCAGTGCAACTTGATGCCCACAATTTCTGGATAATTTTATTCCTCTTACACAGGATAATTCACGTGAAGCCAGTATAATTTGCTGCCAACTATCATCTTCACTTCCATCATCAATAAAAAGAATATAGCTATTTTCCCTGATTTTTTTTTCTTCAACCAGGCAATTGAGAAAGTTTTTTAAAATATTTAAACTATGTTTAAATATCTCCGATTCGTTATAACAAGGCACGATCAGAGCTAATGAGGGAATTGTTTCTTTATCCATATTTCACCCCGCTTTATAAAAATCCCTTTTATCTTCCATTCTCATACAATAACATCAATGTATTATTTATTTCATGACCCAGAATTTATTAATAAAAAAACTATTCAAAGTATAAACGATCATTCCAATCAATTGGGCAAAATAGGCTTTTAAATTATAAGATATCAAAAAATAATCTAAGAATATTTTCATACCTAAGAGGTTTAAAAAATAACAAAGTAAAAAAGTTATAAAAAATTTTGAAAACCTTAAAACACTCAATTGTACTGAAAAAGTAAATAATGAATTTAAAATAAAACTTAAAATAAATCCAAAAATATATCCAATAATATTAGCCAAATACAAATTGACTTTAAAATATATAAGAATAAAACTAATGCCTAAAGTTAAGAGGGTATTCGCTACTCCAACAACGACATATTTAGTAAAAGTGACCAACATTATTTTCATTAAAACAGAAATGGAACGTTATTTATTCTCTATACATATCTATATCTTTTTATTAAACAGGTTCTAACCTATCTTTTTATCAAAAACAATCCAATATCGAATTAACAAGATAATGTCTAATTGCCAGTTATACTTATTAACACCACCTCAACTTAATCCAGAAAAATTTAAACCCTTACTCGTTGAAGCCCTTGAAGCCGGACCTATTGCAGCTGTTCAACTTCGCTTAAAAAACGTCACGGACCTTGAAATATGCCAAGCAATTGAAATTCTTAAACCTGTCGTTCAGGAACGTGATATTGCTTTTATACTTAATGACCGTCCAGATCTGGCAAAAAAATTTGAATGTGACGGTGTTCATATAGGTATGGAAGATATGCCTATACAACAAGCCCGACAAATTGTTGGGGATCATTTACAATTAGGTGTTTCCTGTTACGACAGTAAAGACTTGGCAATGCAAGCTGGTGAAAGCGGCGCTGATTATATTGCCTATGGCGCCTTTTTTCCTTCACCAACCAAAAATACAGAAATTCGCACTCCTGTTGAACTCTTAAAATGGTGGTCAGAATTAATGGAACTTCCTGTAGTTGCAATTGGCGGCATTACATCTGAAAATTGCAAACCCCTTGTAAAGGCTGGCGCAGACTTTCTTGCAGTTATAAATGCTGTATGGGGACATGCTGAAGGTCCAGCCCAAGGAATCAAAGAAATATTAAAATCTATAAACGAGGCTGAGCAAGAATAACCATTCTATAATTAGTAATAAAAATAAATCTGCAATTATCTTGGATAAAATTATTAACTAAAAAAATTCGTTTTTTTTCTAATAATACCGACATAAGCAACATCCAGCTTTTTAAGAGGAAGAATATCCAATACGAATTAAATCACTTCTGAAATCATAATTATGAACTGTTAAATACAATGCTGAAACTTGATCAATTGCTGTTTTTTACCAAAAATGATTAAACGAGTATTATGTTTTATCTGTTTAATTTTTTAACGTATATCACGATCGATTTGATTCTGATATGCCCACGCAATGAAAGGGATAGAAATATAGAAAACTATATAAGAAAAAAAATACGAACCTATATTTTAAAATGACTTTCATCTCTTTTATTGCGATTTACAAAATTTCTTTCAATTATGGAACAACATTCAGTAAATCTTGAGTCACATATATGAAACCATTGGCTTGGGGAATGCCATTTACCCAGATTTTATTTCTTTCTCCAACCTTGTTTTTAACTATCAATTGCTGTTTGGTATCGTCCAAGGAAATATATAATGGATCATTATAATAGGTTGTTAGAGTGTAAGTTCCATTATGTTGCAATACCAGTTTTTTGAGATATTCAGGTGAATAACTTCCAAACACTATTGTATACCCCATCAATCTTTTCAAATAAGATTCATTCTGAACGTCCATCAATGAACCATTCACAAAAAATTTAGGCTTTTCCATTGGTGCATTTGGTACTGCAAAAAGCGTATAGGGACCCCGACGTTCAATAATCGATAACAGACCTGTTTTCCGCAATGCCGCCGTATAATCCGCCAACACGATAGAGGCTCTTACTGTTTGATCCAATGATTCGTCAGCATAAACAGGCATATTGGGCACTGGAAATTCTTTAACATTATTGTAAGAAGGAATAAAATAAAGTTTTGTGCTCCCTTTCGTATAATATGTATCAACTTTGGCAGTATGACGGCAATACCAGGATGGGCTCCCATGCCATTGACATTCTCGTTCATGCTCGGGGACACCACTATTGGAACAATTAACTAATGAAAGTAGTCCTATAAAACCACAAATTCGAATTGAAATTTTTTTTAAATAATTTTTATCAGCCCAATTACCAACGTTTAAATGTCTCATCCTGTCAAAATCCTTATATTAAATTCTTACTCTTGCCAGCGCTTAATAAACTTTAGACATAATATCTCTATGATTTAACTTGTAATAAACATTTCGACAAGCATTCAATCATTTATTTCTATCAATAAAACTACGTTATTCATACCCATAATATATTCTGTATATTGGTCACACCTGTTGCCAACATGACCAATCGATCTACACCCATGGCAATTCCCGAACACACAGGTAATTTTTCAAGCGAAAGCAATAATTCCTCATCCATCTCCCAATATTTCATTTCAGGATATAATTCAGAACGACGCTGACGATCGTAAACAAATCTTTTTCTCTGCTCCAGTGGATCGGTCAATTCTTCAAATGCATTTGCCAGTTCCAGACCTCCTGCATATAATTCGAATCGCAAAGCCACCCGCGGATCCAAAGGATCCTTTTTTGCCAGAGCTGCTTGGCTTAAAGGCCAATGGGTCAGGAACGTTGGATTTTGTCTTCCTATATTCGGTTCGACTTTTTCCAATAGAAGACGAAAGAACAAATCTTCCCATGTTTCATTATTCCTTGCATCAACCTTTGCCGCCTTTGCCAATAAGGCAACATCTTCAGGAAGATCAAGCAAGTCAATACCAACATAAATCTCAAAGGCTTGTTGAATTGTCAGACGTTGAAACGGTTTGGTAAAATCAAGCTTGTAATGATTATAATCAATATAAGGTGGCAATAACCTCTTTAACAGCAATTCTGTTTCATCCATAAGATCACCAAGGGAACAGTTAGGTCTATACCATTCCAACATCGTGAATTCTGATGAATGAATATTACCTCCCTCCTGATTTCTCCAAACCCGTGCCAACTGAAAAATAGGCTGATGAATTTCTGCCATTACCTTCTTCATGGAAAATTCTGGACTGGTATGAAGAAAGAGATTGTATTTTTCCCCTTGGGGAGTTTCATATACCGAATGAAACGGATGTAAATGGACTTCCTCCCCAGGAGTTTTGACCAAATAAGGCGTTTCAATTTCCATGTATCCTCGAGCATCAAAAAAACTGCGAATGGATTTCATGATCCATTGACGACGATTCAATAAAGGTAAACGATCGGCTATCGATACTCTAAGATCAGACATAATATTGCAGGGTTCCTTATTATGTTGAGAAATTTATTTATGTCTTTAAATATGTAACAATTTAAATTAAATAAAAGCTTTCCTCTTCAAAGCAAGAAAAAATTCATGACATCAAAAACACTTCGAAATGTTCAGGATTTAATTGATTCCAGGCTAATTGATCAAACCATTAGAAAGCCTCTGCAAGAATTGGAACAGTTTTATGCCACCGCCATTTCTCCTGAAATGGTGAATCTTATTCATGATTTTGAAAAGAATGACCCCAACCCAATCGGTCTACAATACATTCCTCATCCTGATGAATTGAAAATTACCCCGGATGAAATGCATGATCCCATTGGAGATGAAGCATTATCACCAATCAAAGGGATTGTTCATCGTTATGAAGACCGTGTATTATTGAAACCTCTACAGATTTGTCCTGTCTATTGCCGCTTCTGTTTCCGCAGGGAACATGTTGGCCCAGATCACGGTTTACTTAATGACAGGGAATTGATTGCAGCACTTCAATGGATTGAAAAACATTCCAAAATTCGTGAAGTTATTCTTTCAGGGGGCGACCCCTTTATTCTTTCGCCACGTCGAATGAAACTGATTATACAAAAAATAAATAACATACCGCATGTTTCAACCATACGGATTCATACACGTGTCCCTTTTTCCGCACCCTCTCTTATGAACAAGATCTTTATTGAAAGTCTGGACACAGACAAGGCGCTATGGATCGTTGTTCATGCCAATCATCCAGCTGAATTCACCCCTTACGCATTCAAGGCCATTCGCAGTTTGCTCTCGAGAGGGATACCTCTTCTTAGTCAATCCGTATTATTGAAAAATGTGAATGATAATATTGAAACTCTGGAAAACCTATTGAGATCTTTTGTTGAATGGCGGATAAAGCCCTATTATTTACATCAGCTGGATAAAGCGCCTGGCACCAATCGATTTTATGTACCCATTAATAATGGACAGGAATTACTTCGTGCATTAAGAGGGCGCGTTACAGGTATAGCTTGGCCTACCTATGTTCTTGATATTCCTGGAGGGTATGGAAAAGTTCCATTGGGACCAGACTATTATGATCCCGAAAAACCATCCTCGATTCTTGACCCTAAAAATCATAATCATAAAATTTAAATTATATCTTGCAGCAACGCCTAGTCCATTTTATATAAAAAGAACAATAAACCGTCTTTTTAGTATTTTAATCATCAGAGAGTATTATGAAACAACAGGCAAACCAAATCCGTGCAGGTCAGGTTATTGAACATGATGGACGTCGGTGGTCTGTCCTTAAGCAGCAAATCATCACACCTGGTAAAGGCGGTGCCTTTATTCAAGTCGAAATGCGTGATCTTAAAACAGGCAACAAAACCAATGAACGTTGGCGTACTGCCGATACCGTCGAACGTCTGTTAACCGAAGACAAAGAATATAATTACTCTTATGAAGATGGTGATAATCTTGTGTTCATGGACCCGGAAACTTTTGAACAATTTATGTTGCCAAAAGATATACTTGGGGATCAGGTTGCTTTTCTGCAGGATAATATGAAGGTCATAGTCAATTTGGTTGAGGGCGATCCCATTTCCGTCACATTGCCCCCTCAGGTAACCTTGGAAATTGTTGAGGCCGAACCTGTGGTAAAAGGTCAAACAGCAAGTTCTTCCTATAAGCCCGCCATGTTATCCAATGGTGTAAAAACAATGGTTCCCCCTTTTATCGAGGCTGGAGAAAAAATCGTTGTACGAACAGAAGATGGTAGCTATGTTGAAAGAGCAAAAAATTAGGCTTTTTTATAGTTTTAAACCTAAACCATTTTTATTTTGATCTAAAGAAAAGATGTCAAATCTTAGTCAATTAAGAAAGACATCTTTTTAAATTTGCATTATTAAGTTAGGTTAAATACTGACTGAAAAATTCAAATGCCTTTTGTAAATTCTAGGAAAAATTAATGGCGATTCGACTTTCCCCTCATATGACCGTAATGCAGAATGCAGCACAAAAAGCTGCACGCACGCTTCTTCGTGATTTTAATGAAGTTGAGATGTTGCAAGTGAGTGTCAAAGGTCCCGGGGACTTCGTATCGCAGGCAGACCTAAAGGCCGAATCGACTATTAAAACAGAACTCAGTAAAGCGAGACCTGGATATGCCCTTCTTATGGAAGAAAGCGGTGCCTCAGGGGGAGATAACTGGAACTGGCGCTGGGTTGTTGATCCTCTTGATGGAACAACTAATTTTTTACATGGAATTCCACATTGGGCAATTTCCATAGGCCTTCAGAAACGTAATGATAAAGGTCAGGTTGAAATCGTTGCCGGCGTTATTTATAACCCGGTTGCCAATGAAATGTTTTGGGCTGAAAAGGGTGTCGGCGCTTTTCTGAATGAACGTCGCCTTCGCGTTTCCTCTCGACGAGACATGTTTCAAGCTGTACTTGCCACTGGCATTCCTTTTGCCATTTCCGACATTAATAAACAGGAAAAATTTGTAAAAATCCTTAAATCAGTCATGCCAAAAATTGCAGGCATAAGACGCTATGGTGCCGCTGCCCTGGATTTAGCATGGGTTGCAGCAGGCCGTTATGAAGGTTTTTGGGAAATGGATTTAAAACCCTGGGATGTTGCCGCAGGAATTCTACTGGTCAAGGAAGCGGGCGGATATGTAACCGATCCTGAAGGAAATCCATTAGATGATCTAAAAATGTCTGTTAATACTGTTGCAGGAAATGCAGCGCTTTTTCCTAAAATTAGGGAAACAATATTAGAAAACATTTCCAAACCTTGATAATAAATGATAATTAATTTTAGTTATTCTTTTATTCTAACAGGTTGAGAATTCATCAAATGTTTTTTTTATCATCTTCTGCACCGGCACTAAAAAAAAAGCATCTTTATTATTTGACCATATTTTCAACCGTATTGTTTTCCTCTTGGAATAACATGATTTTTGCCCAGGTTAGTGTCAATAATTCAGCCTTGAATAATCTAGGTCCTGCAAAAAATATCCAACCAAAATCGACAAAAAATAAAAAAGCAACTTCTATTTCCAAACACACAAAACAACCAACAAATCCTGCCAAAATTTCGCAGTCAAAACCAAAACAAACACAAGCTGTCATCCCGCCAATTCCCAATTCCCCACCTCCTAACCCTGTTTTTAGAGATCCAGAGCTAAACGTACCTTTACATCCACCAGCCTCTCCTGCCATGCCTAAGATTAATCCTAAAGCCCAAGGAAATGTCGTGGTTAATTATCAACACACCATCATTAATTTTAAGGGAGATGAATCTGAATTAAACGAAATAATGATGAAAACGGTAATGGATATGGCTAATGTACTTAAGCGGAATCCTAACGTTCAGATTTACCTTAATGCATATAGTCATGGAACTGTTGATGATATATCTACACCAAGAAGAAACGCCTTAAATCGTGGGCTTACTATACGTGCTGTCTTAATTAATCAGGGTATTCCGGCCACTCGCATTTATTTGATTGCAAAAGGCATACCGGAATCAAATACAAATGCAAATCCAGATTATGTTGAAATGGTACGTTCAGATTTAGTAAAAGACAAAAAATAACTTTTTTAAACGCATATTGTTTGAATTGTATATTCTATAAAAAATCCTCTTAAACAGAGGATTGTAAAAAGTAAAACAAATTTAGAACTAACCTTGACGTGCTTTCATTCGCGGATTTTTCTTGTTGATTACATATACTTTTCCATGACGGCGAACAATGCGACAATCTTTATCGCGGAGTTTCGCAGAACGTAAACTATTTCTGATTTTCATAATTAATTCATCCCAGGCAATAAATACAAAAGTCCCTTTTTATATAAAGAAAAATTAAAAAATGTCAAATGCAAAGCGATTATTTTCTAAAGTTTAAGCTTTTGGAAAACTTTTTCAAATTGCTTGAATTCTGCCGATCTCAATGAATTTCTACGCCAAGCCAGGCCAATTGTTCTCCAGGCTGGATTTCCCTCTAAAGAACAGACAGCTACATCCTTGTTTACTATTACACCGGATCTAATAACCATTTCGGGAATAAATGCAATTCCCAAACCGACTTCAACCATACTTATTACCGTATCCAGAGAAGAGGCGACAAAATTGTTGCTGAAATCGTTGACCGCTTTCATGGTCTGACTTTGTCGACACATATCAATGGTCTGATCGCGTAAACAATGACCATCTTGCAACATTATAATTTCTTTTGGATCAATCTGATGTAATGACACCCTATCCAAAGAGGCTAAGACATGATCCTTGGGTGTTATTAAATAGAATTTGTCTTTATAAAGCGCATAGGTATCCGCACCTCCACAGGAACATGGCATTGCAATAATCAATAAATCGAGATATCCAATGAATAATTTTTCCATTAGATTTTCAGTTATATCTTCCTGAATAGTCAAAGTTAGTTTTGGATAGGTTTTCCGAATTTCCCTAACCAAAAAAGATAAAATATAAGGTGCAATTGTGGGAATGATTCCAAGCCTCAAAGAAGAGGAAAGTGGTTCATGCGCAAAACTTACCATTTCACGAACCGTTTCCAAACCCTGTAATGCAATTCTTGCTTGTTCAGCTATTTCCTGTCCCAATGGTGTAAATACAACCCTTTTTCCCGCTGTTCTATCCAATATAGAGACATTCAACTGACGTTCTAAACTTAAAATTCCTGCAGATAATGTTGACTGTGTGACAGAACAGGCATTTGCCGCACGACCAAAATGATGTAATTCTGACAATGCAATAAGATAACGTAATTGTTGCGGCGAAGGGAGTGCTTCCATCGTTTTTTTCAATCATTCATTACTAAATATTTCATTTGAAATATTAGCATTTTTTACACATATTAATAGAGGAACCAAAAAAATTTTATAATGTTATTTTATTAGGAGAAAATAATATGTTGACTGTTGGTGATCAATTTCCATCTTTTAGTCTTACAACTGTTCCTGCTGGTCCTGATGGACTGAATGGAGAATTTATAACGATCAATAATCAAAGCGACAAGGGTAAATGGAAATTATTTTTCTTTTGGCCTATGGATTTCACATTCATTTGCCCAACGGAAATCGCGGCTTTTAGCGACATGGAAACAGAATTTTCAGAACGTAACACTGCTGTTTACGGTGTATCGATTGACTCTGAATATGTTCATTTAAACTGGCGTCTTCATAATGAAACTTTAAAAAATCTGAAGATTCCAATGCTGGCTGACAACAAGCGCGAACTTTCTGCAGCATTAGGTATTCTTCATTATGAAGCTGGTGTTGATTTAAGAGCGACATATATTGTTGATCCAGAAGGGATTATCCGTCACGTCAGTGCAAATGACCTGTCTGTTGGTCGCAATCCAGAAGAATTCCTTCGCATTCTTGATGCTTTGCAAAACGGGGGTCTTTGTCCTTGCAGCTGGCACAAAGGGGATAAAACTCTTTAGTTTATCCATTGATAAATCATCAAAGCCTCTTGATCTCATATCAAGAGGCTTTTTTATTTCAATTTGCTAATAATATTATTATAATTCTTCAAAATTTTTAACATAAACATTCATACCAAAGGAAACAATCTTGAAGGCTTTAATCTTGCAGCATACTTCTTTTGAGACACCGGGTTATATTCTTGATTGGCTAAAAATACATCAATATGAAACAATTATTTTGAAATTGTACGAAATGGTTGAAAAAAACATTCCTCTTTCCTATAACATCAATCTTTTAATTATCATGGGTGGTCCCATGAGTGTTCATGATGAAAAAAAATATAAATGGTTATCAAAAGAAAAACAATTAATTAGAAACTTAATAAATAAAAATATTCCAACTCTAGGCATTTGTTTGGGGGCTCAATTAATTGCTGACATTTATGATGCCCATATTACAATCGCTAAGCATAAAGAAATTGGTTGGTTTCCTATTCAGGTAATTCAATCCAAGGAGCGTAAGAAAATCAAATGGCCTGAAAATTTTGTCACATTTTTATGGCATGGTGAACAATTTGATATTCCAGCACATGCCAAATTGCTCGCATTTAGTCAAGGTTGCCCACATCAGGCCTTTATGATAAAGAATAATGTAATTGGATTACAGTTCCATCCGGAAATGACTTTAACAATGATTCAAAACATGATTGAAAATTGTTATGATCAGGATAAAACCCTCTCTCCTTTCGTTCAAAGCATAAAAGAGATACTTTCTGTCCCAAAGGAATATTATTCAATAAATCATCAAATAATAGACAACCTGCTTTCATATTTAACTACATAAAGTCAATACCTAGATATTATTTTCAATCACTTGTTTTAATTTCTGTAACACAAGATCCACAAGCTGATTATCCTTTGCCTCAACCATAATACGAATCAAGGGTTCTGTCCCACTTTTCCTTAGAAGGACCCTTCCCTCTTTACCCAATTTCAATTCCGCATCCCTTACGACTTTTTTAACTGCTTCAGTATTTAAAGGGTTTTTTCCGTTAAAACGAATATTATATAACTTTTGAGGGAACGGCATAAACATTCTACATACTTCACTTGCTTTTTTACCCTCTTCAATAATAACTGCCAATACTTGCAATGCAGCAATAAGACCATCACCGGTCGTTGAAAATTCAGAAAGGATCATATGCCCAGACTGTTCCCCTCCAACATTACATCCAAGTTGACGCATCTTTTCAACAACATAACGATCACCTACACAGGTTCTCGTTAATTGAATTCCGGTATCATTCAAAAACTGCTCGAGTCCCATATTGGACATCACTGTCGCTACAATTGAATGATTTTGGAGCATCTTTTTTCTATCCCAGGAAGATGCAATTAAAGCCAGAATCTGATCACCATCGATAAGCTTGCCCTCTTCATCAACCAACAGCATACGATCAGCATCACCATCGAGGGCTATTCCCAAATCAGCCTTATGCTCCAATACAGAATTGATTAACGTTTCTGGATGTGTTGAGCCACAATTTTTATTAATATTTAAACCGTTCGGTTTACATCCAAGCGATATAACTTCTGCGCCCAACTCCCACAGTGCCTTGGGGGCCACATGATAAGCGGAACCATTTGCACAATCAATAACGATTTTCAAACCATCAAGGCGACACCCACGGGGAAAAGAAGCCTTTGCATGTTCAATATAGCGACCTGCTGCATCATCCAGACGTACGGCCCGACCAATATGTTCATTACCAGCCAATTGACCTGACAAATCAGATCGCATCATAGCTTCAATTTCAAGCTCCTGTGCATCGGAAAGCTTAAATCCATCTCTGTTAAAAATTTTTATTCCATTATCTTGGAATGGATTATGTGATGCAGAAATCATAACCCCAAGATCAGCACGCAAGGAGCGAGTCAACATTGCAATCGCTGGCGTAGGCATCGGACCAACCAGAATCACATCCATTCCTGCCGATAAAAAACCGGCAACCAAGGCACTTTCAATCATGTAGCCTGATAAACGTGTATCTTTGCCGATCAAAACTTGATGTCTTCTATGGTCTTTTCCAGCCATGAACATCAATCCTGCAGCTTGACCAAGCTTTTGTGCCACTTCTACCGTCATAGGATCACTATTGGCTGTACCACGAATTCCATCTGTTCCAAAAAGTAATCTATGATTTTTCATTAACTTTTCCCATGTTAAACAATAAAACATCACAATTGATATGACAGAAATCAACCATATAAAGTCTGCCACATTTTCATGCTTTGTACCGCAGCGGGCACATTGTGAACACGAATAATTGAATTTCCAAAATAAAACGCTGGAGATGACGCTATCATGGTAGCGACATCATATTCCTCAAAATTCATTTTTCCAGCAATTTCCCTAATAAAACGTTTTCTGGAGACTGCTAGAAGCAAACGGCAACCTAAGTTAGCAAAAGCGGGAAATTTTTTTAAAAGTTCCATATTTTGAAAATTATTCTTTGCAAAACCTATACCCGGATCAAGTATTACATTTTCACGACGAATACCTGCATTTACCGCTTTTTGAATTTTTCTTTGCAACTCTGCAAAAACATCAACCAAAACATTGTTGTAATTCTTATATTGATGCATTGTCTGGGGATTTCCACGCATATGCATCAAAATCACAGGACATTGAGCCTGAGAAATAACCTGTGCACTTTCCCTATCATCAAGAGCAGAAATATCATTAATTAAATCAGCTCCTGCATCTAAGGCATATTTCATTGTTTCAGCATGACGCGTATCAACAGACAAATAGGCACCACATCCTTTTAATGCTTTGACAACAGGAATAATTCTACTACATTCCTCTTCAGTTGACACAGGTTGAGAGCCAGGCCGTGTACTTTCACCACCAATATCGATTACTGTCGCACCATCCTCAACCATTTTATGAGCGGCCCGAATAGCAGTTGAACTTGAATAATGTTTGCCACCATCACTAAAACTATCAGGCGTTACATTCAGTATACCCATAATTAGAGAACCTTCAGGCAATCCAGCCAGAGGCGAGGCAGTTGTTATTTTTCTTATCTGATTAGAATATAAGGGTGAATGAAAACAATCTTTGACATACCCAATTTCCAGTTTTTGATTCTCAATTATCTCAATCATTGAAAAGGCAACTTTTTTTTCTTGACCTGCAAAAGGTAATGCAAGCTCATTTTTGATTGCAAACCGGGCTGAATTTCCAAATAAAAATCCTGTAGGATTTATAATCATATCATTCTTAACACTATAACCATGAAACTGTCATCTAATATCAATCTCAAATAAAATAAGTGAAAAGAATATATTCTTTTCACTTAAAAAATAGTTTTAATCCATAAAAATTAAAACCCTAGTTATGTTCCTCAAAATTAACACCTGTTGCAGGAACAGGATTATCAACATGACCAGCATCATCCTTTTTTATTTCATCAGAACCAAAATTATCACCTGAATGATGAGCCACATCGATTGATGATCTCAATTTTTTTGTCGTGTCATCAACAAGGCTACGTTCAATTTTTTCACCGCGAAGAACCTGTCTGATTTCCTCTCCACTTAAAGTTTCATATTCCAAAAGACCTTGAGCCAATCTTTCAAGATCTTCCCTGTGCTCTTCTAACAACGCTGTTGCACGTTTATGTGCATCATCAATCAAACGTTTAACTTCGGCTTCTATTTCATGAACGGTTTCACTAGAAATATTTTTACCTTGTCCCATGGAATGACCGAGAAAAACCTCTTGTTCATTTTCAGCATAAGAAACAAGTCCAATTTTTTCACTCATACCCCATTCAGTAACCATCCGTCGTGCAAGATCCGTCGCCATTTTGATATCGCCAGATGCACCGTTTGAAACATTTTCCGGACCAAAAATCATTGATTCGGCACAACGTCCACCCATGGCAAGAACCAGTTCAGCCAAACATTTCGATTTGCTTTTTGAATAGCGATCGCCTTCCGGTAGACTCATCACCATTCCCAATGCGCGTCCACGTGGAATAATTGTAGCCTTATGTACTGGATCACATCCAGGAGTAAATAATGCACAAATGGCATGCCCGCCTTCATGATAAGCGGTCATTTTTTTCTCATCTTCACTCATGACCAGTGAACGACGTTCTGAACCCATCATGACCTTGTCTTTGGCATTTTCAAATTCCAGCATCGATACTGTTCGACGGTTTAACCGTGCAGCCAACAAAGCCGCCTCATTAACAAGATTTGCAAGATCAGCACCAGAAAAACCTGGTGTTCCACGGGCAATTACTCTTGGATCAACATCAGATGCTAACGGAACCTTTTTCATATGTACGCGAAGGATTTTTTCACGACCCCCAACATCAGGATTAGGCACGACAACCTGACGATCAAATCTTCCTGGACGTAACAATGCAGGATCCAAAACATCAGGCCTGTTCGTTGCGGCTATGAGGATTACGCTTTCATTGCTGTCAAATCCATCCATTTCAACCAGCATCTGATTTAAAGTCTGTTCTCGTTCATCATTACCACCACCGAGACCGGCACCACGATGACGTCCAACAGCGTCAATTTCATCGATAAAAATAATACAGGGAGCAGCTTTTTTACCCTGTTCAAACATATCTCGAACACGAGAAGCCCCCACTCCAACAAACATTTCTACAAAATCAGAACCTGAAATTGTAAAAAACGGAACATTTGCCTCGCCAGCAATCGCACGCGCCAATAAGGTTTTCCCTGTTCCAGGAGGGCCAACCAACAAGACCCCTTTTGGTATTCTGCCACCCAGCCGCTGAAATTTTTGTGGATCTTTAAGGAATTCAACAATTTCTTCCAGCTCGCTTTTAGCTTCATCAATTCCCGCCACATCCGCAAACGTGACACGTCCCTGTTTTTCAGTCAGCAAACGGGCCTTGGATTTACCAAATCCCATTGCCTTTCCCCCTGCGCTTTGCATATTGCGCATGAGAAGAATAAATAAACCGATAATCAGCAAGGTTGGCAATAAATTCAATACAAGCTGCCAAAAAAGATTTGGATGATTATCAACAGGTTTAACCTCTATCGTAACTTTATGGTCAGTGAGGGTTGATAAAAGCGAAGTATCCTGTGTTGGCAAATAGGTTTGAAATTTCTTGCCATCCTGACTTGTTCCAGTTAAATACCGGTCCTGTATAACAACTGATCTAACATTTCCAGCGTTAACATCCCCCAGAAATTTAGAATAACTAACTTGATTGTCCACAACAACATTACTGCTTGGTCGAAAATATCCAACCACTAACATTACTGATACAATAACGAGTATCCATAAACTTAAATTACGCCCAAAATTTTTCATTCTACTTTATATTTCCATGTTTTAGGATAAACACGTTTTTAAAAAAGAATATTTAATATATATCATTTTATATTCTTCATATTACAATTTATTTCTTACTTAATAACATAAGAACTGAAACAAATCTTTCCTACCCTAAAAAATATTTTTCCTTAAAAATATTGAATTTAAACCGATTTATTATAAACATAATTACATAATTAAGCTAATTTTGTGGTCGAAAAAAGATGACTTTGTGTCAAGGATTGTCTAGGCTGGAAAACAATATCCCATTCTTTAACGGACTCGTCCGAATATATTCCCAAATGAGGTACAGCCAATAATTTATCATTATACCAAAAAGCGGGTAATGTTTTCAAAATGCAAACAGGCAATCCCTCTCTACATGAAAACTGTTTGTAAGATTTACCCAATGCAGCAATCGTAACTTTATCACTAATATCATATTCTGGCATAATAACTCTGAAACGATAATCCCAAATCGTATTTGGCCGGGCCATTTTTGCCTTTTCAATAACAGTTGCCTCTCTAATCATCAACCAACCATTTCCCAACCTTCCAGCTGGCATAATCTGTACGCCACCAAGAGTAACTTTGCGCATTGATTGAACAAGCCGATTAATTGATTTCTGCAAGGGTGCATAAACAGAACCGGAAATTGTTCTGATTAAAGCACCCAACGTTCTTTCATCCATACCTTTGGTGGAAAAATAAGCAAATCCTTCTGATCTGATCAAAATGTTTTCTGTAACAAAAACAGCCTGATCCTGATCTTTTTTCATTCTTTTTTTACTCTCTTCCCGCGAGCGATGTAATAATATTGAGACAGATCCTGAAGATGCCCAGGCCGACGACAATTCCTTTCTCACCTGATTTCTCTGAAATTTTAGATCCTGATTGGATGGATCCTCAACCCATATAATCCCTTCCTGTCTTAAGGTTATTCTCAAACGTTGTGGTGCGATCGATAATAAAGGTCTTATTAATCTTATCTGCGGCAAATCCGTAATCGCAGCCATAGCGGCAATTCCATCCTCACCACTTCCGGCACGTATTCGCATCAGTACAGTTTCCGCCTGATCCCCTGCATGATGACCCAAAAGCAAATCTATACTTCCCATTTTACAACATGTCTGAATTAATATTTTGTAACGCTCAATACGTGCCCTTTCTTCCAATGCGGCTCCAGGTTTTAGATTATCCAATGTCAGAATTTTTGATTCAATTCCAAGATCCTTCAATCTTTCTTGTGTAAGTGCTGCCTCTATAGCCGAATTTGACCGAATTCCATGATCAACAATTAAGGCGAATACATTTCGTCGCCAACGGGATGCCAGCAATGCAAGGCACAAACTATCTGCACCACCAGATACAGCCAATACAATGGGTGGCAACTTTTCATCATCGTTACCCCAAGGTCCCAATGACTCAATACAAGAATTAAATTCATCTTGGGATACAGGTTTTAAAACATCATCCATACATATTTAGCAAATCAAGAACATTTAGCTTTACGGCTTAAATTCAAGGCAGAAGATTTCACCTGAGTTGAGACATTTGGATATTTACTATGAAGCAGACTTACAGCCTGACAAGCTTCCTGAATCTTGCCATTTTTTAACATTAAATATCCTACACCCAACAAAGCAGATGGAGCCTTGGGAGATTTAGGAAAATTTTTATAAACAGCATAATAATTTACTGATGAAGCCTTGAAATTTCCTTGTCCAGCCTGAGCCTGAGCCAGCAAATATCGTGCACTAGGGGACTTGGCACCTTCAGGCGTGGATAAAATTTTTTGGGCGATGGATTCTGCGATCTGAAAATTACCATTCAACAATGCCTGTTGACCATCTCTCAAGGTTGAACCCGTTTCAGGTTTTACAGATTTAATTGTTCCTGAATCATCCGAAATTGATGATTTTTTAGAAACCTCACTTTTTGAATCAGTTACCACATCATCTGAAGAACCATTGGAAGCGCCTCCACGACCAGCAGCAAAATTCATATCATCAATTTTCTTATTGATAAGATCGTTTTGAGTTTTCAATTGGTTTGACAAATCATCAATTTCGCCCCTCATAACCCTTTGCTGATCTTCTAGATTGTTTATCCGGCTAACTAAATCGGGAAGTAAACCGTTATTTGTTGATAAACTATCATCCTCATCTTTATCTTTATGCCTTTTTTTACGATAATTATCAGAATCATCATTAAAATTAGTATTCTGTGCCTGAAGCTGGCTGATTTGCGATTTTAATTGTGCGACCTGGTTTTGTAGCGCAATAACCTGACGACTGTTATTTTCCTGGGCATTACTGTAAAAAGGACAAATCATAATTGATAGAAATAAACCTGTTATACCTCCTTTGACCTTTGAATAATCAATTGAAAGTAAATTAGAAATTCTTGAATGTTTTTGCTTCGTTATCATTGCCAAACCCTTTACTATCCCTCATTTGATAATAAATTCAAAAAGCTTTAACCATTTATAAATTACGTTCTTTTACATTACATAACAAAAAGCCGGCATAACGTATATACGTATTACCGGCTTTTATTGAAAAGTTATCGAGCTAGGAATTAACGAACTGAAGTAGTCGCATTACGGTTCTGTGACCATGCTTCTTCGTTGTCACCTTCAGCAATAGGTTTATCCTTACCATATGAGATGGTTGTCATACGATCTGATGCAACGCCCAAGGATACCAAATAATCCCGAGCTGCATTTGCGCGGCGAGACCCTAATGCAATATTATATTCTTCTGTGCCGCGATCATCACAGTTACCGGCAATCATGACCTGGACATTTGGATATTTTTTCAACCAATCAGCCTGACGATTCAAGGTTGCGCGAGCATCATCCGTTAATTTGTTTGAATTGAATTCAAAGAAAACACGATCACCAACATTAGCAACTAAATCAGCTTGACTTCCAGGAACTGGACCGCTCACGGTTGGAGCTTGTGTTCCACCACCATTACCGGTTGTCGCACCTTTATGATCTCCGCCAGAACATGCTGCTAGTAATAACGCAGCACCAAAAGCACTAATAAGCTTTATATTCATTGTATGTATTCCTACAAAACGGCTTTCTATTTTCTCAACTTTTATGTTGGTAAATATTGCCTAAAAAAATCAAAATCAAAATCCAAAAAGTCTTATTTTATGAAAGACATATCAATTTCAATCCTAGTCTTTCATTTATATCTAAACAAGTTAAATACACAAGCGATTTTAGCAAAAATTGAATTTTTTACCGCAATAATTTTATTTTATTTCCAAAATTTATTTTAACTGTTGCCAGAAGACCAAGAAGGATCCATCGCCATCGTTGATGTAGGAATGCTTCTTTCATGAAAACCGGAAACATCAATCATCTTGATGGATGAAGAAAAACCGCTTCCACGCGCACCGGCAGACGATTGGTTACAGAACGCCATAACACGGCCATTTGAACAAAATGTTGGGCTTTCGACAGTAAAACCTTGGGTTAAAATTCTTTCTCCAGTACCGTCAGGCGCCATAACACCCAATGAGAATCCACCGCCGCCAATTCTCACAAACGCAATAAGGTCACCTCTTGGTGACCATACGGGGCCTGCATAACTACCGTTTCCATAAGAAATACGTCGGACTCCACCTCCACTTGCACTCATTATGTATAATTGCTGTCTTCCACCCCGATCTGAAGAAAAAACAATTTGAGATCCATCAGGACTATAACAAGGGCTCGTATCAATAGCCCCGGAACTGGTTAATTGACGTTTGCTGCCCGAACCCAGATCAACAGAATAAAGATCAGAACCTCCTCCCCTTGTTACAGACATAATGACAGACCTTCCATCAGGCGAAAAACGCGGTGCAAAAGATATACCCGAAAAATCTCCCAAAATTCTTTGTCTGCCTGATTGAAGATCAAACAAGTAAACTCGAGGACGATTATTGACATAAGACATAAATGCTATCTGATTAGAAACAGGACTGAATCGGGGCGTCAAGACAAGCCAGCGCCCGCTGGTTAAGATTCGACTGTTAGCACCGTCATAATCCATGATTGCCAGACGTTTTGTGGGATCTGATCGGCGGCCGGTCTGTGCAACATATGCAATTCGTGTATTGAAATATCCCTTATCCCCCAATAAACGCTCAAAAATAACGTCCCCTATCATATGGGAAACACGACGAAGATCCTCCCTTATGGCACCTGACCCGGAAATCGAATAGGCTGTTCCCTGAATCTGTTCACCGGTCAACGCATTCCATAGCCGAAATTCAACTCGCCCATTCACCTCTGATCCAGTCACGATAGCACGAGCCCCCATGGCTTTATAGGCGGCAAAATCAGGTGTAGAGGTTGGTGATGTACTACTAATAACTCGAAATAACCCTGTATTATTCAAGTCATCTGTTAATACCTGAGTTATGGCACCGCCATTCCCAGAACCAAAATCAGGAATAACAATAGGGATAGGCTCGTTTCTTGCCCGATCAACTGTAATTTCATCTGCACCGCCGGCTTGCTGCGCAAATGCAGATGATAAAGGTGTTGCCACAATTCCACCTGCTACACATCCATACAAAATTTTTCGGCGAGGAATTAAAACATCCCGTAAAATATCAGCATCATTATCAGAAATTATTGAGCGCATAATCCTATTTTCCCTATTATTGATAATGCATATTAACTTACAAATTTAGACATAATTATGGACGGAATACAAAACGAATCTGACCCGTCTTTCCCAACAGATTTGAAGGTATCGGCAATTTTGAACATACAGGACTTAACACGGCGTCCCTTGCCCGTTCTGCTAATGCCCTATATGTTGAATCAGCATTCATTTTTGCCTGAGTCACTGAATCAAATTTAACTATTCTAGCCTCTCCTGAAGCATCAATTGTTACAATTAAATGTGCCACAAAATTAGCATAATCTTTTGCTGCTGTGTCTTCAACATAACATCGACGAACAGATGCCGCTATTTTCCCCTGCTGACCTGCTGAAAGCCCTCTTGTGATATCGCCATTTCTTGCTCCACCACCATTAGGAGCCCCTCCCTGTCTTGGATTTGCTTTGGCTCTGGGAGGATGTGTTTGTTTCTGGTCAGCTTGATAGGCATCCAACGTCGATTCAAGTGAATGTGTATCAGGAATTTCTTTTTTTGCTTTTTCCATTTTTGTCAATCGAGAGAAATTCTGCACCTGAGGTAACGCGGTGGGCATAGGCATTGGTGATGGTGGGGATGGAACATGAGAATTTGAAGAGGATGCCAATGGTGAAACAGTAGGTGGTAACGTTACCTCTGCAGGTGCGGGGATTTCAACAGCTTTAGGTAAAATCGAATCCTGTTTTTCCATTTTTGCAACCGCATCAGGTGGAGGGGGCATTGGCGGAGGTGGAGGCGGAGGTGGAGGCGTTTCTTCGACAGGTTCAGTTTTAGTATGTGTTGGCGCAGGTGTAGCATCCAGTTTTTCCAATGCAGGCGCATTCGGGTTCGGGGAATCTTGCTCCGATTTAGCTGGAACTTCTTGTCCTGCATTATCGCTTGTAAATTCAACCTCTACTGGTTTTTCTTCAGGGGGTGGGGGTGGAGGCGCAAAATGAAATAACCATGATAATAGAATCGCCAGAACGATAACCCCAAAATGCGTTCCGATTGATGCCAAAAAAGAACATCTGAAAATTTTTCTCTCAGAACGGTACATGCCCAGCAAAATACATAATCCTCAATTATGGCGTTTTTGAAGAAGGGTTGGATGTTGTATCAGGCATTTGTGCAAGTAACGCGACATGCGTAAATCCTCCAGCTGTAACACGTCCCATCACTTCCATGACCCTGCCGTAATTGATATGCTGATCTCCCTTAACAAAGATACGATGTTCAGAATCATTCTGAGACATGACTTTCAACTGCTCCAACAATTGATTCATATCTACAACATTGTCTCCCAAATAAACGGATCCATCTTCCCTGACTGTAACAGTAATCGGTTTGGTATCTGCATTTACAGGCTTCGCGGCAGTTTTTGGTAAATCAACATTAATTCCGCTTGTCATCATAGGAGCCGCAACCATGAAAATAATTAACAGAACCAACATGACATCAACCATCGGTGTAACGTTAATATCTGCCTGTAGACGTCTGCCACGCCCCCGTCTGTTTCGACCCTCTAAAGAAAATCCCATTGATTTTATTCCTGATTTTCTTTTGCTTCAGATTGACGAGAAAGAATCGCACTAAATTCAGCCGCAAAGCCTTCAAGTCTTTCAGCAAATAAATTAAGCTTGTTATTAACAAAATTATAGGCCACTACAGCGGGAATGGCTGTCAACAAACCCAGTGCCGTCGCGAATAATGCCTCTGAAATACCAGGGGCAACCACTGCCAGACTTGTGTTATTGGATTGTGCAATGGAAGCAAAAGCATGCATGATACCCCACACGGTTCCAAACAATCCGATAAAAGGTGCCACCGGCCCTACTGTTGCCAAAAAAGTCACCCATCTTTCCAGGCGTTCCATTTCACGAGTAATAGTGATTGACATGGCACGATCAATTCGCTGTTTGACTCCCTCACTGCTCATCTCAATTCCATTAATTCTTGCTGATCGACGCCATTCACCCATACCCGCACTAAACACTGCAGCCATGGGATGGGTTGGTTTCACCCCAATATTTTCATATAATTCATCAAGACTCCCACCTGACCAGAATAAATCCTCGAATTCATCTGCCTGACGTTTAACCTTGCGGAGGGTAAAATATTTATCAAAAATTACAGCCCATACCCAAATACTGGCACAAACCAGGCCGATCATAACAAGTTTAACTACTAGCGCCGCATGAACAAAGAGCGCCCAAGGGGACAAACTGGCCGATGGTGTGGCCAGATTTGCTGCATTAATTGATGGATCCAAAAATGCCTCCTGCACAATTAGTCTCACTCAATTTAATTTCATATATAACTTGAGACTATTTATTATTTTCCAATATCCATTTGATATATTTTTTTTCCAATAAAAACAATCTTGTTTTGATAATGAGTAAAAATTTATTCGAACTGGTTTACCTACATCATAGCGGCAAAAATTCTTTTCCAATCTGCTGGAAAAGGAGCTGGCATATAGGTTTCCTTCTTTAGACAAACCAGCTGAATTTTTAATTCAGTCACAATTTCTTCATTACGGAAAAAAACTTGTGATAACCAGCAACTTGCCCCCAAAGTTGTGATTATATTTGTTTTTACAATAACCAATTCATCAATATACAAGGGTTTTCGGAATTTAATCTCGGCTTCCCTCACAACCAAAACCAAGCCGAAATCCTTGTACAAATCACTGATTGTTCCACCCAACCGTCGTATACTTTCTGTCCGAGCGCGATCTGCAATTCCGAAATAACGGGCATGATAGACGATACCTGCCGCATCAACATCTTCATAACAAACCCTGAACCGGTAAGTTTTGACTTCCTCTTTCGCCAAAGCAGGATTACTTATACCTTTGTCAAATGAATTACTAGGGATGATCTCCATAATTTTCATTCCTCTTCCACATCATTATCCAGCAAATCAAACTGAGTATTTAATAATGCAGGGGGTTTCAGATGAAGATGTTGCCAGCCTCTCTCTCCCAAAACACGGCCACGACTTGTACGAAGAACCAAACCTTCCTGGATCAGGAAAGGTTCAATAACATCTTCAAGAGTATCCCTTGATTCTGCCAGGGCCGCAGCTAACGTTTCAACACCGACCGGCCCACCCTGATGAAATTCAGCAATACGCAATAAATAGCGACGATCCATTGCATCCAATCCAAGCTGATCAACCTCCAGTCTTGATAAGGCTGCATCAGCAATCTCGCGATCAACCGCTTTTTCACTCTTATGCTTGACAAACGCAAAATCACGTACACGACGTAATAACCTGCCCGCTATTCTGGGCGTCCCACGAGATCTTCTGGCAATTTCCGCAGCCCCATCTTCAGTCAATTCAAATCCAAGCTTACAGGCCCCTCTTTCAACAATCAATTTGAGTTCATCTGTTGTATAAAATATCAACCGTAACGGAATGCCAAACCGATCCCGCAAAGGTGTGGCAAGCAAACCTGACCGTGTTGTTGCTGCGACAAGCGTAAAAGGGGGCAAATCTATACGAACCGATCGAGCCGCAGGCCCTTCCCCGATTATTAAATCAAGCTGGAAATCCTCCATTGCCGGATAAAGAATTTCTTCAATTGAAGGATGCAATCGATGAATTTCATCGATAAATAATACATCCCTTGGTTGTAAATTGGTTAAAATTGCCGCCAAATCACCAGCCCTTTGAATTACAGGGCCAGATGTTGCACGAAAACCAACCCCCAACTCCCTGGAAACAATCTGCGCCAAGGTTGTTTTTCCCAGCCCTGGTGGTCCATGTAACAAAACATGATCCAACGCCTCATCTCGCTGTCTTGCCGCCTCTATAAAAATTGAAAGGTTTTCTCGTGATGATTTTTGTCCAATGAATTCAGCCAAAGATTGAGGTCTTAACGCGACCTCCACAGTGTCTTCCTGACGTTTCGTTGCATCTATGGGACGATTTATTTCAGACTTCATCGGGCCAACTCACGTAAAGCTTCTCGAATAATATGATCAAGTTGAAGGGGTTGATTTTTCTCTTTCAAACCTTTAATCACTCGCCCGACGATTGGTTGGGATTCCATTCGACGAAATCCAAGTCCCTCCAGGGCCAGCAACACATCTGCAACAATATTAGTCTCATTATTTTCGGTTATCTGACCTGAAATTGTAATTGAATTAATCACATCTGAACCAGAAGCCACTTTACCATTCAGTTCAGTTAAGATGCGCGTAGCCAATCTTGCCCCTACGCCTGAAGCCCGCATTAAACTTGCCTTGTCAGCTGTCATAATGGCCGAAGTCAATTCATCCGGCGTAAGGACGGATTGAATCGCCAGCGCCATACGAACCCCAACACCTTGTACCGTTGTAAGCAGCCTGAACCATTCCTGTTCCTTTCCATCAGCAAATCCATAAAGTAATATGGCATCCTCTCTGACGATGGTTTCAATCAATACACGGGCAATTTCTGGAGGACGAGGCAATTTTGATAAGGTCCGGCTTGAAACATAGACCACATATCCCACCCCATTCACGTCAATGAGACAACGATCCCTGTCATTTTGGTCAATCAAAAGCCCAGTCAATTGTCCTATCATGCCATTATTGTTCCTTTATTAACACGAATTTGACTTATCCGATGATGGGCATGACAAATCGCTATCGCCAAAGCGTCAGCTGCATCAGCTCTTGGAATTTTGGCTCCCGGCAATAAACGCTGAATCATAACAGATACCTGATCTTTGGTCGCCGCTCCCGTTCCAACCACGGCACGCTTAACTGTTTTAGCACCATATTCATTAACATTAATATATTTTTGCGCGGGCACTAATAATGCCACCCCCCTAGCATATCCCAACTTCAAGGTGGCAGAGCCATTCCGGTTGACATAGGTTTCTTCAACCGCAACCTCTTCAGGTTGATAAAGACCAATCAGTTTTTCCAAACCTGATGCTAATACACAGAGACGTTGAGGAACAAAATGATCACTATTCGTAGACAGGACACCACTTGCCACATAGGTAAGACGGTTGTCACGTGCATCAATTATCCCCCATCCGGTAAACCGTAAACCGGGATCTATCCCAAGAATTCTAACCACAACTCTTAAGCCGATAGCCGTTCAGCAATCTCGTCCGAAAGGTCAAAATTGGCAAAAACATTCTGAACATCATCATGATCTTCCAGAACTTCAATTAATTTTAGCAAGGTGCGAGCATTATCTTCATCTAATGCAACTGTATTGGATGGACGCCATTCAATTTTTGCACTTTCAGGATCTTTAAACCGGGCTTCCAATGCGTCACGGACTGCAAAGAAATTTTCCATCGCACATGTTATTTCATAAACATCATCATTTTCTTCAACATTATCCGCTTCTGCCTCAATAGCCGCCTCAAATATTGAATCAAAATTTGCAACCGTTTTGGGATAGGTAATAACACCCATACGTTCAAACATGAATGCGACAGAATTCATTTCCCCCAAGGATCCGCCATATTTATTGAATGCGGCCCTAACATCCGAAGCTGTACGATTACGATTATCTGTCAATGCCTCAACGATAATGGCAACTCCGGATGGACCATATCCTTCATAGCGCACTTCTTGATAATTATCTCCATCTGCGCCACCTGCGGCTTTCTTAATCGCACGATCAATATTGTCCTTTGGCATATTGACAGCACGAGCTGCCGCAATGGCTGCACGTAAACGGGGATTGGCGGCTGGATCTGGTAAACCTGATTTTGCTGAAACGGTTATTTCACGAATTATTTTTGAAAATTCTTTTGCCCGACGGGCATCCTGAGCCCCTTTGCGATGCATAATATTTTTAAATTGCGAATGTCCTGCCATTAATTTTTCTCTTAATTCTTACAGTTTGATTTCAATCTTAATCTAATAAACATGTCCCGATTTTTAAACAAACCGACCATGACAATGTTTAAATTTTTTGCCTGAACCACATGGACATGGTGCATTTCTGGGCGTATCTGCCCACTCTTTTGGTGCATCAGATAATGTCTGAGGGGTTTCCCCCTCTATAAGATCCGAAGAAGAATTTTCCCCTTCATCATCAGAGACATTGACTTCAACCTTGGCCAAAAGTGAGGTAATCCGTTCACGAAGCTCATCCAGCATATAATTGAAAAGAACAAAAGCTTCCTTCTTATATTCATTAAGCGGATCTTTCTGACCATAGGCCCGCAGTCCGATACCCTGACGCATTTGATCTAATCGCAACAAATGTTCTTTCCACACAGCATCAAGGGTTGTTAGCAAAACTTGCTTTTCAACATATCGCATAATTGAAACCCCATAATTCGCGACCTTGGTGGCTATCATTTCATTGGCGGCTTTCGTAATGCGCTCTTCAAGTGTATCAATTGAAATATCTTTCTCTTCAGACCATTTCTTAATCGGTAGATCAAGATTTAATATCCGTTTTACATCCGCGGTTAATTCGTTAATATGCCATTGTTCTGCAAAGGATTTTTCAGGTATGTATTTTTCGATCAACATATTGATCACATCATGTCTCATAGATGCAATCACTTCTGAAACATCTTCCAGAGCCATATATTCCCGACGCTGAGAATATACCTCCTTACGTTGATCATTGATGACATCATCATATTTTAAAGTGTTTTTACGCATATCGAAATTGCGCGCCTCAACTTTTTTCTGGGCTTTTTCAAGTGCCTTGTTGATCCAGGGGTGAACAATGGCCTCCCCTTTTTTCAAGCCCATTTTTTGAAGCATACCACCCATGCGTTCGGAACCAAATATCCGCATCAGGTCATCCTCGAGGGATAAAAAGAAACGTGAATTTCCCGGATCTCCCTGGCGCCCCGAACGTCCTCGCAACTGGTTGTCAATTCGACGACTTTCATGACGTTCCGTACCAATTACAAACAGTCCGCCGCTCTCTTTAACCAGTTCATGATCTTTTTGAACTTTTTCTTTAAGGGCCGTTTCTTGTTTCAAGCGTTCATCTTCATTCTCGATATGGGACAGCTGCTGATGGATAAGCATATCCACATTCCCACCCAATTTAATGTCAGTACCACGACCCGCCATATTTGTGGCAATTGTAATGGCTCCCGGAATTCCAGCTTGGGCAACTATCTGGGCTTCTTTTTCATGAAAACGCGCGTTTAATACATTATGCTTTATGCCCTTTTTATTCAACAAATTTGAAAGATGTTCACTTTTCTCAATCGATGTTGTTCCAACCAAGATAGGCTGTTTCTTTTTATGAACCTCTTCGATAAGCTGGCTAACCGCATTATATTTTTCAGCCGCGGTCAGATAGATTTCATCATGTTCATCCTTACGCTGGACTTTAAGATTGGTTGGAATTGACACAACGTCCAGCTTGTAAATCTCGGCAAATTCATCGGCTTCTGTCATTGCCGTTCCCGTCATACCGGCGAGTTTCGGATAAAGACGGAAATAATTTTGAAAAGTGATTGAAGCTAGAGTCTGGTTTTCCTGCTGTATTTCCACATGTTCCTTGGCTTCCAGTGCTTGATGCAATCCATCGGAATATCGACGTCCATCCATCATACGTCCAGTAAATTCATCAATTAGAATGACCTTATTGTTACGGACGATATAATCCACATCCCTGGCAAACAAGGTATGCGCCCGTAATGCCTGCTGCATATGATGCACCAACGCGATATTATGAGTGTCATACAGCCCCCCCTCTTTCAATACACCCTTTTCACGCATTAACTGCTCTATATGTTCGGTTCCCAATTCTGTTGGAATGACATTCCGGAATTTTTCATCTTTTTCATAATTGGCAGGATCTTTGACTATCTCTTTTATAATTTCATTAACGGAACGATATAGATCTGAACTGTCATCCGCAACCCCCGAAATAATCAATGGAGTACGAGCCTCATCTATCAAGATCGAATCAACTTCATCCACAATGGCGTAATTAAACGGACGCTGAACCATTTCATCAAGACTGTATTTCATATTGTCACGAAGATAGTCGAAGCCGAATTCATTATTTGTCCCATATGTAATATCGGCGGCATAAGCAGCCTTTCGTTCAATATCACTCAAATCCGCGATAATCGTTCCGACATTCATGCCAAGAAAACTATAGAGCCGGCCCATTTCAGCAGCATCACGTGAGGCAAGATAATCATTCACCGTTACAACATGCACCCCTTTTCCCGATAGTGCATTCAGATATACGGCCAAGGTTGCCACCAATGTTTTACCTTCACCCGTACGCATTTCGGCAACCTTACCATCGTGAAGAACCATTCCCCCGATCAGCTGGACATCGAAATGACGCATTCCCAAAACCCTTTTCGAAGCTTCTCTGACTACAGCAAACGCTTCTGGCAATAAATTGTCCAGTGTTTCTCCATCAGCTAACCTTTGACGAAATTCAACCGTTTTATTAGCCAATGCAACATCATCCAGAGCCTGTATTTCAGGTTCCAATTGATTGATTTCAGGTAGTCGCTTTTGATAAGCTTTTAATGAACGCTCATTAGAGGTGCCGAAAAAGACACGGGCAAATTTTGCAAACATCAATGTTTTCCAAATAACGCTTTGTAATCCTGCCTGTCATTACAAAGGGCTAGTTATAATTAAATTAGAACACAATTCAATCCAGACAGAAAAATACATATAGAAATAAGTTCACCGGTATTATAACCAACTTTACTTACACCATAAATATCATTTTAAAATTTTAAAAGTGGTTTAACTTTTTTCAAGAAAGGAACTTTATTAAAATAATGGGACAATTTCACCTTTCCATGATATAAACATATTCAAAATTATCTTTAATCCTCTCAATAATAAAGGTACTATATGTCTTTTTACAACAAATCATTCAAATTTGCAGCAACCCTTCTTTTTTCCTCAAGCCTTTTGACAACAGCAGTTATTGCCGCTGAACCTGCTGTCACATCTACCCCGTCAGCACCTGCCGCTCAAAATCAGTCAAGTCCTAGCAAAATAGATGAAAATACTGTTTTGGCAACTGTTAATGATAAAAATATTACGTATCATGATGTCCAAAATATGCGCAAGATGTTGCCCGATCAATATAAAAGTCTGCCTGCACCTGTTTTGACAACAATAATCCTTCAGCAATTAATTGTTCAAAATGCAGTGCTACAAGTTGCCGAAAAACAGAATTTACAGAATTCCCCTGAGGTCAAGCAACAAATTGAATTCATGCAAAAGGATATCCTGTTTTCGACATTCCAAAAATCTGAATTGGAAAAGAATTTAAAACAAAATCCAATTGACGATAAAGCCATTCAAACTTTTTACGATCAGCATTTCGCCAACGCAGCCCCTGTTAAAGAGGCGCATATATGTCATATTCTTGTAAAAACACAACCGGAAGCTGTAAAAATCATCAGTCAACTTCATGCAGGCAAAAATTTCGCTAATCTTGCCAAACAATATTCAACCGATAAAGAGAGCGGTAGCGAAAATGGCGGTGATTTGGGATGGGTCAAACAAAATGACCCTCTTGCACCGGAATTCATCAATGCAGCCTTTGCGCTGAAAGCAAATACAATTACAACCGCTCCGGTGAAAACCCAATTTGGTTGGCATGTCATCAAGGTTCTTGGTTATAGAAACGCTCCGGTACCACCATTGGATAAGGTAAAAGATGAAATTCGCAAAAACCTGTATCAACAAAGAATGAAAACCATTATTGAAAATGTAATTAAACAAAGTAAAATTACCAAAAATGATGAAGCCATTCATTCTTTAACACAAATGCCTGCCACACAAAAAAAATAACTCTGACAGAACAAATCATTAAAAATTTTTATAAAAGGGAAAATAAATTTTCCCTTTTATAAATTCAGAATGTTTATTGATTAATATCCCTAAAGAATTTAGTTCAAAAAACATATCATTAAATCCTTTTTTCTTATAAAGAAAACTTGTAAAAAACATTTTCAGTAAAATATAAATATTTCATTATAACCGGATATGAATCAATCCTGTCGTATCCATTATTTTGCTCCATTGTTGAAAAAGAGTCTACCATGTCGAGTTATCCTGTTTCTCCGCTTGCCGTAACCCTCCCTGAACTTTGCCCCGTTGCCGGTGTAAAACTTGCATCTGTTCAAGCGGGATTACGATATACTGGACGTCTTGATTTGTCGTTAATGGAATTCGCTCCGAACACAACCGTCGCAGGAGTATTTACCAAAAACAAATGTCCAGGTGCACCTATCGATTGGTGCAGAAAAATTTTATATCGCGGTAAAGCCAGGGGATTACTTGTCAATGCCGGTATTGCCAATGTATTTACGGGTCAGGCAGGATTTGATGCAGTTAAATATTCAGCACAGGCAGCTGCAAAAACAATAAACTGCACACCCGAAGAAATTTTTGTTGCCTCTACAGGGGTTATTGGCGAACAGCTTCCTTATCAAAAAATCATCAATTATCTTCCAGAACTTTATTCGAAATTGGCTTCTGATCAATGGAAGGAAACAGCTCAAGCAATCCTGACTACGGATACATTTGCCAAAGGCTTTTCCCTTAAAACAGATATTGACAATATTCCTGTCACTATTCAGGGAATCGCCAAGGGGAGCGGTATGATCGCACCTGATATGGCCACTATGCTTTGTTTTGTTACAACTGACGCAAAATTGCCCGCTACTGTCTTACAAAAATTATTAAATGAAAAAGTCAAAACAACCTTTAATTCAATAACAGTTGATTCCGATACATCAACCTCTGATACCCTTCTTTTATTTGCCACGGGTCAGACCCCCAATACCGAAATCAATGATATTGATGACCCAAGATTAAGCAATTTTTCAAATGCCTTAGAAAAATTGTTACAAGAATTGGCTCTTTTGGTTATTAGGGATGGTGAAGGCGTAACAAAACTGATTGAAATCATGGTTGAAGGTGCCGTTAACAATGAATCAGCTTTTAAAATCGGACAATCAATCGGTAACTCCCCTCTTGTGAAAACAGCAATAACAGGTGAAGATGCCAATTGGGGACGTGTTGTAATGGCGGTAGGCAAAGCCGGCGAACCAGCCGACCGTGACCTTTTGTCAGTGGCAATAGGTAATATTTGGGTTGCCAAACAAGGTGAGGTTTTATCAGATTATGACCAAGATAAAGTTAACAAGCATATGCAAGAACAAGTCATAAAAATTAAAGTCAACCTGAATCTGGGAGAGGGACACGCAAAAATTTGGAGCTGTAACCTAACACAAGGTTATATTGAAATTAACGGCTCTTATCTGCGTTCCTAATTTCTTTTATTTATTATCAATTGAATCGTTTCTTTATGAATACCCCTATTATCTCCGATTTTTCTGAAGAAGAAAAAAAAAGAATTCTAGCAAAGTCAGCACTTTTCAGTCCTCCGTCCTTGAAATTATCAGATGGAAGACAGGAACTTGTTGGACTTTCACGGGAAGAATTGGAAGAGATCCTAATGGATATGGGGGAAAAATCCTTCCGCACGAAACAGTTATGGCACTGGATTTATCATAAAGGTGTTACCGATTTCTCTTTGATGAGTTCAATCAGTAAACCCTTGCAAGCCAAATTGGCAGAACATTGTGTGATCAGCCGACCGGAACTGGTTATGCAACAGACCTCAAAAGATGATACCCGCAAGTTTCTTTTTCGCTTCAGAGATAAACAAGAAGCTGAAACAGTTTATATTCCCGATCGTCGAGAAGATCGTGGTGCTGTCTGCATTTCCTCACAGGTCGGATGTACGTTGTCCTGCCGTTTTTGTCATACCGGCACGCAAAATCTGGTTCGAAATCTTGGTGCAACAGAAATCGTAGGTCAATTCATGGCGGCAAGGGATAGTTATAATGAGTGGCCAACCCCGACCGCTGGAAGACCCCGTCTTCTATCAACCATAGTTCTGATGGGAATGGGCGAACCTCTTTATAATTATGACAATGTTGCCAAGGCAATGCGTATCGTTATGGATGATGAGGGAATTGGAATCTCTCGTCGCCGAATTACCTTGTCAACGTCCGGTGTAGTTCCCATGATGGATCAATGTGGAAGGGAACTGGCAATTAATCTAGCCATTTCCCTTCATGCTGTCAGGGATGATTTACGAAATGAGCTCGTTCCCTTAAATCGTAAATATCCTATAAAAGACGTTCTGGCAGCCTGCCGTCGATACCCTGCAGCAAGTAATTCACGTCGTATAACGTTTGAATACATTATGTTAAGGGGAATTAATGATAGTGAATCAGATGCACGTGAACTGGTGCATCTATTAAAGGGTATTCATGCCAAGGTTAATCTAATTCCATTTAATCCATGGCCAGGCAGTGATTACAAACCCTCCAAAACTGAACAGGTGCAAAAGTTTGCCGATATCATTATGCAGGCAGGTTATTCCTCGCCCATCCGCACCCCAAGAGGGCGTGATATTCTTGCAGCATGCGGACAATTACGCACTGAAAGCCAAAAAGCCAAAATTTCTAAAAATTTAAAACATAACGAAACAATTTCTGACTGACAACATTGTTTTAAAATCAAATAAAAATTGTGAAAATAATTTATTTAATCTTATTTTCACAATTTTTCGAAATAAATTAATTCACATGATTATATGAATTTATCATCAATAATTATAGACTTGAAAAATTTCTACCAGGCATAGGCTTCAGGTGCCTCACCCCCCATACCGGGCCAAATATCATCTAAAGTATGTATTATTTCATCTGACAATGTAATGGAAAGCCCTTCAATAGCATTATCCAGCTGTGTTTCAGTACGAGGTCCAATAATCGGTGCTGTGACATCAGGTTGATGTCTTAACCAGGCAAGGGCTAAATTTGCAGGAGTTATTTTAAGTTCAGCAGCAAGATTCTCATATTTTTCAAGTTGGTATCTTAATTTATCAATTATTTTCAGTTCCTGTTCTCTAAAACGTCGCTCGCCATTTTTCTGTTTCGAAAGGACACCCCCAAGCAATCCACCTGCCAATGGAGAATAGGGAATAAATCCAAGACCATGATATCGACAGGATGGAAGGACTTCCAGCTCAACTGTACGTTCTGTCAGATTATAGGGGCTTTGCTCAGAAACCAGTCCGTAAAAATGACGTTCCTTGGCCAATCCCTGAGCTGTGGCTATTTGCCAACCAGCAAAATTACAACTTCCTATATATAAAACTTTTCCCTGTTGAACCAATAACTCCATTGCCTGCCATATTTCCTCCCATGGAGTTTCTCGATCAATATGATGCATTTGATAAAGATCAATATGATCAGTTTTTAAGCGTCGCAAACTGTCTTCACACGCTTTTCGAATATGATAAGCTGACAAATGCCGGTCATTCGGCCCAAAATCCATAGGCTGGTAAACTTTGGTAGCCAATACAACCTTGTCTCTCTGACCGCTCTTTTTAAGCCATCGTCCAATAATTTCTTCAGAAATGCCATATCCCCTAGGAATTTCTGGCCATTGTAATCCTCCATAAACATCTGCCGTATCAAAAAAATTAATTCCTGCATCAATTGCCTTATCCATAATCATGCAGCTTTCTTTTTCATCCGTGACATCACCAAAATTCATGGTTCCAAGACATAAATCACTTATCTTCAGACCTGTTCTTCCCAAAAATCTATATCTCATGATACCTCAATCTTTTTGTTTGCAATTTTAAATATTTTTGATTTTGCAGATAATGCAATTCAAATGAATTGGAATATCTACACCCTGGGCGGTGTAACCGTCATAGGTTCATTTGACAATGGAGGAATAATTCCATTTACAGAATGCGGTACATACGGTGCTTCAAGACTGTTTATTTCATTTTCTGTTAAAGAAAAATCAAGCGCCTTTACAGCCGTTGTCAAATGTTCAGCCTTTGTGACCCCAATAATAGGCGCCGTTACGTATTTTTTTGATAATAACCAGCCCAATGCAACATATGCACGAGGGACATGATGCAAGTTGGCAATCTTTGCGACAACCTCCACGACTTTTCGATCCTCCTGTTCTGCATCCTGATACATTTTCAAAGCAAAAGCATCATTTTGAGTACGTCGTGTAACTTCATCAAAATCACGAGTCAATCGTCCCCTTGCCATTGGACTCCAAGGAATGACACCAATACCTTGATCCTCACAAAAAGGCAACATTTCCCGTTCCTCTTCCCGATAAAGCAAATTATATTGAGGCTGCATGGAAACAAAACGTGTCCATCCATTTTGCCTTGCAATATGTTGCATTTTGGCAAAACGCCATGTTTCCATAGAGGATGCTCCAATATAGCGAACCTTTCCTGATTTCACGATGTCATGCAAGGCCTCCATGGTTTCCTCGATCGGGGTTCCATGGTCAAAACGGTGAATTTGGTAAAGATCTACATAATCCATTTTTAATCGTGACAAACTGTCATCAATTGATTGAAAAAGAGCTTTACGCGATAGAAAACCTGTATTAGGCGAATTCCGCCAAGGGAAAAAAGCCTTGGTCGCCACCACAATTTCTTCTCGCCGTGCCATATCATTCAATGCTCGCCCCGTTATTTCCTCTGAACTGCCTCCAGAATAAATATTTGCCGTATCAAAAAAATTAATTCCCGCCTCAATGGCCTGTCTAAAAAAAGGGCGTGCAGCAGTTTCATCAATTGACCAGGCTTGTGGCAACCGGTTGGGTTCACCGAAACTCATGCATCCCAAACATAATCTCGATACTTTAAGACCTGTACGACCTAGATTTATATACTTCATTTTTTTATCTCAAATATGATATGAAAATTATCGAAAATCTTTTTTATTGTTTGATTTTCAAATAAATCATACGATAAAAAAAGCGTTGTATAATATCTTGATATTCCGTAATAATTACCTGATCCTGCAAATAATTTATATTTAGTTATAAAATCTGAATAATCATCAATTTGTCTAATCCATTATAATGACACTCAATCAGTCTTCAGACAGTCAAACCGAATTATTTTATCAAAAAATAATCAATATTCTTGAACGACATGTTAAAACACCGGGTGCACATACCACCCTGATTAAAGATCTCAAACTTTTTAGACAAGAGACACCTCGCCAAGCATGTGCCTGTTTTTATCAACCGAGTATCAGTTTGTTATGCCAGGGTACTAAACAGATAATCGTTGATAAAAATATCTTTCCATACGACAAACATCATTTGCTCATTACTTCTCTGGACATCCCTACGAACAGCCAAATAATGGAAGCATCCCCTATTAAACCCTGTTTTGGAATTTCCTTAAATTTGGAACGCAATATTATTGCAGAGTTAAGTACACAAATTGATTTTAGGAATTCAAACAAAACGAAATGTAGCAGTGTATCTATTTGCGGTGTTAATGTATCCTTTTTGGAACCCATGTACAGGCTTCTATCCTTAATGGATGAGCCCGAAACCATTCCAGTTCTTGCCCCGTTAGTCATCAGGGAAATTTACTATCGACTGCTAACCAGCGATGCCGCACCAATTCTTTTACAGATTATAACAACTGGTAATACAGGATCTAATATCAGAAAAGCAATCGAATGGCTTAAACAAAATTATTCTCAACCCTTGAAAATAAGCCATCTTGCCAGTGCTGTTAACATGAGTCCCTCAAGCTTGCATCATCATTTCCGCCAACTAACCGGAAAAAGCCCGTTACAATATCAAAAATGGTTACGCGTTAATGAAGCAAAACGTCTGATGATCAATAATAATCTTAACGCTGCCACTGCTTCCTATCAGGTTGGTTATGAAAGTCCCTCACATTTTAGTCATGATTACAAAGCCATATTTGGCAAGTCTCCCCAAAAAGATATAAAAAATTTTAATCAAATATAGTTTTTCATTCCAGAATGTCATTCTTTCGTATAGCTCCACTAAAAAATGCTTATTCAATTTCTAACAGTAATTTTGCCTGAATGGAATTATTCTCCTCATAGAAAGGTCCACGATGTCGATCCGTTTTAATGCTTATCAACAACCGATTGGTCAAGCTCTTCCTTCATGGAAAAAAGCAAAGCTTCCCAAAAAAGAAACAATCACGGGACAATATTGCCGGCTTGAACGCATAAATGTCAGACAACATGCTTTGCAACTTTATGATGCCTTTTTTAACGGTACTGATAAAGGGCTATGGACCTATCTTTTATCCGGTCCGTTTAATGATTTTAATGAATATCGGGAATGGCTACTTAAATTAGAAAATATCAAAGATCCATTTCATTATGCCATTCTTGACAAGAATTCCAATCAAGCAATCGGTTCAATTGCTCTCATGCGAATAGATCCAACAAATGGTGTGATAGAAATTGGTAGCGTTATTTTTTCTGGACGATTAAAAAAAACAACAATGGCCACGGAGGCAATCTATCTTTTAATGAAATATGCATTCGAGGAACTTGGTTATCGTCGTCTTGAATGGAAATGTGATACCTTAAATGCACCCTCTCGTGCTGCGGCATTACGCTATGGTTTCACATTCGAGGGAATATTCCGTCAAGCTTTGGTTATTCATGGCCGTAACAGGGATACTGCATGGTATTCAATTCTTGATCTTGAATTTCCAAAACTTTCCAAGGCATTTAATGACTGGCTTGATCCTGACAATTTTGATTCTGAAGGAATTCAGAAGAAATCCTTGCAAAAATTGATGAATTATTATGTTAAATAAAAACATGTAATTATATTTCAATAAATAATCAATTTTTTAAAGAAAAAATACAATCAACAAAAATAAACCATAGTTTTCCATTAATTTGTTTAGTAAAATCAATAACTATCCATTATAATGATGAAAATTAAACTATGATTGTAAACCCAAAACGTGGACTTCTTTTTCTTATACAGACAAGTTTTAAACCTTTACTCATTTTATTTATTTGGGACATGCTAGTCGTCATTGGATATAAAATTTTTAATCTGCACTGGTTTGATCAATCCGCATTACCAACCGCCCTGATTGGATCTGTGCTCGTCCTTTTTATGAATTTTAGAAACAATACGGCATATAATCGATGGTGGGAGGCACGTATACATTGGGGGTCAGTCACAAATAACTGTCGATCTTTTGCCAGACAATGCATGAGTATTCTTAATAGCAAACCCGAGCTTATTTATGCCATGGCCGGATATGCATACAGTCTATCTTATCATTTAAGAGGTAAAAATTCCCTGACCAGCTATAATGTTAAAAAAATATTGCCCCATTCCATTCAAACCTATATTAAAAATCAGCGCAACCAGCCTAATGGCATTCTCGTTCAGATCGGTTATATGGTAACCCAGGAAAGCCGCCAAAAAAACATTGACGGCGCCCTTCACTCTCAAATCGACAGAATTTTATCTGACTTGGCCAATGCACAAGGTGCCTTGGAAAGAATTAAAAATACACCCTTATCAATCCAGTTTTCCACCCTGCCCCGTTTACTAAGTGAAGTTATCTGCATTATTCTTCCTTTTTCAATGGTGGATACACTTGGGTGGATCACACCATTAGGATCCGCACTTGTGGGTTTCTTATTTTTGGCTCTGGACCGAATTGGAAATGATTTGCAAGATCCCTTTGATGAAAGTCCGCATTCCTTGCCCATGTTAACAATGTCACGCAGCATCGAGATCGATTTGCTTGAACAAATCAATCAGTCTTCTCAACGCCCTATTCCTTCCATTAACGGAATTCAATGGTAAATTAAAATAAAATACCTATATATACACATTATATAAAATTTTGCCTTTTCTAAAATATCAAATGACAATTTATCCTGAATATGGTATAGTATATTAAATGAGTGTATTGAAAAATTCTTCCAAAGGTGGTGTAACCGACGAAATGGCTCAAGCAGCCGTCGCAGAAACCGCCGCACAACAATCCAATAGTAAAACCTCTTTTCCTTTTCAAGAAGGCGATGCCATTGTCTATGCTGCACATGGTGTAGGCCGAATTGATCGTATTGGCGTGGAAGAGATTGCAGGCACGAAACTGGAAATGATCCAGATCTCTTTTCCAGATAATCAGATGACCCTGCGTATCCCTTTAGATAAAGCAAAAAAAGCTGGATTACGCAAAATTGCTTCCCGTGAAATTGTCGGAAAAGCCATGTCAATTATTAAAAGCAAGCCGCAAACCAGCAAAGGTATGTGGGCAAGACGGGCTTTGGTTTATCAGGAAAAAATCAATTCTGGTGATCTGATGCAGATTGCTGAAGTTTTAAGGGATCTACGCAGAAACGCTGACAGTCTTGATGGCAGTTTTAGCGAAAGAAAACTGTTTGAAGCGGCTCAAGACCGTTTTGTAACCGAGGTGGCCGTTTTGGAATCAAAAAAACCAGAAGACGTTCTCAACGAATTAACAAACGTGATGAAAACAGCTTAGAATTTATCAATTGATCATTACAGTTACAATGAAAGGAGAGTTACTCTCCTTTTTTTTCATGTCTTTATTTTTTATAATAAATGAATATATAATGACATTTTGTTATCCTTTACAAATGATATTAAACGAGTATGATAAAAGGCTTATTAACTATTTATAAAGATTATTAGAACCTGAATAATTTTTAGATTGTCAAAAGCGTATACAAAATGTTTTTTCAAAAAAAATCGATTTCTGCCTCTCATAATACGTCCAATCAAAATTTGATCGCTCAATTAACAAAAATATCTGGAAGCAGAAACGTTATAACTGACCCATCCAAAATGGGATTATATTGTAATGGTTTTCGATATGGATCTGGGAAAGCAATAGCAATTGTAACGCCAGAGCATATTCTGGATCAGTGGAATGTTGTCAAGGCCTGTATAGAATCAAATGTAATAATTATCATGCAGGCCGCCAATACTGGATTGACCGGTGGATCTACCCCCGATGGCAATGATTATGATCGTGACATTGTCATTATTAACACCATGAAAATGAAAAAAATTTATGTGATTAATAATGGTGAGCAGGTAATATGTCTTCCCGGGGCGACTTTAAATGAACTTGAACAAAAATTAAGGCCCTATCATCGTGATCCTCATTCTGTAATCGGATCATCTTGCATCGGTGCTTCAGTTCTTGGAGGAATAAGCAATAATTCTGGTGGGGCATTGGTTCAGCGAGGCCCCGCCTATACCGAGATGGCCCTTTATGCCCAATGTAACAAAGAGGGTAAATTAGAACTTGTTAATCATCTTGGCGTTGAGTTGGGAAACACACCTGAGGAAATCCTGGGACGACTTGATCACGGCAATTTCGATCATGAATTGATAAAACAATCTGATAAATGCTGTTCAGACCATCATTATAGGGATCATGTCTGCGAAGTTGATGCCCCTACACCCGCCCGTTATAATGCCGATCCCAATCATTTATATGAAGCCTCTGGATGTGCCGGTAAACTCTCAATTTTTGCTGTACGCCTTGATACATTTCCACAGGAAAAGGAAACAAGAGTTTTTTATATCGGTACAAACGATCCAAATGATCTTACCAATATTCGATATAATATGCTCAGCAAGAAAATAGTTCCCATATCCGGTGAGTATATCCATCAAGATGCTTACAATATTGCCGCTATTTACGGAAAAGATACATTCATTTTTATAAATTGTCTGGGTACTGCACATATTCCACAATTATTCTCCCTGAAAAACAAATTTGATTTTATTACAAATAAAATCCCGTTTTTCCCAAAACATTTCAGTGATAAGGCAATGCAGTTTTTTAGTAAATTATTTCCCCAGCATTTGCCGGAACGAATGAACGAATATGCAAAAAAATATGAACATCATTTGCTATTGAAAGTGGGCAAAGAAGAAATTGGACCTGTTCGTTCCCATTTAAAATCTTATTTTAAGGAAAAAACATCGGGAAGCTTTTTTGAATGCAATGCCGAAGAAGGTCGCAAAGCATTCCTGCATCGCTTTGCTGTGGCAGGCGCTGCTGTTCGTTACAGGAATGTCCATACGGATACGGTTGAAAATATTCTGGCCATTGATGTTGCCCTACGCCGTAATGATAAAGAATGGGTGGAACATTTGCCTGAAGAAATAGAAGAACCGATTCTCCATAAATTATATTACGGTCATTTCTTTTGTCACGTTTTTCATCAGGATTATATTATTCAAAAAGGATATGATGTATTTGCACTTGAAGAAAAAATGTTGAGAATTCTTGATAAAAGAGGAGCGGAATATCCCGCTGAACATAATGTCGGTCATCTTTACCCAGCCAAAGATCCTTTGAAGAATTTTTACAAAGATCTTGATCCTTGCAATGCTTTCAATCCTGGCATTGGAAAAACTAGCAAATTAAAAAACTGGAAAGAATAACAGCTTTAAGAAAAAAAGACGCTTGAATAATCATACTGTTTCAAAACATATTCAAATCGTCTTTTTTTAATGTTAAATAAGCGAATTACTGATTGGTTGTATAAATTATTGATATCAAATTAAAATTTATATTTTCTGATTCACCTTAATAATCAAACTCATAAAGCAATCCCACGTTACTACCTGGATCATTATCTGGAGTAACAAATCTTGAATTGTCTTTTCCCGTTCCAACCGCTGCAGTAGCTTTCAAGTGTTTGGTGATATCAATCTGCATCTCGGCCTGTGTACCTGCATTGCCTGTAGATTGTTTGGCACCAATATAAACACCTTTTGCCACATACTTCCCTGCAGCAACACTTGCCCCATTATTGGAGCCTCCATTTTCATTGCCACGACTCCCCCCTCCTAAAGAAAGTCGATCCAATCCAAGGCTTTTTCTCACGGTACCCAAGGGATCAATCCCTGCACTTTGTCCACCCAACGTTGCCAATGCCAATCCTATTTCTGCCATTTGGGTTGCCGAAAGACTTTGTGAATCAACACCAAATAATAGAATGGCTAGAACCCTGTCTTGTGACAATGGAGGGGAAGAGGTTAACGTGATTTTGGGTGAACTTGCAAAACCTGTAATCAATAATCTGGCCGTGTTTCCTTCAACCGTTTTTTTTACCTCAAAATCCAGAGAGGGATCAATCTTGCGATCTACATTACTTCCCTGAAACCCGATCAAACCCCTTGTGAAATCCAACGATATTCCTGAAAGATCAATATGACCGTTTTGCATCTTCATTCCTCCCGCAACTGAAGGCGCATCAGCTGTTCCCGTGATATGCAATGCGCCTGCCATATCTGTAAACAGCCCGAAACCTTGAACCAAGATTTGACCGGCAGATTTAATGGTTAAATCCAAACCGATAATGGGCCCTGAAAGATTTGGCCTGTTTTCTGTTTCAATCTTGTCACTTGGACGAATTACTTTTAATGGTACAACAGAACTTGAAATAGAATGCGGTATATTAATCTCGGCATGTTTGATCCGAATTATTCCCTTCATATCAATTTTTGATTTTACCATTCCACTAACATCGATATCGCCATCAAGAATGGCTGTTAACAAATCACTAACCAATGGACGGGCATTTTTCATATTCATATGCAAGCTTACCGGAATACCCGGTTGAAAAACTCCAATTTGTCCATTGGCATATATATCCCCATGTCCCGCCTTGGCAGTAAGTGATTCAAGGGTTATATGATCTTTTTTCCCAACAAGCTTTGCCTGTATATCCTGAATACTTGTCCCTTGTGCGTAATCTCTAAAACTTCCTTTGAAAAGCTGTACAGTTCCATTAACAATTGGTTCCATAAAACTACCCGCAATTTGCATGGCAAGATTGATATTGCCCTTGACTTGCTGACCATAGGCACCCGCAATCGCATTTCCCAATCCCAAATCAATTTTCCCTTCGAGATTCAAATCCATTTTACCATTTGAATTTAAAGGTATTAAACCATTCATACTCAAATCAAATTTCTTTCCCATCTGTAAATGCGTATACGTTTGGGCATTTTTACCCATCAAATTTGTCTGAGAAATCATTTGTGCAACAGGTAGAGAGGCGGCTTCTCCTGTAAGCATTTTAATATTCGCTGCTTTAATTTGAATTGAACCTGTGGGTTTTTCCAACGTCCCTTTTAACCTGGCCTGGGCATTCAAGGTTCCATTAGCCTGTAACTGAGGTAAAAAAGGTTTTAAAATGGCAGGAGTCACATTTTGAATACTAGCATTCAAATTTAATGTTGGCATAATTACTCCAGCCAAATCAATAATGGCCAAGGGCGCATTTGGAGGTGCCAAGGTTAAACGAAAATGATCTATGGCTATTTTCTCCCCAAAATCCACCTTGGCCGGAGCAGTCAGGTGTATATTTTCACCTTTTGCCAATGCATTTAGTTTTTGCAAGAAAACATTTTTTTTCTTCAAATCCAACACTAGTGCTGTATCAAATGCACCTTTACTTTGCATTAACGAAAGAAAATCAGCATTTGCCATTACTTTCAAGTTATCGATAAAACCATTGGCACTTAACCGGATATTACCTTTTGCCTGTGGAAGCTGAAAATCCGAAATTTGCGCCTTTAAATTGATTAAGGGTTTGTCTAATGGATGATCAATATAACCCGTTAAAAGCAAATTATTGAACCTGTAATTAGGCATATTCACTTTGCTGCTTGCATTAACGAATAATTTTTGGTTTGTATGCGGTGAGGAATGGATTTGTAAGGCAAGATTGCCTTCAATATTCTGTCGAACCAATTTTTTAAAATCGGCCAGTCGAGTTATTTTTATATCAAGATTACCATTAGGAATTATATTTTTACCGGAAATACTAAAATCAGCGAGACCATTCAAGGATCGCCAATTCAATTTTCTTAAATTAAAATAATAATTATCAGTATTTTTCTTTTGACTTGCCAACAGTTCCATTTCTATCGGTGAACGGTCAAGATTTCCATTCAAGGATACCAAAAGCGTTGGTAGCGCAAATAAATGATTCAGCTCAGCCTTCATTTTTAAATCGCTTGGCGCTATTGCATAATCTCTTTTTGATGATGTTTGAAATTTAGTGGCCATTTCAAATTTCAAACCCAGATCTTCCAGAGATCCATCTGCTTTTAAAACCGCCTTTCCCTGACCCGTCAATAACGGGGAAAGTGCCATAAGATTATCTATATTAAGATTAACAACCGCCCTGACCTGTTGATCCAATAAATGTCCATTACCTTGAATTGATAAATTTTGACCTGATATTGTCAAATTATCCAAATAGATATCAGGTTTTTCTTTATGGAAAATACGTGCATGAATACCAAGATGTCCCTTGGATCCAACCATATTTACTATTTCAGGTAATCCTTGATTAACCTGTATGGGACCATCCAAATCAAATAAAATTGGATTATCTGCATGCTCTGGCATTGTAAAAGCAAGATTGAATACTGATTGACCTCCCAACCTAACACCTGTCAATTCGGCTATATCACCTAAATGTGGTAGAGCCAGATCAATTGATCCTTTTAAGACAGGGTGAAAAAAGATATGTCCCACAGCTTTCACAAGGTCATGTTGAACTCGAAAATCAATTGATTGTTCAGGTTCATTTATTCCATATACAGCATCAGCTATAATTGGGACTTTGGCAAACATCATTGGATGTTTTCCGGGAACACGCAACCCCTCTGCAATTAAATGTATATGAGCTCTATCGATTTGCCTTGAATTTATGGCTTGCAAATCATCATTTTGCTCTCCCGAAAAAGAAACAATAAGATTATTCAAAAACGTTTTACCAGCTGCTAGATTAACCAGTTTGAACTTTCCCTGACCGATTGGTTTTGTCAATAATCCAGTCAATCTGGCATCTAGATCCCATCCATCCCAATGAATTTGTGGATTCAAGGTCACTGCTGGAGAATGACCGGATAAATCAACATTCATTTTTGAATGATTAAGGTCAATATATCCATTTTCCCTTAAATACGTCTGATTTGATTTCAGTTCCATTTTTGTATTCAATGAATCAAACGGTCCATCAAGCGACAAATTAAATGATAAGGGAGTTAATTGATCGGATTTTAATAAACGTTCAAGAATTCCATCTGGATTGGATTTTGCCAAAAAAGTTAACTGTCCTTTTGAAACCTGATGATTTTTAACTGTTAACTTCAAGGAAAGATTTGTTGATTTATTAAGTTCTTCACCATCAAGCTCCAGATTTGTGTCAGGCAATGCATTCAGTTTAAATTCATCTAGAAAGAATAATAGATTAGAAGTCGACAGTTTTCCGTTAACTTTTAAATCAAACGTTTTTGAAAAAACTGTCTGAGCAAGATGCAATTTATTAATTTGTAAATGGTTAATCGAGGCAGATAACCATAAAAATGACAAATCGGATGATGTGGAATATGATGCGTCTGGTGATTGTGTGGATTTTGGTAAATCCTCAATATCTATTTCTTCAGCCAAAAGACTTTGAATAAATAATTTTTTATACAGTAATTCAAAAAAAGACCAATCAAGTTTGACTTTTTTTAATATTAACCACGGTTTATCCGTTGATGGCAATTTTTTCAACGTGATTTCTTCTACAATCAGATGATTAGGAAAATTCCCGTGAATTCCCTTAACATTTATGGAATGATCGGTCCAAACATCAATTTTATCTGAAAGAAATTCTTTTCCACTCTGCGTATTAAGATAAATGAATAATGCAAAAACCATAGCTACAAGCAATATGAGTATGCTTGCCAGAAACCATAATATACACTTGATTATAGAATATTTGACTTTTCTAACCTTTATATTCCTTGGCACTTTGTCAATGGATTGCTTCTTTTCAGGTTCCTTACTAGATTGAGACATTAAAAGGTTTCCCCCAAACCTATATAAACTTCGAACCGATCTCCTCGATATGGTCGCTTAACGGGTACTGCGATATCTAAACGTATAGGCCCCATGGGCGTATAATATCGAAATCCACCACCAACACCTACCTGAACCTTCCCCTCAAAAGGCATACTGTCACTGCTGACCTGACCGGCATCAATAAAGGCTTGGGCACCAAATTGTCCAAGTATTCTTTGCCGGAATTCAGCCGTTCCCGTATCCATTGCCTTTCCCCCTTTTGCATATTTACTCCCCTTAAATTGAGGACCGACACCCTGGAAACGAAATCCTCTTACAGTTGAAGTACCTCCTGCGTATAAACGTTGGTCAGGGGGAAGATTCATTCGTGAGGCTCCTTGAATACTGCCAATGTTTCCACGAAATGCAAAAATTGAACGACCAGGTTTCGTTAATCCCAGATGCGTTAAATCAAAATAGGTAGAGGCTGTTCCTTGCATGATTGCAAAAAATATAGTCTTGTCTCCAAAAGATTCTGTTGGCGTTATAGAGACAGACGCTTTCATTCCGTGATCTGGAGACATCATTGGATTGGCCAAGTCCGTTCCATCATATGCCGCACCCAGTGGAAGGTTGATCATGGTATAATTGTTTCTTTCACCTCGCTGAATAATATGTTCTTGTATTCCACCCAAATAAGCTGACATGCTCCAGCGTTTACCAAATTTTCTTGTCATTCCAACCTTTGCAAGAAACGCTGTTTGATTATACGAGTACAGCTTCTGTTTTACAGCTTCAATACGTGCATTAAAATCCTGGTTACGATGTCCAAAATCAGGTTTGGTAAAATCCGCATACACATCATATCCCAGTCCCCGTTGGGCTGTTCCTGCTATACCCGTCGCTATGGCTGCCAATTTTAACTGTTCGGCATTACCAAATATGTTATGATGTGTCCATTTTGCACCTAACCTTCCCCCAAGATCCGTCGAATATCCCGCTTCAACACTTACGGTTCTTCGTTTAGCCTCTTTAAAGGTTATGGTTAATGGTATTCGACCCGATTGATCAACATGATCTGCAACGTGCATATCAATACTCGAAAAAACACCAGTTGAAGAAAGATTCATGCGTGCGTTTTCAATAGTTGAGGGTTGATATAACTGTCCAGCATGCAATAACAATCGGCGACGAATATATTTCGCGTTGACCTTTTTCAAACCCTTGAAATTGATATCACCTATGTCCACTACAGGACCCATATTCATATCAAAAACAACATTCAAGGTTTTATTGTCTGGATGCAGATAGGCAACGGGCTCTCCCATTTTAGCCAAGGCATGTCCTTCTTCCTGCAACTCCTTGATCAGTTTGTCCCGAGCGGCAACGATATCAGCGGAAACGGCAGGATCACCAATTTTCAATCCGAATTCCCTTTGCTGCCTAGCTGATAACTGGATGATTTCATTTTTTTGTAAGTTCTTGAACTCTAACTGACCTATGCGATATTGGGATCCCTTTTGGATATGAACAATAATGATAACATCCTGCTGAACAGGCACTTTATCAATAAAATTTGGTAAATCCGTACTTGCACCATCAATTATTCCATTGGCAATGATATCTTTTTCATGTTTGAATATATCATCGGATTGCTCTCTTTTATTCAATTTTACATTTTTTTGATTATGTAACGCAGCCGCAGTTCCAACCTTGATACTGATTTTCGCATCATAATATCCGAAACTGTCCATAGCATTTTTAAAACGGGCATAATCACTTTTAATTCGACCAGCCAACGCAAACGCATTTACAGCATTTGTTTTTTGTAAAGTAACCAAATTGGATGTGTTTGACAAAACTTTATCAATTGTCTCATTTCCTATTGAATATATTTTCACTCTATAATATTGAGGATCTGCAGCTACTCCCTGCTTAAAACAGCTCAAAATAAATAACACCATGAATATGAAATAATCACGAATGCCTAATTTTCTATTATCACCTTTATATTGTATGGATTTTTCGTTTTCAAACCAAAACCACAAAGATGACAAAACGCATATTCCCTATAGTATACTGAATAAAAATTGGATTTTATAAAAAGTATTTTCTTTTATAAAAATTAAAGGAACTCTTCAAAAGAAAAATACATTAAAATAAAAAAACGCCAAAAATTTGGTAAATTATTTTAAATTTTTCTTTATGAATAAATCTTGTCGTTACACATATTTTCAGATAACAATTATAAAGCCCGTGATTATTACTTTTATATTACAATACTGAGAAAACTGTATTTTATTTTTTGTTAAAATTATGAATTTTGTTATTTATGTTATCCAAAATTAAGAATATTATTTTTCAGTCAAATAATAAAAAAATTAAAGATAGGTCACGTATAGATTTCAATTCATTATTTGACAATAATGAAAATGCAGTTAATACCTATAATCCTAAATTTTTGAAAAAAATTAGGGCAATACTCAGAATCTTCACCATTTTGGGATGGACTGGAATGGCTATTCCAGTACAATCAATCTTTATCAAACTCCCTGGAAAATTAAAAACCAATTTTGCAAGGTATTATTGGTATATTGTGGGAAAATTACTGGGGCTACGCCTTCATACCTTCGGCAAGATTATTGCCCTGGACTCAAAAAAAGGACAGGATCGTCCAATCTTATACATTGCCAATCATTGTTCATGGCTGGATATCGTCACTATAGGCGGATTATTGCCTGGATGTTTTGTTGCAAAAAAGGAGGTCGGAACCTGGCCTCTTATCAGTATTTTATGTAAACTTGGCCGCGTTTCCTTTGTCAGCAGACAACGACACTCAACAGCTAAAGAACAAATTGAACTACAATCAAGATTAAGAAACAATGATAGCCTAATCTTATTTCCAGAAGGCACCTCTTCTGATGGATCGCATTTATACCCTTTTATGTCCTCTTTTTTTGCATTGGCAAAACCCCATGGTAAGAACACCATAACTTATAAAATACCCATTATTCAACCAATTTCAATTACATATGATCGTTTGGACATGTTACCTGTCAACAGGTTCACCCGACCCATTTACTGCTGGTATGGTGATATGGAATTGGCACCACATTTATGGAATCTCAGTCAATATTCCGATATGCATGCATCCGTTATTTTTCATGATCCTTTATATCCAGAAAATTTCAAGACCCGTAAACATCTTGCGCAGGAAACCTGGGATATTATTGCCAAGGGTACTGTTGCATTAAGATCAAACCATTCTAAAGATGAAATAAAGAAAATAATTTAATATTTTCTATCCGATAAAATATGAATTACGATTTATCATACCTATATTAAATTATATAAATGTTAATGAACTAATTCAATTTTTTCTTGCAACATTTCTGGATATACAAAATATTAATTCATATTTAAATAATAAAAACCTTTTACTTATCTTCAATTTGAATATTAATTTTCATATATTAATGGATAAATAGCTTGTATCTATTCCTGTCTTTTTATAAAAAGTGTATTTTATTGTAATTCAAAAATATCCTAATACCAAGGCCAAATCCTGATATGGTTCAACGAGACTTTACTTTGACAAATGCAAATTTAGATAATGAAACATCACGGCGATATCTGCATATAATCACATGGGGATGTCAAATGAATGTTTATGACAGCAACCGAATGGTCGATTTGCTGCGTCCATTAGGATACAAAGTAACGGATAAAGCTGAACAGGCGGATGTTCTCATTCTTAACACTTGCCATATACGCGATAAAGCCACTGAAAAGGTTTTTTCAGAACTAGGACGTTTGAAACAGATAAAGGAATATCGCAATCAGCTGGGGAACCCCACCCTTATAGCAGTGGCTGGATGTGTAGCGCAGGCTGAGGGAAAAATCATTCTTCAGAGGGCTCCCTATGTTGATATCGTGTTAGGTCCTCAAACTTATCACCGTCTTCCAAAAATGATTTTGGAAGTGGCCCGGCAATCGGGGAATATAATCGAAACCGATTTTCCTGTTGAAAGTAAATTTGATTTTTTGCCCACACCTCAGGAAAATACAGGTTACAGTGCTTTCTTAACAATTCAAGAGGGATGTGACAAATTTTGTTCATTCTGTGTTGTTCCCTATACACGTGGTTCCGAAGTCAGTCGTCCAGTTCAGGCAATTCTTGATGAAGCTACTCATCTTTGCAGTATTGGCGTAAAGGAAATCACTTTACTGGGTCAAAACGTCAATGCCTATCATGGAGAGGGTCCTGACGGAAACATTTGGAATCTGGCTCGTCTCGCAGAAAAACTTTCAACATTACCAGAATTAAGCCGTATTCGTTACACCACTTCCCATCCAAGGGATATGGATGACAGCCTTATCAACGCACATCGTGATTTACCTGCATTAATGCCATTTCTGCATTTGCCGGTTCAGTCCGGATCAGACCGTATTCTCAAGGCCATGAACCGTGGGCATACAGCTGATGAATACCGTAAGATTATTGATAAATTACGCAAGGCACGTCCTGATATTGCTTTATCTTCAGACTTTATTGTCGGTCATCCTGGTGAAAACCCGAAAGATTTTGAAGATACCATGCAGCTTGTCCGTGACGTTCAGTTTTCACAAACTTTTTCCTTTAAATATTCTCCCCGACCCGGAACGGCTGCCGCTATTTCCATGCATCAGGTTAGGGAAGAAGAAAAAGATGCTCGTCTTCAGGCCTTACAGGCTTTGTTAAGAGAACAGCAAGATCAATTTAACCAGAATACGGTCGGACGTACCATTCCCATCCTTTTTGTTGGTAAAGGTCGAAAACAAGGTCAGATAACGGGAAAATCCCCCTATTTGCAAGCGGTTCACATTCAGGGTGACACATCGCTAATCGGTCGGGAATGTCAAGTTAGAATTGATAAATCTTTGACAAATTCGCTTTCAGGAACATTAGTTTAAAAAGGAACCATTTTGAATAATAAAGTTTCCCTACAGATTTATCCCATTCTTTTATCAGAAGAAGTAAAAAACGAATCTTTTTTAAAAACAACCCTGCAATTTCCTGACAATTTATTACTGGCTCAAATGTTGGGAGATCATGACCGCTATTTGGTTCAAATTGAAAACGAACTTCAGGTCAACATGGGTTGTCGGGGAAACTATCTGGTCATTGAAGGGGATATCCAACAGGTTGAACTTACCAAAACAGTAGTAAGCAATCTGTATCAACATATATATACTCATAATGAAATTAACTCTACCATCGTTAATAATTTCATACGCATGGCCTATAACGGACTCTTATCCATTCTTTATCCATCAAAACAAAATGAACCTCCTGAATCCATGGAACTCAAACAACCAGAATCAATTCCAACAATTTCTGTACGTAAAGGTACCATTTCACCTCGCACAACGGGACAGGCAAACTATTTGAAAATGCTGGCAAGAAATGAAATGGTTTTCGGAATTGGTCCTGCTGGAACAGGAAAAACATTTCTTGCTGTAGCCCAGGCAGTTTCCATGCTTTTATCTGGTCAGATTGATCGTATTATTCTATCTCGTCCCGCTGTAGAGGCTGGCGAGCGATTGGGGTTTCTTCCTGGAGATATGAAAGACAAAATTGACCCATATCTTCGTCCCCTTTACGATGCCCTATACGCCATGATGCCAGGAGATCAAGTTGTCAAAAGACTGACCAGCGGGGAAATTGAAGTGGCTCCTCTTGCCTTTATGCGAGGTAGAACACTTGAACATGCCTATGTCATACTTGATGAAGCCCAAAATACCACTCCTGCTCAGATGAAAATGTTTTTGACACGGTTAGGGGCTGGTTCACGAATGGTCATAACCGGCGATCTTAGCCAAATTGATCTGCCACCCATGATCAAATCAGGATTAAAGGATGCAGTTGATACATTACAGGGTGTTTCCGGTATTGAGATTCTTCGTTTCAAGGCAGAAGATGTTGTCAGACATCCTCTTGTTAATCGTATTGTAAGGGCTTATGACAAACAGTCAGCAAAATTAAAAATATCTTCCGAGAATAAATCCTAGAAAGAAATTTCCTGATGACGTTCCTCTTCCGGCAATATCGATATCAAATTCTTGATTTTCTTTTTAGTGAAGTAGTAATTATACAAGACAAGAGGTGGTATAAACTGATTCCTGATCTCAAGGAATTGATATACCGTATTTATACCCTGCATCCTTTTGCTGAACAAACCACGCTTTGTTTTGCCAATGACCAGAAAATACAAAAATTGAATTGCCAATTCAGGAATAAAAATAAACCTACAAATGTTCTTACTTTTGAGCATCCAGATCCCCAATCCTATGGAGGGGACATTATTCTTGCCTTGGAAACCATTCAAAAAGAATCCCGTCGAGCTCGAAAACCAATGCGCCATCATTTGACACACCTTATTTTTCACGGCTTATTGCATTTAGAGGGATATGACCACCTTAAATGTAATGAAACAAAAATCATGGAAATGAAGGAATCCTATTTTTTAGGTAAAATCGGGATCCCGAATCCCTGGAAAAATTCGTCTTTTGGGAGTATATAGCCATGTTTCGTGCGCCAGGTAATAATGCGCCGAATAATACCGCATCAGAACAGTCACAATCAAATACAAAGCCAAACCGTTACAAATCTTTTTTTAAACGTTGGTTCCATCAAAGACATCAGCACAATTTGCGACAATCAATTGTCAACCTTGTAGATGACAGAAACAATCATTTACCTACAATTCCCGATGACAACAAGGAGGAATTCAATCCGCATGAGCGATTACTGATCTCCAATATATTGAGATTGAAAGATAAAACGGCTGATGATGTAATGATACCAAGGGCTGATATATTTGCCATTGATGATTCAATCAGTTTCAAGCAGGCACTGGAAATTATGCAGCATGAAAATCATTCCCGAGTTCCTGTCTATCATCAGGAATTAGACAATATCCAGGGGATGTTGCACGTTAAGGATCTTATTTCCTATATTGGACACAGTGAAGATTTCGATTTTGGTACAGTCATTCGACAGCCCCTTTTTATCGCACCTCAAATACCAGTTCTTGATCTCCTGCTACAAATGCGTGTACACCGGATTCATTTGGGGCTGGTAATTGATGAGCATGGCAGCATTGATGGATTGATAACGATTGAAGATCTGGTGGAAACAATCGTGGGCGATATTGCTGACGAACATGATGAACCTGAGGCCAACATGATTATCGAACGGGGGAATAATACGCTGGATGTGGATGCAAGAGCACATCTTGAAGATCTGGAGGAAAAAATTGGATCATTCTTGACCGAAGAAGAAAAAAATTCAGATATGGATACGTTGGGTGGACTTGTTTTCCATCTGGCTGAACATATTCCGACCAAGGGAGAGGTATTAACTCACCCATCTGGATTGATATTCAGGGTTCTGGAGGCTGACCCGCGACATATACGTCGTCTGCGAATGCATATCCCTCAGAACTGGTCTTTACCCGCATCCAACGATTCAGACACCCTATCAGAAACCAATTCAAACAATATATAACCCTGATTATCAAACAGGGTTCATATCACTCTATAATTTTATAGCTTTCCTTTTAATCCGTTCATCAACTTCTTGTTCCCAAGGAGGATTGGCTCCACGCCGTTCACAAATCATTGCCGCAGCAACCGATGCATATTTTAAGGCTTTGGTAATTTCAGCAGGCGTGATAGTCTTAATTTTGTCAAGTGTCAAAAATCCATTTTTTTGTAAATAGGTCAGGGTTGCCGCCATAAAAGTATCCCCTGCCCCGATTGAATCCACTACATTATCAATATAATCAGGTTGAACCTCAATGACTTCATGACCTGGCAAATAACAAAGAACACCCTGGCTTCCACGTGTAATGATAACAATGGAGGTACCCTGATTGATCCAATGTTTGGCAGCATCATCAACTCTGGTGTCAGGCAATAAGAATTCCAGATCAGATTTGGATAATTTAATAATATCCGCCATGGCTGTCAGACGTGCCATACGTGCTCTATAAACAGCTGGATGATGTGTATTGCTGGGTCGACAATTTGGATCAATTGATAAAATTCTTTTTCCTTTTTCCATTCTGAACATCTGCTCACAGGATTCAGAAATAGGAGGTTCAATCAGAGAAGTAGAACCAATGTGGATCAAATTGACATCGTCGGAAAATCCGGGTGATTGTGAACGGACCCATAATCTCGATACAGTATTTTCATCATAAAAGGCATAGGCGGGTTCTTCATTGCCCAATTCAACAAAGGCAAGGGTTGTTTGTTGGTTTCCCCTGGCAACATATCTTACATCAACGTTGGATGTTTCGAGAAATTCCATCAATTTCTCACCCCAAAAATCAGTGGAAATTCCTCCCATAAATCCGACAGCACCACCAAGACGACCTATTGCAACAGATATATTTGCACAAGATCCGCCCGGGGCTGGACAATAGCAATCTGCACCATCTTTTGTTTTATCGGGAATGAAGTCAATTAAAACATCACCACAAACAATAATCATCCAAATCTCCTTTTTGAAAATACTGCATATTTTGATGAATCACCAAGATGTTACCAACATTATATTAGGGAATACAAATTAAAAAACCAGTATTAATATTTTAAAAAATAGAAATCGAGACACAAATAACAATCCCAATTTATTTAAAAATTCATTTTTAAATAAATTATATTGGAAATAATATTACTCTTTACACCTTATTCATTTCAATCATTCCAAGATTGATATCACCAACAACCCTACGAACATAAGGAAAATATATGCCTGTTTGGCTTATTACAGCATTGATGCTTGTCTGCTCAAATTTATTCATGACCTATGCATGGTATGGTCATTTAAAAACATTATCCGGCAAACCTTGGTATATAGCTGCATTAATCAGCTGGGGCATCGCTCTTGGAGAATATCTTATCCAGGTTCCTGCCAACAGGATTGGGTTTACAAAACTATCCCTTGGTGAGTTAAAGATCATGCAGGAAGCAATAACTCTTTCCGTATTTATCCCTTTCAGCATATTTTTCATGCATCAGTCTTTTAAGCTTGATTATTTATGGGCCGGTTTATGCGTTATGGGAGCTGTATACTTTATATTTCGTGGTGGTTGAGAATTTTTTTAACTTGCTTTCCCGAACTGTATGGTTTTTCTTTGTTATAAAAATTATAAATGAGAAATAATTAATAATTTTACTAATCCTTTGGGATATTATCTAAATTGTAATTTCTCTCATACTTGAACTTATTTTACTGGAAACAATATCATGTCCATAACACGACGCTCCTTACTAGCCTCAGTTTTGCCTGTTTTGACTATTATGGCGACCAAAATTCCCACTCATGCGGAAATACCTAAAAATTTTTCAACTCCTCGTACACTCGGTAACTCCAATGCAAAAGTTCATGTTGAAGAATGGTTTTCGCTAACCTGTGTGCATTGTGGGCGTTTTGCACATGATATACTTCCCCAAATACAAAAAAAATACATTGATACTGGAAAAGTTTTCTACATTTTTAAAGATTTTCCCCTGGATAAAATAGCTCTAAAAGCCGCGATTGTGGCACGCTCCCTACCAGTAGATCAATATAAACCGTTTATTACAGCCCTCCTGAGTAATCTTGATCAATGGGCTTTCAATGAAAATGCTGATCCCTTGCAAGAATTGCAAAAATATTCAATTTTGGCTGGTATGTCCAAAGAGCGTTTTCAGCAGGTAACTCATGATGACGCAATTCAAAAAATAATATTGGAAGAAAGTAATTACGCTGAAAAACATTTCAAAATAGACAGTACACCAACCTTTATCTTCAACGGTAAAAAGGTTGTCGGTGAATTAACGCTTGATAAATTTGATCAGGAAGTTAATGATGCGTTGACAAGAACTGTACCTTCATAATTTCATTACCAACAAACTTATATGCCAATATATTTTACCCATTTAAAAATTTCTGGTTTTAAAAGTTTCGCAAATACGACTTCACTTGATATTTTACCTGGATTAACTGGTATAGTTGGTCCCAATGGATGTGGTAAATCAAATATTGTAGAGGCTATTCGCTGGGTTATGGGGGAAAGTTCCGCCCGTTCCCTGCGGGGTACAGGAATGGATGATGTCATATTTGCAGGAACTGCACGACGTGCAGCCTTTAACATTGGCGAAGTTGCAATAACTCTTGAAAATATTAAAAACCAAACCGAAAACGGGTTTGATGAGGTTATTCCAAACTGTTTTCATAACCAAAATCAAATTGAGATTTCCCGCCAAATTGAACGGGAAGGAGGCAGTCAATATCGCCTTAATGGAAAAATACAACGCGCCAGGGACATTCAAACCCTATTTGCTGATCTTGGATCAGGTCCACGTTCAACAGCAATTATAAGTCAAAATCGCATAGCACAACTTATTTCCGCCTCACCAGAGGAAAGAAGACAGGTTTTAGAAGAGGCTGCAGGGATATCTGGGTTATATAACCGTCGACGAGAGGCAGAGCTGAAATTAAAAGCAACTGAAGAAAATCTAGACAGATTAAATGACCTGAAAGAGCAGCTGACAAATCAAACCCAAACACTTAAAGAACAATCTGTACAAACCACTAGATACCGTGAGATATCTACAGCTGTACGCGATAAAGAAACCAATTTGCAGATACTTTATTACCAACGGGCGCAAAAACAGCTTCTTGATCTTAAAATGCAAATTTCAATTATTCTAAGTAGAATTAGGGAAAAAGAAAATTGTATTCTGGATTTGCACAACAATCTGGAAGCTATGGAAAAAGAATCCTCTGTCCTGCATCAACAGGAAATTCAGGCACGCGTTCATTATGATCATCAGCGTCAGCAGATTTCTAGACTTGAAAATGAATTAAATCAGAAAATACAAGAAATAAAACAATTGAATGACCGGCTGAGAGAAAACAAAACCCAACTGATAGACATACAGTCTCATCTTGAAAATAATCAATCCGATCAGGAAAATATTCTAATCAAAATCAACACAATTAATGAGAAACTTGACCATCATCCAACAAAAATTCTCCAGATTGAACAGGAGGTTAAAACCCTAGAAGAAAAAAGTGCTATCCTGCTTGATTTAATCCATGAAGATGAAAAAAAACTGTCTGCATCTATAAATAAAAATCATGAGATAACGCAATATTTTAATCAGGTGAATGATGAAAAAACCAAATTTCAATCCGAATATGAACAGCTTTTATCCGAACAAAAAAGTTGTCTTGAAAAACTTCCTTCAGCTGAAAAACTGCAAAAAAAACGAGAGCAACTAAATATTCTCGAAAAAAAACTAGAGAAGATTGAAGCAAACCGACAAATTCTTCAGAAAACCATTCAGTCCAAGGAATTTGAAAAGGAAAAACAAACTTATCATGCCCAACAAGTAGAAAAAAATTATAATGATCTCAATCAGACAATAAGACAAATCAAATCACAAGAAAAGCGATTAAATGATGATTATCAAAATACTATAAATGAAATCACTCAACTGCAAAGTCAGTCTTTAGCAACAGAAGAACAACAGCAATTTCAGGAAAAGTTGTTCAACACACAAATTACTCTTGAAAAAAGTAAAAAAGAAATTGATTTGGCACTCGAGGATCACCAAGCAGCCATAAAAAAACGCCTTGAACAGGAAAATTCTTATAATCAAGCAGTACAGATCCATGATCAAAACAAAAAGAATCTTGACATAATCCATACCAACTTGCAACAGGCACAGAAATCATTCGAGAATTTAATCAAACAACAGGAATATCTGGCCAAACAGCTAATTGCTCCTGAACATCTTCAGGAACAACAAACACAATATGAAAATATTAATTTACAATTAAAAAAACAGCATCAATTAATTGAACAAATTGAAAATGACCTAAAGAAAAATACAGAAGCTTTGGAAAAACAATCTTCCATTGTCCAACAACATGAAAGTGAAATTCATAATTTAGAAGCAAGACAGCAAGGATTGGCACAAATCCTTAAACAAACATCAGAAGAAAACATCAATACTGAATTACCAGCCGTTCTTGATCCTTTATCAATACCTCAGAAATGGATAAAAACTATAGCTGCAATTTTTGATGACACTATTGATGCACCAACTGGTCTTGATGCATCCCGGGGCTGGGTTACCCTAAGTAATATCAAGACAACATTAACAGGTGCATTGCCAACCCTGTTTGATGTTATTTCACCGCCTCCGCCCTTACAAAGAGCATTTCAGCAAATTGGAATTGTAAATTCAGTTGAAGAAGGGAATAAACTTTTTCCCTATCTTTTACCAGGACAAATGCTGGCTACTCAACAAGGAGATATCTGGCGCTGGGATGGTTATTACCAAACACATGCCATTCAAAACAAATCTGCTCAAAGATTGATTCAAAAACACCTTCTGCAAAATATCGAAGAGGATTTAAAACGTCATTTACAAAAATCACCACAGATAGAAAAGTTGTATGAACAATTAAAAAATACACAAATACAATTTAAAAATAAATTATTGCAAAACAAAAGCAAATATAGGGATATTGAAAAACGGGCACAAATAATTACTCAGGATTTTTACGCTTTGCAAAATGAAGCCAGAATGGCCGAGACCCAATTTAACGCCATTGAACCTGCTGTCCAACAGGCTCAAAACGAACTTAAAACAAAAAAATTATATTTTGAACAAGCACATAAAAAGACTCAGATACCCTTGCCAGATAAAGAGAAAATTTATCAATATTTACGTATAGAACAAGAAAAAGAACGGATTGTTCAGCAAAAAAAAGAGGATATCAATAGATATGAACATCAATATTCTTTAGTCAAGGAACAATATCAACAACGCTTGAACCAAAATGCACAAAACAAAATCCAGATTGAATCTCTACAGGAAAAACTTGCACATCTTGAAATAGAGATTGATAGAAATAGGGAAAATTTAAATAATTTGGAAAGGCAACTGAATCAAGCAGAAAATCCTAAAGAAATATTTCAATCTGTTCATGTTATTGAAGATACGATCAATACGCTTAGCAAAAAGTTAGATAATGAAAATGAATTTTTTCTAAAAACGGAAACTGAATTAAATCAGGCTCAGCTTTCTTATCAATCTCTTAAGGAAATTACTATTCAGCAGCAAAGCCGACTGGATGCCCTGACTCCACGATGTCAGAAACTTGAAAACGATCTAAAAGAAATTTCTGTTCTTTTTCATCAAGCGGAATATAATCTTAATCATCGCATTAATTGTGAAGAAATGGAAAATAAATTAAAAAAACTGAAAGAGGACTATGGAATTAATGAAACAGAAAAAGAAAAAAAGCGACTTGACTATCATTTAATTCTTCAAGAAAAAGATAATCTGGACATTCAAAAAAAATCCCTTGCTCAGCAATTGGACAAATGGCAAGAACATTTCAGGGAAAGACAAAACGAAAAAGAGCAAATTCTAAAAAAAATACTGAATCTTGAAAATCAACTTAAAGATATAGATAAACTACCTGAAATCTTAAAATCCAAACTTAATGAATTTAAAAATGCAGAACGGCAATCTGTTGCAAATTATCAAGAATTGCAAAAAAGAAATATAGAATGTGATCAAGCAAAAAAAAATGCCGAACAGAATTTACAAAATATAAAGCTGGAAAAAAATAAAATTCAAGAACAACTTATAAAAGCCGAAACCAAAAAAGAACAAGCCGAGATTGTATTTGCTCAACTTGATAGCGACATCACCGACGAAATCAAAAACCTGTCAAACGAGAGAAATGATCATGATCTGGATGATCAGGCAGAAAAAAAATTAAAAAATTCAATTGCATCATTAAAGGCACAGCGGGAAGCACTTGGAGCTGTCAATTTGCGGGCAGACCTCGAATATCAGGAAAAACTGACAGAACTTAACCATCTTGAAAACGAATTCAATGAATTAACCACAGCAATCCAACAGTTACGTGAGTCTATCTGTAAACTTAATAAACAGGGAAGAAGCAAATTAAACGCTATTTTTAAGGAAGTGGATCATCATTTTCAGGAATTATTTACCCGTATGTTTAATGGCGGACAAGCTTATCTTAAGCTTTTACCTCATGAAGATCCATTACAATCCGGTTTGGAAATTTATGCTCAACCTCCAGGAAAAAATCTTTCAACGCTCTCTTTACTTTCTGGTGGTGAGCAAGCGTTGACAACCTTATCACTTGTATTTGCTGTCAGCCGATGTAATCCTGTTCCAATTTGTATTCTTGATGAAGTTGATGCCCCTCTAGATGATCCCAATGTTGAACGTTTCTGTAAATTGTTGTCTGACATGTCACAGGCAGGGACACGTTTTTTAGTTGTAACCCATCATCAACTTACCATGAGTCACATGCAACGCCTCTATGGTGTCACGATGCAGGAACGCGGCATAAGCCAACTGATTTCAATTGATCTTGAAGATGCTGTTAAAATTCAACAAAATAAACAACATGAACAACTGGAACTTTATTAGTTTGTCAAAATGTAAATTGTACCCTGGACATAATCAGATTACTTGTGCGTCCAGTTGAATTATAGTAATTATTTCTAGACCGTGTCGCCATTACATGATTATAATCAAGTGATATCCGCATATGTGACGAGGGATACCAATTCAACCCTGTTGCAAATATATTTTGTTTTCCTCCTTGAACCCCAAGATAATGACCGTTTTCATTCATACGATATTTATAATGATTAAGGTTCATGTTACTCCATCGGATTGACCATTCCAAAGCTCCCCATTCTCCCGCGACAGGATTGAAAAAGCTCCCGACAGGGGGAGTGAAAACAGCTTTACTTTCATCATAGGATCTTGGTTGTCCAAACAGGACATAATTGACGCTAATATACCAGCCAGAAAAATGCAAATTGGGCCTATTGCCTGACTTTTCCGCAACCCGTTGCAAAAACATGGAGTAATATTCGGACTGTATCAGAAAACGATTCAATCTTACCGCAAATTCAGGTCCTATTGCCCATATATTATTTACACCCTGAATAGTTCCTGTTCGCAAATAAGGACGGCCCAACCAAACTTGCCCCTCCTGTCCCGTACTTAATGAATATTTTCGGCTATCACCATGTGTCACAAAAGTTGTTGATAAACCCAAATGCATATCATAATGATTGATAGCTAAAGGTCTTACCGCCGCTCTTACAATACCGCCAAGTTCATTTCTTTGAAAATCCTGATAGGTTCCTCCCAACCTTTGTCCGGTAACTGAAGCGCTAAGATAATACCGTTTATTCCAGTGAGTCATCATCAAGGCAAGACGGGCATCTGATCCTGTTAAATTTCTAACCAGATCAACAATCATTGGACGTTCAACCAGAATAAATCCATTTGAGCTTTCAGTATCCAGCATAGTTATGGGAGGTTGTAACAGACCGATAGCGATAATGGTGTTTTCAAATCCGACATATTTTAAATAGGCCTCATAAATGGAATTATTAACCAATGCTGGACGCCCTGCATCCGGTGTTATATTAATGATGAAATCATCATAGCGGATAGCAACATTAAATCGCCCCCTACGCAAAAATGCCTGTGAACCATCCATTCTGGATCCATTGCGTTTATTATCCGGACCTATAATTCCACCAATATCAAACTGTAAACTTGCCCCAAGAGAGATACTAAATCGACGATCACTGGATACCAGAGTTGGACGTCCCTTGGGAAAATTCAAATTGAAATGACCTATTTGATAAGAAATATCCCTATAAATATCAATGTTTCGAATTTTGTCAGCATTCCACATTGTACAATCCTGTTTATGATCCAAACATAGGTAAATGGATTGTTTGTTTCTGGAATTAGGAAATGCAGAAATCAATGAATTAGAAACACGTTCTGTTTGAGCATAGGCAAAAGAAATAGTAGCTTTTAAAACAATAATATTAAATGAACATGACAAAATAGGTCTTATATTCCTATATAAGGCCTCTACACTATTTATTCGATTTTTTTGAACCATGAAGGATCCTACTGTATTAACAGCCTTAAACTGAAGAAAGATTAAACAGAGCAGTTCTGTCTATAAATTTTGTCTCATTTCAGTAATGAATAATCATTCAAATCCTTTTAAATTTGTATATTCTCAAAAACAGCTTAAAGCCTTACCTCTAAAAATCAAGCCCTTGGGAGAATTAAATTTCTAAAAATTAAATTCGATACGAGAAATGAGAATATTACTTTTACGACCAGCACTATTGTAATAATTATTTCTTGAACGAGTGGCAAAAACATAATTATATTCAAGCGAAAATCGCATCTGATCAGCTGGATACCAATTGAAACCTGTTGCGATAACGTGCTGTTTTCCACCATGTATATTTTTTGGTTTGCCGTTATCCCAATCGTATCGATGGCTGTTTAAATTCATGGTGCTCCAGCGTGCTGTCCATTCCAGTGCTCCCCAATCCCCTACCGCTGGATTAAAAAGCGCATTTTTTGGTGCGGAAAAATAGGCACGTTCGGAAAAATATTGTCTTGGTTGACCGAACAAGACATAATTTGTACTGACATACCATCCAGCAAACTTTAAATTTGATCGGCGTGAATTATTTTCCGAATTTCTTTGCAAATCAATTGAGTAATATTCTGACTGAATAATACAACGGTTGAATCGGAAAGCGAATTCAGGACCTATTGCCCAAATATTGTTTACCCCGTTAATTTTTCCGGTACGAATATAGGGACGCCCCGGCCAGATAAAGGCCTCTGGCAGTGCATTCATGGAATATTTCCGATTATCTCCATGAAATGCGACCGTTCCACTCACTCCCATATGCAAATCATAATTTTGAGATCCTATTGGATGGATGACAGCACGAATAATCCCCCCTTTTTGATTCTTTTGAAAATCCTGATAAAATTTACCAAAACGCTGTCCGGTAACTGAAGCGCCAATATAATAATTTTTTCCCCAATGAGAGGCTGTAAATCCTATTCTGGCATTCGCACCAGCTATATTTCTTACAAGATCAATGATCATGGGGCGTTCTACCAAGGTAAATCCTGCAGATGTTTCAGATCCCAGCAAAGTGACTGATGGTTGTATCAAACCAATGGATAAATCTGTATGATGAAACCCGGTATAATTAAGATTAATCTCATGAAATGAATCATTAACCAATGCACCACGTCCAACATCAGGAGCAACCATAATTTTAAAGTTATCATAGGCAATTGTTATGATAAATCTTGCACGCCTCAATACAGCCTGTGACCCACCCATATCGGGTTGATTATGTTTTTTATCGGATCCTATGAAACCACCAATATCATATTGAATGGACGTTCCAATTGATAGACTGAAATGATTATTCATTGATTTTAATAAAAATCTACCTTTGGGAAAGCTGATTTTAAAATCAGCCATATCATAAATTATATTTTTATATGGATCCAAATATGTAACCTGATTTGTTTGGAATAAAGATTCATCACTGGCTTTAGCGGCTGAAACCCAATTCAATAAAAAATATAATGATATTGAATAAATCCCGAATTTTGAAAAAGCCATAGAAGTTTCATAAGATTTTCGCATTTTACAATTTCCATGGATTTTCTTTAATAAAGACCTGTTTGATCTTTGAAGAAATTTTCAATTATTTTTTTCAAATATTAATGTATCCAGTATTGATTATATATACAATATGTTTGTAATATATTTTTATTTACTTTAAAATATAGTATTATATTTAGAAAAAATAATTTTTCATGTTAAATAAATTTTAAAAATAGCACTTCAAAACCTTAAAAAGTTAGTTGTAAACGTGAAATTATTAGATTGCTATCCTTTTTTCTTAAATGCCATAAATTGTTTCTAGAACGTGATGAAATTATATGATTATAATCAATCATCACCCTGAAATGTGGTGACGGATACCAGTTAAACCCCGTTGCTATGACTTTCTGTTTTCCACCTTGCACTCCTGCTGCATATTTGTTATTTTCATAATCCCCAGCATGACTATTGAGGTTCAGATAACTCCAACGGACTGACCATTCCAAAGCTCCCCAATCCCCAGCGGCAGGATTAAACAATGAACCTTCTGGTGCTGCAAAAATAGCGCGAGAGGGTAAATAATGACGATGAGCCCCGAAAATCGCGTAATTTAAACTTCCATACCATCCCCAAAAATGAAGATTATCATTATGTCCATATCCCTCATTCTTTCTTGGCATAAAAAATGAATAATATTCCCCTTGAAAAATCAGCCTTTTCCATCGTAAGGCAAATTCAGGACCTACAGCCCATATACTGTTGACACCATTGATGGTTCCTGTCTTAAAATCTGCCGCGGAAGGGAAAAGACGGGATTCATTATAACTTACAATAGAATATTTTCTATTTTCACCATGAACGGCAAATGTTCCTGTTACGCCCAAATGAAGATCAATATTTCTTGAAGCTATTGGACGACCTGCCAATCTTAAAACGCCTCCCTTCTGCCCCTGTTGAAAATTGGTAAATTTTTTACCAACGCGTTGCCCTGTATAGCCAACACTGATAAGGTATCGCTGCCCCCAATGAATAACATTGAAACCAGCACGAGGTTCCCCTCCGGCAACATTTCTTAACATATCGATAACCATGGGTCGTTCTGCAAGAAAAAATCCCCTGGAAGTTTCAGAATCCAACATTGATAAAGTGGGTTGGAGTAAACCCCCTCCAATTACCAGATTCTTAATACCTGTATATTTCAAATCCGCTCCGAACAGATCATGATGTTCAAGTCCAAAACGTCCAATATCTGGTGTAACCGTTAAGGCGAAATCAGTATATTTTACAACAATAATCGGACGTCCACGACGTAAAGTTCCTTGATAACTTGAAACTTTTGGTCCATTTGCTCGTTTATTTGGACCTAATAAAGCCCCAATGTCGTAATTAATATAAAGACCAAAAGCGATACTAAGTTTTTTACTCGCTGAATAAAATGTCGGTCTTCCCTTTGGAAAGGCAAGCGTTGAATAACCTACTTGATAATGAAGGTCTTTATATGGATCAACATTTACGACCCTATCCGCATTCCACATTGTGCAACGGATGGATTTTTCATAACAAATATATTCAGCCTGTTGATCATTTTCATCTTTGTCTTTTTTTTCTTCTTTTTCTTTATTTAAAAAAGGAATTATATTTGATCTCCATCGGTTAGTCTGATAGACATTCGCATAAGAAAATGAAATCGAGATCTTCAAAAAAAGAATACCCATTGTACATGATCGTAAAAACCCTTTTTTACGTACATATGAGAGGTTACTTTGTACGGCTTCAATATTGTTTACCATTATCAATGACCCCTATATAATTTTATTAGACGAAAATAAGCTCAGTACCCATTTATAAGCCACTTAATATTGAAATATAATTTCACAAATATTTCAATTTTTATTCAAAAATGTTAAAATAAACCAAATTAAGTTTTTAATTATAATTTAAAATAATTGTCGAATAACAAACGTGAGATGAGATGTCACTTTTCCGAGATTTTTTCTATTTTGAAAGGTTATTACCCTCTAAATATCAAAAAAAATGGTGCCTGATTTCCGTAAAATTACATAAAAAATTACCCAAAACGATCCCATTGTATCTATATATAAACCATAAGGATGACCCAACATTTGAACCTTTAACTTATCTTGTCTCCGGTAGGTTTCTTCCCAACTTTTGGCGTGTATCTCTTGTTTATCTTCCTGAGAAAACGAACTGTTTACGAATCTATCCAATCGCCAAAATTTTTAATTCCACTTTACAATCAGTTTCATCAGTAAAAATTCGGGCTCTGAGCCGCTTAACGACGGCTTTAATATTAATTATTATAAATCCTTTTACTTTTATAAAAATTTTTTGTTATCCCTTCATTCATCTAAATAAACGTATTCGAATGGGATTATTACAAAATCAACAAATATTTTTTCCTAATTTACCATATAAATATTGGTACAATTTATATGAAAACTGGAATGGTAACGAGATAAAGAAACTATATGAAAGTAATTATATTCATCTATGGCCTGTTTTTTCATTATTTACATATTATGGTAAAACCATGGAAATTGACTGGAACAATTTTTACCAACATCCGAATACTAGAGGAAGAACCACTCCCCAAGCTTTTCAAACACATTATATCATTCTTAAAAATTCAAACGAAATTTTAGAAGAACACAGTTTGGCTGTTTTTGCCGATCAGGCTACTCGTCAACATTATCCGGCCGCACTTTACGCTGATTCAGATGAAATCAATAATCTGAATGAACACAGCAACCCTGTATTCAAGCAAAATTTTAACTTGTCGATTCTACTGACAGGTTTTCTTACCCAAGATATATGGATTATCAGAAAAGATATATTTGATGATTTCATAAAAGAATTTGATTCTCCAATTCGTTCCATTTATGCCATTAGAATGGCTTTGGCCCTTTATTTATGGAAAAAAAATCATTTTATTTATCATGTCCCTCTGATCTTAAGTCATAGGACTGCAAAAGTATCATTACATGATAAAAATGAAATAATTGAAATCATCAAAATTTTCAAAACTGAACTGAATTGGCAATTTAACGTTAATACCCATACATTTCCCTTTGATATAAATTATATAAATTATCAAGATCCCGTAAGTCTCATCATCCCGACAACCCTCGGTTCCGAAACCATACATCAATGTATTACAAAACTAATAAAAAAAACCTCTTACCCAAGATTAGAAATTATTCTTGTCATCTCGCAAAATAAACCTTTGACAAAACAACAGGAAAAGTTTCTCAGTTCATTCCAGTATCATAAACATTTAAAAGTTCTATTTGTTAAAACAGATCAATTCAATTTTTCGAAAAGTTGCAACGTTGCCATCAGGCATTCTAAATACCCTTTTATAGCCCTAATAAACGATGATATTGAACCTCTGGATCAAAACTGGTTATCCTTAATGATGGGTCATATGCAAAATGAAAAAGTAGGCGCTGTTGGTGCAAAACTATTTTATCCTGATAAAAATATTCAGCATGCGGGCGTTATAATGGGTGCCGCTAATTTATGTGAACATGCCGGTCGTTTTCACAAGTCAGATAATTTTTACCTGACGCATGATCATGAGATCAGTGCCGTGACGGGTGCCTGTATGGTTATTCGCCGTCTGGCTTTTAACGACGTAAATGGATTTGATGAGACATTTGAAATAGCATATAACGATATTGATTTCTGTTTACGTTTAAGAGAGAAAAAATATCATATCATCCAGTGTCAGAATGCACAATTGATCCATTACGAATCTCTTTCACTCGGAAATCATTACAAGGGTGAACGTGCCGGAAAAGAACGACAGGAAATTCTTTCTCTGAAAAAAAAACATTTTAAAATCATAAATTATGATCCATTTTATAATCCCAATTATTCCCTGCAACGTGGAAGAGATTACCAGCTTGCCTTTCCCCCTCGCATTTCAATTCCATTTGGATTAACTGAAAATAATGTCTGATTCCAATCCCCCAAGCATTTTGATAGAGAATGTTTCATTATCCTTCAATAATTGTCAATTGTTCAAAAATCTAAACACTGTTTTTCCAGCCGGAAAATTCAGTATTATTCTTGGTGCAAGTGGTGTGGGTAAAAGTAGTCTTTTAAAGATTATTGCAGGATTGCAACATTGTAAGCTGGGAAGCGTAAAAGCGGATGATAACAAATCTTTATCAAAACGGATCAGTTATATGGGACAACAGGATTTATTAATGCCTTGGGCAAAAATACTATATAATGTCACCCTAGGCAGTAAACTCCGTGGTGAAAAACCAAATCGGTATAAAGCTTTAGATATCCTTGAACAAGTAGGCTTATCCCATGTTGCAAATGCATATCCATCCGAACTGTCTGGCGGAATGCGTCAACGTATCGCTCTTGCAAGAACACTGTATGAAAATCGCCCCATCGTTTTAATGGATGAACCTTTTTCAGCATTGGATAGTGTAACACGAACCAACATGCAAACCTATACGGCAAAATTGTTGAAAGGTAAAACAGTTATTCTTATCACACATGATCCTTTCGAAGCTTGTCGATTGGGAGAACAAATTCAGATTATGGCAGGAACTCCTGCAAAACTATACGATTCTTTGGTAGTTCCTGGATCTATACCTCATCCGCTGGAAAATCTCGACTTACAAAAGGCCCAAGCCCATTTATTATCTCTTTTGATAGAAAAAACACAATCATGAAAACTCATTTACATGAATCTTTTTTAATAAGTATCCGCATTGTTTCATTAATCGGAAGCTTGATTTTTATCTGGTGGTTGATCAGTTTTTTCAATTACATCCCCGCTTATCTTTTACCCTCACCTTCAGCGGTCATTCAGGCTCTAAACATTAATCATCAGCTTTTATGGCAAGCCACGCTTACAACAACACAAGAAACCATAATAGGGTTGGTAATTGGATGTTTTTTTGGAATGTTTCTTGCTCTTTTTATGATACTTGTTCCTTTTCTCCGTCACTGGTTAATGCCCATCATCATTATCAGTCAATCAATTCCCACCTTTGCTCTAGCCCCTTTACTCGTATTATGGTTTGGTTTCGGAATAAGTTCAAAAGTTGTAATGACCGTTATAATGATTTTTTTTCCCGTAACTTCATCCTTTTTTGACGGCCTAAACAGAACACCTCAAGGATATCTTGATTTAAGCAAAACCATGAATACATCTGCCTTACGACAACTTTTATTTATACGTATTCCTGCTGCTTTACCCGCTTTTTCGTCAGGTTTGAAAATCGCGGCAGCTATCGCTCCCATTGGTGCGGTCATTGGAGAATGGGTCGGCGCGTCTTCCGGTTTGGGATATTTAATGCAAAACGCCAACAACCGTTTTCAAACAGATTTGATGTTTGCCGCCCTTTTGATATTATCATTCATGACAATGAGTTTGTGGGGAATCGTTACATTAACAACAAAAACCTTAATTTCCTGGTCAAATGAATAAAATTAATTATATTAGCATCTGACCTTCGGAACAAACTTCCTTAAAGGAACGAATTATGACACTTTCAAATAAACCTGCTTTTGCATAAGGATCACTGATGGCAAATCCCTCGGCAGCTGCACGATCTTCTACATTCAGAATAATGAGTGAGCCACAACTTTTTCCCTCATTATCCAATAAGGGGCCAGCAATTTTTATTTGTTTTTCATAAGTCTTAAGATACGCCAGATGTTGAGAGCGAACAGCCATTCTCATTTCTAGAGACGAAGGTTTGTCATTACACATTATTACAAATAACATTTGTTTTCCCACCACTACTTTACAAATCTTGAATAAAAAAACATATTATGACCAAGAATGGATAAGCTTGCCAGTTTTTTAAATATAAAATATCCTCTTATTTTCCATAAACCCTGATTATTTTTCAATGACTGATTCAAGAACTCTATCAAAACCAAGAAATAATCGATTTTTTTCAATCAATCGATTAGCAAATCCGAAATTTTTTTTTCAGTTTACGACAAAACTTCAGCCCTGGATCAACGGGTTTGCTTTGTTTTTCATCGTCATTGGAATAATATGGGGCCTTTTTATCTCCCCAGCAGATTGGCAGCAAGGGGATAGCGTAAGAATTATGTATATTCATGTTCCCATGGCCATGCTTGCCAGTGCCGGTTATATTTTACTTGCTTTTTGCGGTTTTTCATCCCTAGTCTGGAAACATCCCTTAGCCGATCTGGCAGCCAAAGAAATTGGACCTGTTGGAGCTGTTGTAACTGCCCTATGTTTAATAACGGGGTCCATTTGGGGAAAACCCATGTGGGGCACTTGGTGGGTTTGGGATGCACGATTAACATCAGTTCTGATATTGTTTTTTCTCTATTTAGGACATATCACTTTATGTCATGCCTTTGATGAACCTCAAAAGGGTTATAAGGCAGCTTCCATTCTTGCCCTTGCAGGCGTTTTTGATCTCCCTATAATCAAATTCAGTGTTCAATGGTGGAACACATTACATCAGCCAAATACATTCAGTTTAACCCATGCCTCCTCAATCACTCTTTCCATTGCTACCCCATTGATTTTCTGTTCGCTGGGTTTTTCCCTTGGATTTATAGGTATACTATTTACACGAATTCGAACCGCCATTCTTGAAAACCAGATCCATCGCCTACTTATCAATTCACAATCTTTGTCAATGCAATGATCATGTCGCATCTCCCCTACTTGATTTCCGCTTATGGAATTACCCTGTTAACTGTTTTGGCTTTATTGCTTACCACTTATAGACGATTTCACCAGGCAAAAAATAAACTGGACATTATGAAAAAACTTAGTCATGAAACGTAAAACTCAACGTCTATGGATAATCCTAACTTGCATGATAGGCTTCGCGATTGCAATCGCATTGATTTTATCAGCTTTTTCAAGTAATTTAGTCTATTTCAAAGTTCCTTCCCAACTCATAAACCAATCCATATCTAATTCTACCACAATACGATTGGGAGGAATGGTTGTAGCCAACTCCCTTCATCATCAGAATGACCATCACACACCAATCGCTATATTTGATATTACAGATGGAAAAGCTGCCATTCATGTAAAATATAGAGGCATTTTACCTGATCTATTTCGAGAGGGACAAAGCGTTATTGCCATTGGTTACTTAAATCCTCAAGGAATATTCATCGCCACTGAAGTATTGGCCAAACATGATGAAACTTACATGCCTAAAGAAATCGCCGACGCTTTGCGCAAAAATGGCAAGTGGGATCCGCGTTTTGGTCCACCACCCGATCCAGACAGCTGGAACCACATGATAAAACCCCAATAAGCAATGGAATGACAAATGTTTTCAATTCTTCTAAGTCCCGAACTTGGTCATTTTGCATTGGCACTTGCCTGCTGTTTGGCGGGGGCTCAATTTGTTCTGCCATTACTAGGAAACAAAAAATATAATTTTCATTTAATGAATCTAGCGTCCCCCCTGGCATGGGGACAGTTTTTCACTCTGTTGATAACATTTATTTGTTTGGTTACAGCAGCATTGAATAATGACTTTTCTGTGCAAAATATCTTACAGAATAGTGCAAGTGACAAACCCATTCTTTATAAAGTAACAGGCATATGGGGAAATCACGAAGGTTCAATTCTCTTGTGGGCATTTATACTTTCCTTTTTCGGGGTTCTTTTTTCAAGTTTCAGTCATCATCTTCCATTTTCATTGAGAATAAAAATCATAGCCATTCTTGGCGGATGCGCAGCTGGTTTTGAACTTTTTTGCCTGATTACATCAAATCCTTTCCTGCGAATCTGGCCTGCCCCGATGGAAGGTCAAGGAATGAACCCGCTACTTCAGGACCCGGGATTGGCGTTTCATCCCCCAATTCTTTATACTGGCTATGTAGCTTTTTCAATTCCATTCGCCTTTGCTGTTGCCGCATTGATGGAAAAACGAGTTGATGCAGCCTGGGGACGATGGATTAGACCCTGGGTTATTACTGCATGGATTTTTCTTACCGCTGGTATAGCAATTGGATCATGGTGGTCCTACTATGTTCTTGGATGGGGAGGCTACTGGTTTTGGGATCCTGTCGAAAATGCCGCATTAATTCCATGGTTGACGGGAACCGCCTTATTACACTCAGCCTTGATCGTTGAAAAACGTGAAGCCCTGAAAGCATGGACGATTTTTCTTTCCATTATAACTTTTTCTCTTGCATTATGTGGAACTTTTCTGGTTCGTTCTGGCATATTAAATTCCGTACACGCATTTGCATCAGATCCAACCCGTGGAATTTTCATTCTTGTATTACTAACAATTATTTGTGGAGGTGCTTTGGTTCTGTTTGCGTGGCAGGCTCCACTTCTTTTATTCACGGCATTATTTGCGCCCCTATCTCGAGAAGGCTCAATCATTCTCAATAATATATTATTCTGCTCCCTGGCTGCCATTATTTTGGTAGGCACCCTCTACCCTCCTGTTTTACAAATGATTGATGGAGAAACTATTTCCGTTGGAAAACCATTTTTTGACAAAACCTTTATCCCTCCGGCCCTCATTGCAATTTTTTTTATGGCATTTGCACCTTGGTTGGCATTTAAAAAAGCAAAAATAAAAAATTTGCTTCGTCCTTTATCCATTATGGGAATTATTACGATCATTATCGTCATCGCAAGTTTTATTTATTTACATCGTTTCTTGCCAGCCATTGCGACAGGGGTTTCATTTTGGGTAATCATGGGTGCCCTCACAGATTTCAGCGGTAAATTATCTTTATTTCATACCTCGTTCAAAAATAATATCAGCCGGATGAAAAATTTACCTAGATCCTTTTATGCTGCCTATATTGCTCATATTGGCGTTGCTGTTACCTTATTGGGGATTGTGGGAATGGCCTATAGTCAACAAAAAATTGTTGAGGTACCTATTGGGACAACTCTGCATCTGGCGGGTTATGAATGGACCCTGGAATCTGTACAAAAAAGAAATGGACCCAACTATCAATCCGAGGAAGCGGTTCTTAAAATCAGTAGACATAATAAAACAATATGCTGGATGTTTCCTGCCCGACATTTTTTTCCTCGCCAGCAACAGGTCATAACAGATGTAGCCATTCATACCAATTTTATCGCTGATTTGTACGCTGTTCTTGGAGATAACAGGAACAATCATGACAAAGCTAGCGTCTATGTCCTGAGATTACACTTCAACCCCTTGGCACCCTGGATCTGGATCGGTGGTTTCATTATGATATTAGGCGGTATCATCACCCTTATTGATCTTTGCGCCAATAAGAACAATAAAAAATTTTCCATGCAAAAAATGGAACAATCATCATGAAATCCATTACCAGACGACGATTGATATGGGGATTACCACTGGGTGCAACCGTTCTTGCAGGTGGAGGGTTTGCCACGATGCTATCCAGTTTAAAAAAAGGAAAATTCGATCCGCATAAAATAGAACTTCCCAATTTGAACAAACCTATTCCGGATTTCAAACTCAAGCCAATATTATCCTACAAAAATTTTGACAGCCTATTGTTAAAACAACAGCACAAACCTGTATTAATCAATTTTTTTGCTTCATGGTGTCTACCCTGTATCAGTGAGATGCCAATTTTGAATCAGCTTTCCACCAGGCTTTCCATATGGGGCATAGCTTATAAAGACAAAAATAATACGATAGACCAGTTTCTAAACCGTCATGAAAATCCATATCAATATCTAGGACAGGATGATGAGGGGATGATTGGAATCAATTGGGGAATCTCTGGCGTGCCTGAAAGTTTTCTTATTATCACGGGGGGAATTATACGTTGGCATTATGCCAAACCTTTGGATAAAACTGCCGTTTCATCCCTGCTTTCACTTGTAGGGACCTGATCAATGCGATTAGTTATCATTCTTGTCCTGATAATCATTAACTTTTTTTCTATTCCCACCTATGGTCTCGACAGCCCTGATGAAATATTGCCAAACCAACGGCAGGAAAAAAAAGCCGAAGAGATTGGCTCGCAATTACGCTGTCTTGTTTGCCAGAATGAATCCATAGAAGACAGTAATGCCGAACTGGCAAGGGATCTAAGAAAAGTCGTTCGCCAACATGTTCAGGCTGGTGAAACCGATGATCAAATCATCCAATGGATGGTTGACCGTTACGGCAATTTCGTGCGGTTAAGTCCCCCCCTTAATCTTGCAACCGCGTTATTGTGGTTTATGCCTTTACTTGCCCTTTTGACAGGGTGTCTAATAGCTCTCATAAATTTCAGGAAAAAAGGGTTGAAGCCATCTCCCTTAAATAAAGATGAAGAAAAACGTCTCGAAAAATTGATGAAAGAACCTTGATCCATGTTATGGATAATGATGATCTTAATCAGTCTTATCAGTTTGATACCCTGTTTTATAAGTCTGTACCGGAAAAAATATCCTTCAATAGCGAATAATCCTTCAATAGCTTTTTACCAGTTACAACTTAAAGAACTGGAAAGTGAATTGCGACAGGAATTGATTTTACCAGAAGAATATCATCAGGCAAAACTTGAAATTCAACGCCGGCTTTTAAATTCGGATGATCAAAGTGAAAAAAATAATTCCATATCTTGTGATCCGGCAACCAATGGTCATTTTTTTATTCTGTGCGGCTTGATTTGCATTCCCCTGACCGCCATAGGTCTCTATTTGCTTAATGGTGTACCTGCCTTGCCTTCTCAACCCTTACGAACAAGAATAGCTGAACAGCAAAAACAGAATAAAGATCTCGCACCTTATGTAAAACAATTGAAAGAAAAAATTGTCACGCTTGCTTATAATGATCCGAAACGGATAGAAGGTTACCTCTTACTGGGCCGGATTGAAGCTGAACAAGGTCAGTTAGACAATGCTATTCAAGCCTGGAAAACAGCTCTTGACCAACGTTTTGACCCTTACCTGGCCGCGCAAATTGCCGAACTGATAATTCAAAAAAATGGTCATATGACCGAAGAATCATTCACTCTTTTTCAACAGGCCCTACAACGCGCATCTTCAGATGCACCGTGGCGAAATATGGCTGAACAGAAAGTCATGGAATATCATAAAAACAATCCTTAATTCTGTTTGGATTGATAATCCCTGAAAGCATTATATAAAAAAACAATATTTGTCGCGGTAAGATGTAAAACATATTCCGCCATATAAATTGATGGCGATGGAGATTGAGACGAACTGCCGTGACCACCAAAATGATTTCGCAATTCTGGCACCCCTGTTTTGAGAGTCATGATATAACTGTCGATTGTCTTTTCCATCCCAACAGGAAACAATCCATTTTTGTGTATAATTTTTATGAGATCACTGGCCCGGTTGTTTGGATCATATTCCCATTCACATTCATTGCAAATCGATTTCAACAATGATTCAAAAGCACGATTACATCCGACAATACAATCCTTGATATATTGATTCCGGTAATGTTTATGTGCATTACTATATTCTTCATTAACCTTTTCAAAAGCCTTATTATGAATAATCTCCAATGCAGGTTTAACGATTTCCTTATGAACATATTGATGATCAATACGGATTATTTCACCATTTTCATACTGATACCCTACGCCTGCATAAAGAAAACGTTTATTCAATTCCTCAATCAACCCAATTAAGATTTCATCATTATTGAACTTATAATTAGGATCAACTTTTGAGAGAATTGATATCCTTATTCCAATTACACATTCAATAAGATCTAAAACATGTTCATAATTATCATTACTGACAATATAAGATTCGAATCGATCAATAAAATTCAATGAATTAGAATCTAAAAATTTGTTACCCCATTCCCTTGATACAGCTTCATAAGTCAAAACCCACAACTGTTTACTATCCATGTTTATTGGATAATAATTAAATTCTATTTCTAATAAATTCTTTAAAATGAAAAAAATCTGTGTTTTTAATTCTTCAGAAAAACAGTCATAAACATAGACATCATTTTTGATAGCTTTTTCAGCTTTTATACGGTTTGAATATAGATTTATGATTACCATTTTTAAAAACTTCTTTTTATGGAATTAAAATATTTATTACATTGTATTCAATGAAAAAGCCGTTTGATGTTTCTTTTCTGGCGGAGGGTTGGGCTGACAGGAGATAAGATAGATACCAAATACAAAAATTGTATTACTGATGCTGTTCAATAATAATGTTTCCTGAAAACGCTGATCCGCGACGATTCCTAGATAGATTGAATAGATTGCAAATGGAATCGAGATAATTCTTATGCCTGCCAGCATCATACGAAACGGATTGAGAAATCCTACCCGAATAATGGATTGCATACGATAAATGGATAAATAAAATAACACGCCAAGACACCATGCCATTACATTAAAAAGCACAGAAAAAACACTCATTTCAAAATAAAGAACAAGTAGAATCAGGGAACCGGCTGAAAAAACCAGCGATCCGAGCTGTAAACTCATTCCAATTTTCAATGCTGACCATTTTTCTGGCAGACGGTCAGCAATTGGTTGGAAAAAACGATCCAGTAACCATAGATCAAGAGCGAGAATTCGATCAGAAATGGGGGGTTTATTATTTGAAAACATGAAACTTTTATCCAGCAACTTTTAAAAAAAGTTATAGCATTATATCAAGCTTAATCAAACAATATACATTTCCAAAAATTATATTTTAACCTTCGCAAAAAGAACCCGCTTTAATTAAAAAGCGGGTTAAAGGATATCAAGAAACAAACATACAAAATTAGGGTTGGATCGCATTTTGCCTATGTTCTTTCAACATACTCAAAATCCGTTGAATACATCGACCACAGTCGGGTTTTGAACCACAAGATTTATAGACTTTGCTTGGACAGTCTGCACCATCCTTAATAGCATTTCCTATATCCTTGTCGGTTAATGCACGACATGAACAAATATACATTGCCAAGGCCCCATCACAACTAGGTTGTTAATAATGATTATAATAACCATTCTTAATAACTATGTCTACAATTTTTTTATTACGTATCTAAACTTTTTTTGATCATGGATTTATTTCTTTTTTTATTTACAAAAAAAACATATAATTAACTAAATAATCACAAAGATTATTTTAATAATATCAAGTAATTTAAACATACAACAATTAAGGATTTCATTAATGATCAAAGATAAAAAAGTAATTGAATATTTGAATATTCAACTTACAAATGAATTAACAGCCATCAATCAATATTATCTTCACTACAAAACCCTGTGTCATTGGGGAGTCACCATTCTTGGCAAAAAAGAATACCAGGAATCCATTGAGGAAATGAAACATGCAGATTCGCTGATTGAACGTATTCTCATGCTTGACGGATTGCCCAATATGCAAAGATTAAACACCGTACAGATTGGTCAGTCAGTTGAAGAGATCCTCCATGCTGATCGCCAGATGGAGATGAAGGCTTGCAAAGATTTACGCGAGGCAGTTTCCTATTGTGAACAGATACAGGATTACGTGACTCGTCATATTTTTGTTTCAATTTTGGATTCTGAAGAAAAACATATTGACTTTATTGACAAACAATTTGATCTGATCAAACAAATTTCTATAGGTCGTTACATTACTTTAAATTCTGATCACGCAACGGAACAAGAATCGTAATTCAAATTTTATTCAATATGGATATCTTATTAAAGTAAGATGTTACTATCTTACTTTTTAAGAAAATTACGAATTATCCTTTTTCATACAAATCAAGTTAATATATCCAATCTTACAAAAGATTGTCTTTGACAGATCCTCTGTAATTAAGCAAGATTAGCTTTTACAAATTCAACAACCCTGTTTTAAATATTTTATATAGACAAAACCCGAACAGGAAATCAAAGACATGAGATCAATCATACCCCCTTTGACACTAAGCTTGACTTTGCTTGCAACCACCCCTTTTAGCGGGTTTCTTCATCCTGCCTATTCTGTTCCCACCATTCATATTTCATCAAAAAATATATCTTCTTCAAAACAGCAGGTAATTCGCGCCACTTTGAAAAATGGATTACGGGTGATTATCATTAAAAATAATTTGGCCCCTGTTGTTACGGCGCAAGTCAACTATCTTGCCGGTTCCAACCAAACGCCAAAGGGATTCCCGGGAACTGCACACGCATTGGAACATATGATGTTTCGTGGAAGCAAAGGTCTAGACAAGGATCAGCTGGCAATTATCGGGGCACAATTGGGCGGAAGCTATAATGCCTTTACCACAGAACACGTCACACAGTACTATTACACAGCTCCTGCCGAAGATTTAGATGTTATCCTGAAAATTGAAGCTTTACGAATGAATGGATTAAGCTTAAATGCCGCGGATTGGGACAAGGAACGTGGAGCGATTGAACAAGAAGTTTCAAGGGATTTGTCCAATCCAATTTATAAATATGTTTCTGAATTACAAAAGATTTTATTCAAGGACACCCCATATGAACATGATGCTTTGGGAACCCGTCCATCTTTTGATAAAACAACCGTTCAGGATTTACGTGAATTCTATGAAACTTACTACACACCCAATAATGCAATCCTTGTTATCTCAGGCGATATTGATCCCCAAAAAACCCTGGCAACTGTCAAACAAAATTTTTCTTCCCTACCTCGCAAAAATCTACCCAAACAAACCTCTTTCAAATTAAAGCCAATAAAAGCCAAAACATTACATTTTCCAACGGATCTCCCAGCTGGACTTATAACAATGGCATGGCGTATGCCTGGGGAAAAATCCAGTGATTATGCCGCCGCGACCATTCTGAGTGACGTTATTTCAAGCCAGCGGGAAAAGTTATATGATTTAGTGCCACAGGGAAAGGCCCTGTCAGCTGATTTTGAATATATTCCCAAAGGCAATACGGGCTTTGGCGTGGCTATTGCAGCATTTCCAAAAAACAGGAATCATCAATCCCTTTTGAACGAGGTTCAGACAATCCTTAGATATTTTCATGAAAATGGTGTTCCGGCCGAACTTGTCGAAGCGGCAAAACGCAAGGAGATTGCATCCCTCAAATTCTCTGCCAACAGTATCACGGGATTGGCCAGCAGCTGGTCAAATGCCTTGGCTTTTCAGGAATTAAATAGTCCTGATGATATGATTGCCGCTCTTAAAGCAGTCACTCCAGAAAAAGTTAACCAATTGGCAAAAAGGATTTTAAAACCGGAAGAAGCGATCACGGCGATTCTCACACCTGAGGATTCCGGAAATCCTCTATCGAAAAAAGGTTATGGAGGTGCTGAATCTTTTACCTCAATTCCTGATAGACCTGTCCCCTTGCCTGAATGGGCTGATAAGGCACTGAAAAAACTTAATATACCCAAGGCATCCCCTTTACCTACAGATATAACCCTGAAAAATGGTATTCGTTTGATTGTTCAGCCAATCAATGTCAGTGATACCATAAGCGTATTCGGTGCCATTCGACAGAACTCAAGTCTGCAAGAGGAAAAAGATAAGGAAGGTATTTCAGACATTACAGATGAGATGTTCAAGTATGGGACCAAGACTTATGATCGTCTGACTTTTCGCAAACAGATTGATGACATCGCTGCCGATATCAATACAGGAAGCGAATTTTCATTATCCGTTCTTACACCCTATTTTGACCGTGGTATGCAGTTATTGGCTGATAGCGAGTTAAATCCGTCTTTCAAACAAGAAAACCTAGATATCGTCAAATCACAAACAGCGCAGTCCCTAAAAGGATTATACCAGTCCCCAGGTTATCATTTTGACAGATCCGTTGCAAAAGCGGTCAATCCCATTAATGACCCAAGTTTACGTCAGCCAGTCCCTGAAAAAGTTATGAAATTAACCTTAAATGATTTGGAAAATTTCTATCAGCAATCCTTTCGTCCAGACCTTGCAACAATTGTTGTGGCAGGCAACATAACGCCTGAAAAAGCGAAGGCAACCGTTGAAAAATATTTCGGGTCATGGAAGGCGAAAGGTGTCAGGCCCAATCTTGATTTGCCTCAACGTCCAAATAGCAAGACCTCCTACATTCATGTTCCCGATAAAAGCGCAGTGCAAAGCAGCGTCGCATTGGTTGAATCCATCCCGCTGAACGTTTACCATCCGGATCATTATGCCCTGAACCTTGGCAATGAAATATTAAGTGGCGGATTTGCAGGGCGGTTTTACAAGGACTTGCGGGTTAAGACAGGATATGTCTATAACGTAAACAGCTCTTTTGACTGGTCCCGCACACGTGCGGGATATAACATCAGTTTTGGTGCGGATCCTGACAAGGTTGATCTCGCCCGCAAGGCAGCCCTGAAAGACTTGCAGGCCATGCAGACGCAACCCGTCAGCGAACATGAACTGCAACTGGCCAAGGCGTCATTGCTGAGGAGTATCCCATTGCAACGTTCCAGCATTGACAAACTCGCGTCACAATATTTGACCTTCAGCGAATTGGGATTGCCCCTGGACACACCGCAAAGATCAGCCCAAATCTATTATCGGATGAGTGCCGGCGATATAAGGAAAGCCTTTAAAACATGGATCAGAATTGATGACCTCGCCCAGATTACCAAAGGGCCAATTAACCAGAAATAAAATTATATATTATTGTTATTTATTATATAGGCAGATTTTAAATTTTTGTCTTTTTAGTTTATTGTTCCTGAGATTTTTGAGGTTTATTTATAAATTCCTGAATTTCTTTTATCAGCAATTCCAAATTTACAATTTTAACGGTTCTAAGAGAATTATTACTATCGTAATCTTTTATATATTCTGTAAGTTTTTCAACAACTGTTTGCCAAAAAGGTTCTTCTTTAATAAGAATCTCTTTATTATAAGAATGGTTACTATTATATCGTAAATGTAATGCATGATGAAAATCGTGTATCAATGAATTTTTACAATTTACTATTGCCTGAACAAATTCAGCAATATAATCATTGTTGATAAAAATTTCTTTTTGCCGATTTTCATCATTAAAGTAAATTACATTATCAAAATCGTTATTATCTTCTCCCCTTAACATCTGAATTATTTTTTTTAATTTTTCACTTACTTCTTCTCTAGACAATTCAGAAATACATTCTTCTTTGGACTCTTTAAAATCATCCAATATTTCAGAAAAAACAGGATTATCATACGATGCAAAATCATAATTTTTTGAATTATAACGTAAATCACAATCTACATTATTTCCATATTTTATTATCCATGTCTTGCAACATTTCATGATATAATCAACTGCAAGCCTCTTAATTGAATTTATATCTTCCTTAATCAATTTATTTTCATTAAAATGAATAATTAATCCTAAATAGTGAAAAAAATATAGGGAAATCCAAATATTCTAACGAAAAATAATTAACCCTAAATTCACTAAGTAAATTTTGAAAATCTTTTTCATCTAATGCTCTATAAAAAAATAATTTATCCAATAAATCCTTACGATTCTTATCAAAAAAACTTTTAATGTTTTTATCTATATTAGTAAAATCTGATCTAAATAGAATATTAACCCATACATGCATTTCAAATATAGTAGCTTGTATTGAATTAAATGAAAGAAAAAATCTTTCTAAATAATTATTATAAAAAAATTTTCTTTTATTTATAATTTCCAGAAGTTTATAATTTTTAGCATAAATTTCTTCTAATTCTGGTGGATAACTATCAAAAGAATAGCGAGAATTAACTAATATTTTATTTATATCCCTCATGATTTTTTCAGATAAATCATTGCCCGTTATTTTCCATTCAATAATTACTAATTTTAAAATGAAAAAATTTTCAATTAACATATTAATAAAATTTCTTTTTATTTCATTCTCTACTCTTTCTTCACCCGTTAATTCATTATCCTTTTCCAGGGGATAATAATCGTCTTTGATATTTTGTAACAAATCTCCACAATCATCTATGGCCTGTTTAAGCCCTCTTAAATTTGGTATGGCAATCTAACCATCTTTATAAATCCGTTTAATAAATTTATGATGTAGTGCGATAAGCTTTTTATATTTGTTGGGTTCCGTGCCATTCTCGCCAGTAAATAAAAAATAATTCACTACAGCTTCAAAATTGGAATAAATTTTGAAAGTTTTCCCAATGACTTTCTCTTTAAATTCTTTATATAAATAGGATTTTTTCAGAATTTCAGGATCTACAGCCTGTTTATTGCGATCAATTACATTACCCTAGTTTACATTATCAGGTTGCCTGTTTCTGTCTTTGTTGTTTTTTTCGTTATCTTCAATCTCAGAAATTTCAGATTGTTCAATCAAAAGCTTTTCCTCATTCGCTATAAGGATAACTTTCATTTTTTCAACTTCTACAACTTGATTGATCCAGCCCAGCAACTCTTTTAAGGGAATATCTGATCTTTCCAAATCATCAAGAATATAAACCAGATTATGTTTTTTCACTGATGAAATAATAGATTTCAATCTTTTTTAAAATCTGGAAAAGTTGTTAATGGAATAAATGCCTTGAGTAAGGAAAAATAAGGATTGGCAAAATTAGAAATATTTGCATTTTTAATCAATAAGGAAGCAATATCTGATAGAATATTAAAATTACCAAAAAGTGATTTAGTCAATCTACTTTCCAGTTCTTCTACAGTTTTGATACCGAATACGCTGATCTTGATAAATCGTATATTATATTTTTTTAATTTTTCATTTCTTGATAATGCTTTACTTAATCGATCAGGTTCGAATGCAAGATAATGATCAAATTTTATACCAACAGATACCAACTTTTGATAGATAAATACCAATATATTATAAACAAATTCAATTATAAATTTAAATAATCCACCCTCGCTTAAAATAACTTTGCTATTTTGTAATTTATCAGCCCCTGAATATGCATCGATATAATATGTTTTACCGATGCCCCATTTACCAGTTAGCAATACAGCAAATTCTGGCTCTTTTTTATCAAGAACATAATAATCCAAATACTCCGTGATATCTTGATTATCACCACCTAAAATGTCAGAAAATTTATCCACAGTATATCTCATTCATAATATTACTTATTTTGATTTTGTAATATTTTAACCTGAAATTTGAATGAATGAGATATTATTTCATAATCAAGTAATCACTATTGATTTATATTATGGGCAGGCTTTCCCCATCTGTTTTCCGTTGGTTTGCTATCAATACAAAACATGATAATAAGGGCTAATGACCCTATGACGGTAAAATATAGCAATAACCACCACCCCGATAGATTAATATCATGCAAACGCCTGATTGAAACCGAAATCAGGGGAATGAACGTAAATAAAAGCCAACAGAAAATAAAAAGATAAATAACCCATACAATAATTGACAAGACTGGATGGGATGATGATCCTATATTATACACAACATAAAAAAGAACGACCGTGCTTATAACTAGAACGGTAAGAAAGATAAACAGAAAATACCAGAATTCCTTTCTTCCAGCCCTTCCCTCTATTGTCAAATAATTTTTTATACATCTATTAAACCAATCAATGATTGTATTATTTTCTTCATTATCATATTGGTTAGATACATCAATGTTATTCTCTGACATGTTCATCTGTTTGCACCCTTTTCAGTAAAGATAAATGGTGGACTTTTTGCATTCACCGAATTATCAGAAACACCTGATTATTGAATATTCTGGTCAATATTCCGGAATATCCCAATATTTGTATTTATATTGTAATAATAAATAATTATACAAACAACAAAAATAATTCCATAATAATAGAATTAATATTTTTATAGAATTACAAACAATACTGTTAAAATTATTAACATAGATTATTTTATATTTTTTTTATTTTATATTATCCAGACTGATAACAAAAATCCCTTTTCTGTAAAACTGTTAAAGAAAAGGGATGAAAATCAGTTATCTATATTTTAATTTTGCTGGAGGCCCCCATTGATTATCCTCATATTTAGTATCAATGCAAAACATGATCCAAACAGCAATTGAACCAACGGGTATGAAATGAAGCAACAACCAAAAACCTGACAAATTAATATCATGAAGACGTCTGACCGCAACGGAAATCATGGGAATAAACATTACAATGCTAAATACACTCCACAAGAATATTGATAGATATAGACAGGCCTCAAACATTAGTATTCCATCGAATGAAGTATCCGTTTGAACAACAGTAGCAGAAAATAACAGGCCAATTATGAGTAGTCCAATAAAAAAAACGGCCCAGTAACAAATTTGAAACGACCAAAATTCTGTTCTTCTGGCCCTTCCTTCAAAATTAACATAATTTCTGATGCATTTATTAAACCATCCTATGATCGTATAGTTTTTTTCGTTTTCAAGTTTTTGTTCATATTGGGTCCGTGATTGAATTTTATTCATAAAATGAACATTTTTATCATCAATTAATATAAAAACTGCAACAGCCCTACCGAGTTGATTGACTTGAAAATCAACACAGGTCCCTTTTTGAGGGGCGATATTTTCCTTCCATTCATCGCCACTAAATTCGTAACGCTGCCCATCATCGCCTGAGATATACCCTGTATTAGTCTGTATGATAAAATTGAGTATATATCCCCGCATATTTAATTTTTTTCCTGTCTTAAATCAATGATATCAAATAATTTTTCTAAAATATAATCTAGTCTAGAAATCCATCATTTTTCAAAATTTCCATAACGGTCTGAATACGGTTATTATAAAGATGATCCCGCAGAGTGCGTGCCTGTGCTTTTTTAGCCGTTTCCAATAATAAATCTGGATCATTCAAATATTTATCAAGTTGTTGTTGAAAATCATAACGTGTTGAAAAAACCGGGACCTCATCCCGTTCATAAAAATCATGAATTGCATAATTATCTTCATGAAAAAGCTGCATAGCACCTGCAGCAGATGCCTCGAACGTTCTTGGTCCAGGGTTTGAAGGCATAATCATATACCGTTTATTTTCAAAATGAAGGCTACGACCCAAATTAAGAACAATTTTCGAGCGCTGATATAACTCAATTAACTGATCTTTCTCTATCCTGGCATCTGAAAAGCCAATCCCGAATTCACCCCATCCTGGGCCGATAATTTTTACTTTTAGATTTGTCAGGGCTGGTTTTATGCTGCGCATGACATCCTTGCGGCTACCAAATGCAACACCACAAAACATGACATCAACCGTTTTTTCAATGGTTTCGTCAATGGGACGGTAATGCAACTTTTCACAAGCTGCCAAAGGTAAAAAATGGGTATGTGGATGATTATAAAAATTCGTTCCCCAACGATCACAGGAAAATATTACATCGAAATCGTCAATAATTCTGTAATTGGCATCTTGTTCATATGGATCTTCTGTCGCCCAAAAAATGGTGATCGCACCGAATTTTTTTGCCCTGTGACATACTTCTCCAAAATAGGTGCTTTCCGGCAAATATGATCCAATTGAAAAAACAATCTTAGGTTTTATATACTCAATTGCAGCCGCGGCTCCTGCAATATTCGTGGAAATTACATTACCTTCACCAAAAACACTTTCCCAACCTGATATAATGGCTTCACGGATCTGCGCATTGGCCTGCGATTCATAACGTCCACCACTGCATACCATTACTTTTTCATTTTTAGTTTTTTGCAATTTATTTTTTGATTTTATAGCCATATGAACCTTTTAACACCTGTGTAAAATAACTTTTGATAAAATTGACTGCAACTTCTCCTTAAACCGTTCACGATTGCATTCGCGAGCAATACGATCAAGGGCATTTTGACGCAGTTGATTCCATAATTCCTCCGTCTGGTACAACCTAATAATTTGCGAGGCAAAAAATTCCGGATTATCCGTGGAGGCTGCAAGAATATCCCTTTCATCTTGCCATCCCAGTTGTTCCACCAATAAATTTGACGCCACGATAGGAATTCCATAGGATGCAGCTTCATGTAACTTATAGGGAATGCCACCCGCAAATCTCGTTGGTGCGATATAGACACGATGATCATCATATAAACTGGACAAATCTGGCACCATTCCCAAAAAATCTATATCAGGATAATTAATCAAGGCGGATATATCAACAGAGGGATTTACATAGCCTGCAATTGAAAAAGTAAGATCCGATCCCATTTTATCAATCAAAATCGGCATCACAGAAGTTATAAACCATTTCAAACTGTCATAATTAGGTGCCTGATCATCATGCAAAGCGCCAACAAAAAGAATATTTTTGCGCTCTTTCCATTCCTTTTGTGATTTGCGTATGTTGATACTATGTCCGAGGATATCGACATTGTTAAATCCTGCCTGTCTAATATAATTTGCATCAATTTCATTAACGGCTACAATTTCTTGACAATGTTTTGCACAGGATAACTCCTCCTCCAGAGCCTGTTGAAAATTTTCGTCTATTTCCTTTTCCAATAGCTTTGCCTGCAATCGTGTCCGGGGTGTCGCAACAACCTCTGTATCAAGGATTATTTCCTGGGGTAAATAACGGCTAGCTTCACCCATCATGGGCAATATTCTATTTAAATTATGGGTTCTTCCTATCCAGACCAAATCATAATATCCCGCTCTTTCCTTAAAGAAATCACGAAGATGTTCAACTGTATGATTGAACAACACCTCAACCGTATCAGGCATGCTTGAATAAATCTGATAAACATGGGGATAAAAGTAATTTATAGGATAAACCGTCACTTCATACCCTAATTCAGACATTTGGAAGATAATGTCATTTGAACGAATATACCCAGACCCCAGATGTTTTAAAGGAACCCTATCCTCAATGAATAAAATTCTTTTATTTATATTTCGTCTCTGTCGCGCAATTAAAATATTATCACTATGTCGGGGAGATTGAAACCTTAAAAAATCCGCATGTTCTCTGGCAAATAATCGATGGTTTCGCTTTATCAAACCACTTGAAATAATCGGATTGCTTGAACAATACTCCATATGTTCCACAACTGCATTGGGATCATATACAATACGATATCCCGCCTTTATCATCCGAACACAAAAGTCCGTATCCTCAAAGTAGGCTGGATAATAAATAGGGGAAAATCCATTCAATTCCTTCAGCACTTTTGATTTTACAGCCAACATCGCCGCTGAACAGTAATCAACATCCCGAACAAAATTCGCCTCGGGAATCAATGGGTCTTTTCCCCTCAAATACCCTGTCGTTGTTCCATCCCGCCAAATAATCTGGCCTGCCTCTTGAAGCAATCCATCTGGATGAATTATTTTACCTCCGACTGCACCAATATTATCTGCTGAAGTCAACCGTTTACAAAGTGCATCAATTGCTCCCGGCAATAAATTAATGTCATTATTCAAAAAGATAACAATCGGGGCATCAACGTCTTCCATCAATATGTTGCATGCCTTACCAAAGCCAAAATTATAGGGAAAACGGTTTACGGAAGCACCGATCAAACAACCTTGGATAAATTGACTGTCATCTATCGAGTGATTATCACCCAAGAGTAATTGTATATTTCCATTAAAATTAGAACGAAGGGATGCCAACGCGGTCAATGTTACCGTCAGATTATTGTGCATCAACATAATTACACAGATATCCGCCTGACCATTATAGGAGAAATCAAGCTTTTCATGAACAACCGATGGTAAAACAAGTCTTGATTTTTTTTTAAAATATGTTCTGCTTTCCTTTGTTTCATTAGTTAAGCGATAATGAGAATCATCAGGTTGCTTATTTATCCACTGATCAAGTTTTTGTTCAAATACATAAGCTGCAAAAGCATCCCTGAATATACCCGTTTCAACCTTATCACGAATATCCCCTGATAGATAATATTCGCGCAGATTAATATCGGTCCTTGGAGAACGAAGTTCTAACGCACCATAATGTATAAAATGATCATAGCCGTTTCTAAAATTTGCTGTTGATTCAATGGCTTGATTTATATCCTTATAATGATCTAGGTAAAATTCTTCTTCAAACCATGGAGATGGATTAAATAGTTTTGGAGTTTCATTCAAACAATAATGATGTAAAGCACAAAGATATTCACCATCAGCAATTTTTTGTTTTACATCAGGATATTTTTCTAAATACCATGATGTGTCAAAATAAAGAGAGACATTTGTATTTTTTTCAACATCACTAAGATAATAAAGAAAATTTCTATAAGGATTTTGACTGCGCTTTACATCTTCACGTTCATAACATGCCTGTTGATAGATTGAAGGATCGAATAACAAGGATCCTGTACGACGTAATCCATCCCCTTTTTTCAAATAATGATCATAGGCATTAATATATTGGCAATCATTAATAACTTCATGAATAAAATCAGCGTTATTTTTTAAATAATAATGTGTTGAAAAAAGCCAGTGAGGATCATGTGTCAAATAACCCTGATTACAATAATGCTCAAAACCTGATTTAAACGCTCCACGATCAATATTTTTTCTTAATTCAGGATATCGTTGTAAATACCATTCCTCATCAAAGTAGGGATTGGGAGAATGACCTAAAATTGAACCTACCTGATTATAATAAATTTCCACATCATCCAAACCACAATTTTTCATTCTTTCACTTAGGTCAGGATAGGTTTTTATATACCATTCCCCATCAAATTTAGCCCATAATGCTTGATCAACTGCATCCTTGTCATTTTCTATATTTTTTTGAATTGGCAAACTATCAGATTGTGACGAAACAGGTAAATCCTTATTCCGTCCCCCATAATTTGTTCCGCTAGCTAGCAATCGAATATAGGCATTTGGATAAAGTCCCTTTTGAATATCCTGTTTTACAGCTTTATCCGCAGCATATTGCTGTAAATTTATTTCTTCACAGGGATCCCATAAAAGCTGTATTCCCTCGTAAATAAAATGAGCATATCCATTTCTATATTTTTTGAACGCTTGAACATTCTCAAGCTGGCTTTTATATTTTTGATCATAAAAGGATTCATCAAACCAGGCATTTGGATTGAAATTGAAAGCTTGACTGTTTACTAGATAATGATGAATATAATTGTTGAATGTTCCTTCTGAAATTGCCTTTGTTATTTCTGGATAATTCTGCGCATACCATTCTGGATCAAAATACCAGGATACCTGTATTTTACCATCAATTTCATCCAAATATTTTAGATAATGTTGATAAGGCGATAACCCTTCCTTAATGGCCTGTTGATATTTTCCAATGAAAAAATTACTGTTAAAAAAAAGACTGCCACTATTTCCCTCAATATCTCCCACTTTCAGAAAATGGTCATATCCATTAACAAATCCATTCCTTTCCAAATTCTCATTTGTCAAATGTGGATTTACTTTTTTGTAATATTTTTCAGAAAATAACCAATGCGGATCATGGGTATGATATCCCTCCTTGCAATAATGTTGAAAACCACTAGTAAATTGATGGCAATCAACCATTAGTTTTACATCAGGATATTTCTGTAAATACCATTCCTCATCAAAATAAGGATTGGGGGAATGACCTTCAAAACAACCAAATGTTTTATAATATTCTTCAACACTATCAACTTCCAGTGCCTTCATTTTTGAAGTTACATGATCATATTTGTGAACATACCATTTTTCATCAAAAGCCTGCCATATTGGCATATAATCTGAAGAGGCTATTTCCTTTTCAATATTAGAAATGCTATCCTCGATAACTGAAAACCCTTTTTCATTTTTTCGCGTAGATATGGAGTCTGAAACATCCCCAGATTCAACGGTCTCTTGATTCTTTACTGATTTTTGTATATTAAAACTATTTTCGATTTTGTCTTTATCGTTTGAATATTTTTTTTGGATTTCCATGAATTTATTTAAAAGATGCAAATCCTGTTGAGCCACCCAATATTCAAATATATTCAGATATAGATTGTCTTTTGCAATTTTTTCAAATATCTCATCAGAAAATTGATTATAATCAAAATCCTTCAATGGTTTTCGTTTTTCCTTGCATCCACATACAATAAAATGTTCATAACCATTTCGAAAAAGTCCATGACCATCCATCAAAATCGAAGGAGATAAATCCTGATAGTTTTCAAGATAAAATTGTTCGGAAAATTGTTCCAAAGGCGAGAATAATGTTGGTGTTGGATTGGATAGATAATGATGGAGAAGATTCAAGTATTGATAATTGGTGGTTTTTAATGTTTCCTTTGAATATGTATTTCCATACCATTTTGGATCAAAAAACCATGAAAGTCTGAATTTATCGAAATCATCCGTATCATTTGTTAAAACATATTGATATGGACCATATTCTGTGATTTCGTCTAAATTCTCTTTTTGGGATAAATACAAACAGGGATTGAAAAAAAAACTTCCTTTAAGACAGGATCTATCTCCAACCCGTAAATAATGATCATAACCATTAATATAAGGTTTTCCCTCGCCAATCAGGTCATTTATTTCTGGATTATGCTTTTTATAAAATGTTTCTGAAAATAACCAATGTGGTGAATGATCTTTAAAGCCAATTTTACAGTAATGATCAAATCCAGAAGTGTATTTCCCTTTTTTTATAAGCTCCTTTACATCATAATATTTTGTCAAATACCATTTTTCATCAAAATACGGATTGGGCGAATTTCCAACCTTATACCCATTAGTTGAATGATAAGCAAAAACATCGCCTTGATATATATCCTGTATCAGTAACGAAAAACTTTTATACCGATTACGATACCATTCCAAGTCGAAAACCATCCATTTGGGTTGTTTTTCTTCACTATCATACACAATTTACCACCTTATATTTTAATTAAAATAGCTACTTAAATAATTATACTTATCGCTAGTTAAAATTTATTTGAAATTATTTTTATTAATTAAAATCACTCCCTAAATAATTTTCTTTTCAAAAAATCCGTATATTGATCAATTGTATCTTCATTTATTATATCATCCATAATATTACTGACCTGGTTATTTTTAAAATTCACAGAAATATTCACTGGAACAACCAAAAATTCATTATGAATGAGATTAATCAGAAAAATTTGAAATTTTCCTTCTAATTTTAGAGAATATCCTTTCTGTAAATCCAATTGTATGTAAAAGCCATTGTTTAATGGAACATTTTGAAAAACTGAAATTGTTTCATGACGAATAAATCTTGATGTAGCAACAAAAAAACAGTTTTTAAAAGATTCATTAACAAAGGCAAGATATATCTGCCCTGCCTTACTTGTTGTGCGATCAAAGGCCCATCCAGAAATTTTAAGCAAATTCCCTGCTTTTTCATTTTCCGGATTAATATCCGTAGATAAATTTTGAATATAATATTCTAGTTTACCTAAATTTTTATGAAACAATCTATTTTCTGAAATATCACTTAATTTTATTCCACGCATAATACCATCTTTTTCAGTAATACGCAGAAAATCATCTAATATAACCTGATTATCATGAAATTCATTATAGATTTTAACAACTTTTCCGGCGTTAACCTTTATTTCGTAACCAGCCAGTTGAAATGCCGCTATTCCATTGACAACATTAATCAAGCCAATTCTAAAACGACCCTCACACCATTTTCCTCTCAATGCTGATTTACACGAAAATCCATTTCGTACAGGAGCATTAACAAAATTAGATGCCACATCCTCCCGACTTTCTCGATCGCATTTTAAGAAAATTGTCAAATCACTATCCTGATGAATCAAAACCGTATACAAATTTCCTGCATTGGACATATCAGGATAAATAAACCATCCACGAATATGGAATTCATCTGCCTCTTTAAATTTGCTGTCATCATCGACATTAAGAATATGATAACAGATATCATCAATATAAAAATGTGCTCCCTGTACAACTGCCCAATCTTCAATTTCCTGTGGAAGCTCGATATAAAGACTGCTACTTGTGGGCGCATCAAAAATATGACGAGGTGGTGCCTGCTCTTTCCAAGATGCATGTGGAATATAATGAAGCCGCCCTATATCCCATCGCAACCCGCTGTTACCCAACATATTTATAGGAACGACTTCATCGTAAACTTGCAATAATTTTTCAGCATAATCTTTTGAATTGACCCATAAATCAGGTGAAATGTTATTGATAAGCTTCTGACGCAATATTTCATCCGAACGTATCAGTTCCAATCGATCAATAACCAGATTCACATCCCCGATGGGGACCGTAAATCCATTAATTCCATCCTGCACACGATCTTTTAACGCACCAACATCTGTCACAATGGGAATTAACCCATTCTGCCAAACTTCAGAAAGCGATATACAATATGTTTCGGGCCATATTGACAATATCAGGGCTACATCTGCTACCTGCAATGCCGAAACTTCACCCAATCCATATGAACCATGCAATATAATATTATCAAGTTTCAAATCTTTTAGGACAGATTCATAGTCAGGCTGCATATATCCAAAAATATGAAATTCATACAAATTTGGATTGGCAGTCTGTAATATGGATAAAATCGTATCTGCACCCTTTGAACGGATAAAATTACCAACAGTCGCAACTTTCAGTTTTCTGCCTTCCAGGGGTTTGAACTCTTTTTTTATCAAAGGTATTGTTGTGTCTGGCGAAGGGATCCCAAGAATATAATTTTTTTTACTTTCCACAACAGGATAAATATATTTTGCCACATCAAACGAATGTTGTGTTCCATATAAAAACGCATCAATGGATTTCATGACTTTTCCAACAAATGCACGCCGTGTCTGTTGCACACCAAAATCCAGCTTTTCAGAAATTTTAAGGCAAACATCACAAGTTCCAACATCTTTATTTTCTTCAATACGACAGTAACGTTGTTCGTAATTCAAAAGATTATAATGAGAACAAACCGCAAGAAAATCATGAAAAGAAAAAACCGTTCCAACACCGCAAGCCTTGGCTATAATCGGTAAGGAAAGAGTGTGATGGCCTAAATGCTGAATGTGGACCACATCAAATCCATATTGATTAATTATATTCGAAAAGGCAGTTTCTTCCCCGGCATCATTCATGGAATCCAACCAGCCCACATCTGGCATGTCAAACCGTTCCAATTCTTGACCATTGGAATCTGTTAGCGTACATGCACCTCTTCGACGAAGCCAATAATAAAATTCCACATCTTTTACTAGTCCAAAAGAAATAATCTGCTGATATACTTCAATGCCACCCCATACTTGTTCACGAATAGTGGAATGCGTGACAAATAAGACCTTCAATTTTTTTTTAAACTGAGATTCAACAATAATTTTTTTCTCTTTTTTCTTTAGAGAAAAATCCGCCTGAGTCACATCTTCAATAACTTTCAGACGATTTTGATACAAATGTGATTTCATTACAGATTGCTGAGAGGAAATCGCCATTTTCTTTCTGATATTCTTTTTTTCAATCACCTCTGCGATCTGTTTAATAATTTCTTCAGTATTATGAGCAATAGCAACTCCATTAATTTCTTTTAAATATTTCTCATCCATACCTGCTGGCAATTCCACAATCTGTGCTGTACCAGCCAAACCCAATTCATATAGACGTGGGCCAGGTGCAGTTGCCTGCCCTATATCTCCATGACTGGCATAATTGCGAAACATTGTTAAGGTAACTTTACTTGCATTGGCAAAATCAGTAAACGCTTCAATACTTACAGGTCTATGTATAACCCTTTCACTCAAATCAGCTGGCAAAGGTGACAAATATTCATTTCCAGGACAAATCAATTTATACCGTGCCTGGGGAAAGGCAATTATAACACGACGCAAAATATCAACACGGTTTGGCCACATTGTCCCCGCAAAACATATATCATAATCCAGCGCATCAGTTTCTTTCACTTTACGATAATGAATTTGATCACTTGCAGCCAAAGGTAAATAAAATGCTTCTGTTTGATAGGCCTTCACGCAAATAGGGTCGTTTGTAAACACATAATCAAAAATAGTCGTTACCTGAACATTGAAATCCAACATGAAGGGATCTTCAAAAGCCCAGAAAATCATGGTTTTAAAACACGGTCTAAGCCTTTTCATCAATTCATAATCAGTTCGCTGTCCATCAATACAAATAATAACTTCATGTTCTCCACTTGCTGCAACTGACAAGATATCCATATTATCAACTACAACAACATTATCTTCCCCCCATAGTTTTTTTGCTGCCCAAAAAACAGCAAGAGTTAAGTAAGAATTAGAGTTATGCGTATAATTTGTATTGTAAATGACTGCCATGATAAATACTTAATAATTCTTAATTAATTAGAAAAAGTAACAAAATCTATGATTTTAGTAAAAATATAATTTATATACGATATACTACAAAAGATTGCGTAATCACAACCAATTTGAATTATATTTTAAAATTATAAAAATTATCTTTTAACAGTTTTCATTAAAAGAATAAATTGTATCAATAAAAAAAACAGACTTTTTACAAAGCCTGTTTTTTAAAAGTTAAAAATATAAAAATCCTATTCTACATCCGGCTCGTTTTCGTTCCGTCGTCGGAAAGCTGCTCCAAGAATGTCTCCCAAGGAAGCGCCACTATCTGAAGACCCATAATCAGAAATAGCCTGTTTATCCTCTTCAACTTCACGTCCTTTAATCGTTAAGGTTAAACGACGTGCATTTTTATCAATTGAAACAACCTTAGCATCTACACGGTCACCGACATTAAAACGTTCCGGACGTTGTTCCGCCTTGTCACGAGAAAGTTCGGTACGTCGTATGAATCCACTTAAAATGTCATTAACACTTACATCAATACCATTTTGTTGAATACCAGTAATGGTACATGTAACAATACTGCCCTTGTTGACTTTTGCAAGTGCATCTGCAACAGAATCTTCACTTAACTGTTTGATACCCAATGAAATACGTTCTTTTTCAACATCCACATCAAGTACTTTTGCTTTAACAACGTCACCTTTTTTAAAGTGAGTAATAGCAACTTCACCAGGTTCATCCCACGAAAGATCAGACATATGAACCATACCATCAATATCGGCTGATAGACCGATAAACAGACCGAATTCGGTGATATTGCGGATTTCACCTTCAATTTCAGAACCAACCTGATGTGTATCAGCAAACTGTTGCCAAGGATTTGGTTGAACCTGTTTCAGACCTAATGAAATACGACGTTTTGAACTGTCAACATCCAATACAACAATATCAACTTCCTGAGATGTTGATACAATTTTGCCAGGATGAACATTTTTCTTTGTCCAAGACATTTCGGAAATATGAACAAGCCCCTCGACTCCAGGTTCCAATTCAACAAAAGCACCATAATCCGTGATGTTTGTAACGCGACCAGTAAATCGTGAGCCAACAGGATATTTTGTTGTGACATTTTCCCATGGATCAGCTTCAAGCTGTTTCATACCCAATGAAATACGATGAGTTTCAGGATTGAAACGAATAACCTGAACACGTACCGGCTGACCAATCTGTAAGGCTTCAGCTGGATGATTGACACGTTTCCAGGCTATATCCGTGACATGCAATAATCCGTCAACACCACCCAAGTCAACAAAGGCGCCATAATCCGTGATGTTCTTTACAACACCATCCAGAATCATGCCCTCTTTTAATCCTTGTATCAACTCGCTGCGTTGTTCAGCACGTGTTTCCTCCAATACCGCACGACGAGAAACAACAATATTCCCACGGGCACGATCCATTTTCAAAATTTGGAAAGGCTGTGCTACACCAATCATGGGGTTGATGTCACGGATAGGGCGAATATCAACTTGTGATCCAGGTAAGAAAGCCATTGCCCCACCTAAATCAACAGTAAATCCACCTTTGACACGGCCGAAAATGGTTCCGTTTATGCGTTGATTATTTTCAAAAGCTTTTTCAAGAGCAGACCATGCCTCTTCACGACGTGCCTTTTCACGTGAAAGCAGGATTGAACCGTCACGATCCTCATAACGTTCCACATAAAGTTCAACCATATCGCCTGGTTTAACTTCTGCCTTTACACCCGCAGGCGCGAATTCTTTTAAAGGAACACGTCCTTCACTTTTTAAACCGACATCAACGATCGCATAATCATCCGTTAAACGAACAATTTTACCTACAACAACGGAGCCTTCGAACCCAATATCTTGTCCAAGGGTTTCATCTAAAAGCGTAGCAAAATCTTCCCCACCAAAATGATCATTAGGGGTTTGTGTGGTGGCTGCAGCCATGAGTTTCTGTAATCCCAGTCACATTTAAAGACAAATATTGCCTTTTATATACAGACTTTAATTTGCGCGTTTCCAAAATAGAATGAATCTATTTATAAAAATACGACTTTTTCACGATTGAATTCATGAAACAATTTCAACGAAAAAATATTTTATTCTATTCTTTAAGAATAGAGGGGAGCATATAAGGAAGTTACTTTTTTTTCAATAATTTATTAAAGATAAATTTAAATTTCTTATCTTTTTAACAATTATTATGTCTTTTTACTTTATTAACCACTTTTTCTAGAACCTCCAGAGCTGTCAAATGATCTGTATCAATTACAATAGCATCCTCTGCAGGTTTTAACGGAGCTACTTCTCGAGACGAATCCATTTCATCCCTGGTTTTCAAATCCATCTCTATTTTGTTAATCTGCTGTTCTTTATTTTCGGCTTTTGAAAAATTAGCAAATTGCAACCAGCGTCTTTCTGCCCGTATCCTTGGTGAAGCCGTAAGATAAAATTTAAAATCAGCGGAAGGAAAAATAACCGTTCCAATATCCCGACCATCCATAACCCCGCCTCTTAACATGGCGAAATTGCGTTGAACATTTAATAAAGCAGCTCTGATTTTTGGATTGGCAGCAACCTGGCTGGCCGCTTTATCCACTTCAGGCATACGCAGATCATTTCTTAACCAATCTTTTTCTCGAAGATTTTCAGCAAAAGTCAGGACAGATTTGGAATCTGGTTTTTCACCTGCATCCAGCATTTTTCTACCAACTGCCCGATAAAGCAATCCCGTATCAAGATAAGGTAAATGAAAATAATCAGCTACTGACTTGGCCAATGTTCCCTTTCCCACACCTGAAGGTCCATCGATTGCTATAATTATATTTTTATCCATAATGAATATTCATTAGCCTTTATATTAAGTTATAATTATATTTTATATTTGAAATCCACACCCCAGTGAATTCATCAATTCAAAATATCCAGGAAAACTGGTGCGTATAAAACGAATATCATCGATAGTTATCGTTTTTTTTGCAACTAATCCCAAGATTGAAGCGCTCATTGCCAATCGATGATCCATATGGGTTTCAACTTCGCCTCCCCCTGGAATATTACCAAAGGTACCCTCAATAATCATATCATCTCCATGAGATTCAACAGAAACACCATTTTTCCGCAACATGTTTATGATGCTATTAAACCGATCACTTTCCTTAACCCGTAATTCTGCCAATCCTCTAAAACGGCTCTCGCCTTTGGCATACGCAGCAGCAACCGATAGAATTGGAAATTCATCTATCATGGATGGGACAATTGAAGCCGGAAGATCAACACCCTTTAATGTCGTGTTTTTAACAATAATATCACCCGTTATTTCACCACATTCCTGACGCTTATTAGATATCTGCAAATTGGCTCCCATCATTTTCAACGCTTCAATTATCCCGGTTCTCAAAGGATTAAGTCCGACATTCTCTATCAGTATTTCTGATCCGGAAATAATCAAGCCAGCTACCATTACAAATGCAGCAGAGGATGGATCACCTGGAACATTAACATCTTTAGCTACTAGTTGTGTTGGGCCTTGCAAACAGATTTTGCGACCTTTTTCAGCTAAGGTGCTAATATCAACCTTTACCCCAAAATGATTCAACATATTTTCTGTATGATCTCTTGTTGCAATCGGTTCTTCTACAATTGTCATGCCATTGGCATTTAGACCCGCCAACAAAATGGCGGATTTTACCTGTGCAGACGCAACAGGTAACCGGTATGTAACGGGATTAGCCTTTTCCACTCCCTTGATCGCCATAGGCAAACGTCCCTCATCGCGTGTACTAAACTGGGCACCAGTCTGGCTCAATGGTTCTATAACTCTTCTCATGGGGCGTTTTCTCAAACTGCCATCACCTGTCATAACACTGAAAATATTATGTGTTGATAAAATCCCACTTAACAACCGCGCCGACGTTCCGGAATTTCCCATATTCAAAACATCATCAGGCTCATTCAGATATCCAACCCCCTTGCCTATAACGTGCCATTCACCGGGTGCCTTTTGATGAATAATTGCTCCCAAAGCACGCATGACCTGAGCGGTTTGCATAACATCCTCACCCTCAAGCAATCCCGTGATTTTTGTTTCTCCATTTGCCAGAGCCGATAACATTAGAGCACGATGGCTGATTGATTTGTCACCTGGAACATTCACTTTACCTTTCAAAGGCTGTTGTAGAAAAGAAACAACAAGTGGTTGTTTTGAGTGAGTAACTGTCATAATTTTATTTTCCAATTTAACAAATAGAGTATAAAAACAAAAAAAACTTTGATTTAAATCAACAAATCGTATTTTATCATTTGACAATAAGACAATAAACTGGCATTTCGCCATATTTATGTTTTATTTTTTCGATCAGAGAACAGGATACATAAATGGTCAAGCTAGAATTGGGTATTAAAAGAACATGTTGTGCTTGTGGGACTCGTTTTTATGATTTAAACAAAATGTTACCTGTATGCCCAAAATGTGGCACTGAACAACCCATTGAACTACCTCGTCATCGTCAAATTGAAGGAAGCGGCAATCTGGACGAAGAAAAAGAAATCGATACCATTATTGATACTGATGATCTGGAAAATTCAGATGCTGATGTCGATGATGTAATTGAGGATGCTTCAGATCTTGAGGACGATGTTGATGCTATCGGCTCTGAAATAGAAGCAATTAAAAATAACGACGACGATAACGATTCTTAAAAATGATACAGGAATTCATTATGAATTCCTCTTTTCTGATTATAAATACATTAACCAGTCTTACCATTTAAATCGCATTTGATATCATAATAAACTTGAATTTTAATAAATTTGTATTTAATCAATTGAAGATAAAAAAGTATTTTGCAAATTTTCTGCTATTAATAGCAGACTTTATCTATTCCATCGTTCAATTTCAACGCCGACCCCAGCTGTCTCCGGAATAATATCCAGTTTTTCAATCATGACGCGAACAACCTGAATCCTCTTATCCTTCAAGATACGGTCAGCCAAGGTCTCAGCCAACGTTTCGACCAAATGAAAATGGGTCTGAAGAACAGTGTCTTTTACATCGTCAACAATATCCGCATAGGATACCGTCCGGGATAAAATATCTGGACCAACGCCTTTTTCTTCCTGAATTCCAATGGAAATATTCAATTGAATACGCTGAGTTTTTTTCTGTTCAAAATCATAAACACCTATACGTGCCATCAAAATTAAGTCACGAATAAAAATTCGACGTAAGGGTACGTCATAGTGCCCTGACCATACTAGGGAAAAATTCATAAATAAATCCTGTTTTACTCGTTTTTATCTGGCATTAATGTCGGTGACCACTGTAAATGTTGCCCTCCATCCAAAGCGATCATCTGTCCCGTCACAGAGGGTAAACATATCAAGCTTAGTACCGCTCGCGCCACTTCCTGTGCAGACGTGCCACGCTGCAACGGAACAGATTTGCATTGATTGGCAAATTGTTCGGCGGTTTGACGTTTATGGGCCATTGCTGGACCGGGCCCAACAGCATTGACTCGAATTGATTTATGAGCCAATGCTAGGGCCATTGTTTGTGTTAATGTCCATAATGCGGATTTGGAAACTGTATAACTGACAAAATGTGGTGTTAGAGACCATACACGTTGATCAAGCAAATTAATAACACATCCACTAGATTGCTTCGGTAATAATTTTGCAAAATCCTGAATTAACTGAAAAGGAGCCCATAAATTGGGCATTAAATGTTCTTGCCAGGATTGCAAGGTTACACTATCCCATTCATCGCGCTCAAATACACTTGCATTATTAATCAGAATACCTATTGATCCCAATTGATCTACTGCCAGTCCAAACAAGTGTTTAACCTGATCAGCATCGGAAAGATCGGCTGTCAGTAGAATTACATTTCTCCCAAGCCGCCGAATTTCCTCTATCAATGTTTCAGCTTCTTGAGTGCGCTTACGGGCATGTAAAACAATATCAAATCCAAATCTTGCCAAGGTTAAAGCAATTTCACGCCCTAACCTTACGGTCGCCCCCGTAATAAAAGCAACTTTAGGGAGTGAATCAGAAACTGGGAAATAATTAGTTGATCTCCCTTGATTGGACACAGAACTTTCCTTTATTTTGTAAAGATGCAACTTATTATCATAAACAACATGATTTTTGCAGTAAAAAATTACGAATTTGCACAACTAAGCTGGACGTCTGGCGGTCAAAGCCGCTGTCAGGGTTCCTTCATCAAGAATTTCCAGTGAGCCACCCATTGGAATGCCTTGACCAACACGGGTTATTTTTACATGCCAGGGTAACAATTGATCATATAGCCAATGCATAGTTGTTACACCCTCAACCGTAGCACCAAGTGCAAGGATAATTTCCTTGACTTCATTGCGCTTCAACCGTTTTAAAAGAGGCCCTAGATTTAAATCCTCTGGCCCTACCCCAGCCAAGGGGGATAAGGTGCCGCCCAACACCTGATAATAGCCCCTGAACGCTCCGGTTTTTTCCAGTGCCCATAAATCCCCAACTGTCTCAACGATACAAATCAATTCACGATTACGATTTAAATCATTACAGATCTGGCATGGATCACTGCTATCCAAATTACCACAGGAAGAACAGGTTTTCACCTTCTTGGCTGCCTGTTCTAACGCGTTTGCCAAGGGAATCATACGGGAATGTGGCTGTTTTAGTAATGTCAAAACAGCACGACGCGCCGAACGTGGCCCAAAACCAGGTAATTTACCAAATAAAGTAATTAGCCGTTCAATTTCCGGACCACCCACTATACCCTCTTCTTACCAAGATAATTAACTAACAACAAATTACCTTTATTACCAATATTCACAAGATAACTTCTGGTCAATCAGAAAGGAAATTTTAAACCTTCAGGAAGATTTATTCCCCCGGTAACTTTCTGCATTTCTTCCTGTGTTGTTTCATCAAGTCGCCTACGTGCATCACTATAAGCTGCAACAATAAGATCCTGCAACATTTCCATTTCAGCCGGATCAGCCAATTTCGGGTCAATTTTTATAGATTTCATGTCACCTTTTCCACCCAATGTTACAGTTACCATACCGGCCCCTGAAACACCCTCAATTGTAATGGCGGCAAGTTTTTCTTGCATCTCGGTCATCTTGCTTTGCATTTGAGAAGCTTGTTTCATAAGATTGGCAAAATTTTTCATTCAATTCTCTTTCAAAATTTAATTTTAGGATTAATTATATGTCAATTCGTCAAAATCATCTATCATTGCTAAATTTTTTTCAGTTTCAAGATCTGACATATTTTGCTCATTCCTGTCTGAAAATGAATTGTGTTCTGGAAATAGACCATATTCATCAAGATGTGGATTGATAACCTTATTAACAACAGCCCCAGGAAATATACGCATAATTTCTTTTACGATTGGTTCAGATGCAACTTTGTCAAAATCGGCCTGAGCCTGTAAAGATTCCTGTTCCATCAAGGTTGGTTCACCCTGTTTCTGGGAAAGAACAATTGTCCATCGCAACCCCGAATGTTCATTCAACAATCTTGATAATTGTTGGGGCAGATTTGCGGGAGCCCTATCTTCAATTCTTATTTCAATGATTGGCGGTGCAAATTTAACCAGATGAACCGCGTTACGTAAATGGGCATGCAAAATTGCAGCCTGTTGCTGCTTTACAAAAGATATGATTTCCCGCCAACTGTTCCATAAAATTTTGGGGTTTTCGATCTCGGGATTTTGTTTAGGTAATGACAGGACTTCAGATTTTGGTTGTATCAATGAATTTGAGGCATAAGCTTTACCATATCCATGAAAATTGCCACTCTCTTTTGATACAGATACCAATGACGTTGGCTTTGATGATTGCATATCTGCAGATGATAATGAGGAATAATGAGAATATTGGTCTGACTTCTGTTCCGGGGAATTGGATAAATGATTGATTATTTCACTAGGAGTGGGTAAATCGGCTATAAAACATAAACGAATCAAAATCATTTCAGCTGCTGCCTTACGATTGGGAGCCATATCAACCTCCTTGATCCCTTTAAGCAGCATTTGCCATGCGCGACCCAATACGGGTATGGAAAGCTTGGAAGCCATATGACCACCACGATTCCGTTCAAGTTCTGATAGTTCAGAACCATTTCGCAGATTTGGCAATGATTTCATTCTTGAAAGAAGATGAATTAGTTCCAGAAGATCGGATAATAACACGCCCAGATCAACGCCACCTGCATAAGCCTGTTCAGTCAAGCTTAGAACCTGATCAGCTTTTCCTGACATAACCGCTTCAAGTAAATCGAATATTAGGGTTTTATCCGCAAAACCCAACATGCCTGAAACAGCTTCAGCCGTTATTTCATGATCCCGCTTATCATTTTCTGGCTGATCAGGGATAGTGGCACGGCCAAGTGCAATAGCCTGATCTAACAAGGATAAACCATCCCGGACCGATCCATCAGCTGCACGTGCAATCAAATGAATAGCCTCTTCAGATATGTTTACTTTTTCCCGATTTGAAATTTTTTGAAAAAATTGACTTAGCTGATCCTGCGGGACACGTCGCAGATCAAACCTTTGACAACGTGATAATACCGTTACGGGAACCTTGCGAATTTCAGTTGTCGCAAAAATGAATGTAACCTGGTCAGGTGGCTCCTCGAGTGTTTTCAACAATGCATTAAACGCATTACGCGATAACATATGAACTTCATCAATGATATAAACCTTCATCCTGGCCTGAATGGGACGGAAACGTGAACCGTCTATAATTTCCCTTACATCATCAACACCCGTATGAGAAGCTGCATCAATCTCCAATACATCAGGATGCCGATCTGCCAAAATTGCCTTGCAATTTGGACAAACACCACAGGGATCTGCCGTAGGTCCACCCTGACCATCAACCCCTATACAATTTAATGCACGCGCGATAATACGGGCGGTTGTTGTTTTGCCAACTCCCCTAACTCCCGTAAGCATAAAAGCATGAGCAACTCTACCCATTGCAAAAGCATTGCGCAGAGTGCGTACCATTGTTTCTTGACCGATCAAATCCTTGAAATCCTGGGGTCTATATTTTCGTGCCAAGACACGATAGGACTTTTCATCAGATGAGGATTTGGTCTCAGAATCATCGCTTGATAAGGATTCAAATAATCCAGCAGACTCTATATCTGGGGCGGGTAATTGTTCGTCCGGAATATCTTTCATTAACAACCATTCCAGAAAATATGATAAAACCAGTTTTTGCGAATTTTGATTATACCACTAAATTACCTGAGATTCTAATTTATTTGTCTTAAATCCAGGGAAAGCTTGAATGACCCAAACGATACTCGTGATGGCTGCTTCCTTCCGGACCTGACCGAGTTCACAAGGTGTTCGTCCACCCAAGCTTTCCAGTTTCTTTCTATTACAAATTAAAAAAAATTGGCAAGTGTTTTTTTTGATTTTTCAAAAAAATTATTTTTCATATGAATAATCAAAAATTAATATCCTATAGCTCCCCCGCCAGCATGACGATAATCCACCCCGCCATAATAAACAGTCTTACCGTTTTTATCCTGTTCAACAAGAATCCCTTCGGCAATTCCCCAAGTAGAGTAAAGATCCAAGGGATAGTTTTTTCTTTTTAAAATTTTACGAACTTGACCGCTTAACGCATTATGTTCAAGCTGAATTCCCTGAGGCTGCCATTGTTCATGTATACGGGGGAGATTAATCGCCTGCTGAATATTCATCTTGTAATCAATGACACCTGTTATTACAGAAAGAATAATAGTGGGAATTCTTGACCCCCCAGGGCTGCCTATAACCATAAAGACCTTATTGTCTTTGGAAACTATTGTTGGTGTCATTGAAGATAAGGGCGTTTTCCCCGGGGCAATTTCATTAGCCTTACCCCCAATTATTCCATACATATTTGCTTCACCTGGCACCGTGGTAAAATCATCCATTTCGTCATTCATAATTATACCGGTATTGCCAGCAACAACCCTCGCTCCATACCAGCCATTAAGCGTATAGGTTAATGAAACCGCCATGCCATCCTTGTCAATCACAGAAAAATGCGTCGTTTCATTCCTTTCATGTGATAATAATGCTTTTCTTTCCTTCTTATTCAACGATGTTGCCTCGGTAACCTTTCCTGGAACCAAATCGGAGGAATTAACCGCTTTTTTAAAGGTCAAGCTTTTGCGTATTTTTTCTGCATAATCGGGATCATTCAGGTGTTTTACAGGATTATCAACAAATTCTGGATCCCCCAAATCTCTCCGATCTGAATAGGCCCGACGCATTGCTTCAACCTGTCTTTCCACCGCAGGAACTGTCTGAAGACCCATTTTATGTAAATCATAACCGGATAAAATATTTAACATTTCGCACAAAGCTATTCCCCCACCACTTGGAGGCGGGGCTGTATCAATATGATAACCTCGATAAGAACAGGTTAATGGCAGCATCATTCGTGGATGATAATTTTCAAAATCTTTCAAGGACAATATTCCACCATACTTTTTACTGGCATCAACTATTTTTTTTGCAATTGAACCATGATAAAAAACATCTTCCCCATGCTTTGAAATAGTTTGCAAGGTATCTGCCAAATCTTTCTGACGAAAGATATCCCCTTTTTTCCATGGATTTCCGTCTGATTTAAGAAAAATTTTAGCTGCATTGCGATCTTTGGCAAAATCAGACAGAGAAGTCGCCATCAGATCGATATCTTCCTGCGTCAGGATATATCCATTTTGCGCAAGTTTAATAGCTGGAGCCATTAATTCCGCACGAGACTTGCTTCCCCATCGTTTACGCAACATTTCCATACCTGCCACCGTTCCCGGAATAGCAACAGCTTTCCATCCCAATATAGAAGCATTAAGAATTTTCTTTCCATTACTGTCAACAAACATTTTGGAAGTTGCTGCTTTTGGCGCCTTCTCTCGAAAATCTATAAAATAAGCCTGTCCATTTGGTAAACGAAGCGTGAGGAACCCCCCGCCCCCTAAATTTCCAGCGGCAGGATAGGTGACCGCCATTGCATAGGCAACTGCCACAGCTGCATCAGCTGCATTTCCGCCATTTTTTAAAACCTCAGATCCAATTTTTGCAGCAAGATTACTTGCCGAAACAACCATTCCTTTTGACGCCACAACAGGTTCTGAAGACATGGTTTCTTGAGCAACCTCACCAAATGCTAAGGCATCAACCCCATTACCAACCTGCGCATAAACTGCCCCAGAAAAACAACCACTTGAAAGGAGTAATATACCTAATGAATATTTATATTTTTTTTGTCTTATTTCTTTGAGTACGCTTTTCATATCACTTCCTGAACGTGTATTATTTAATTAAAATATTTCTGAAAAAATCTATTAAAGAAATATTTTTTATATCTTGCATAAACAAACATAACACAATTTTATTTTTAATATAAAAATAGACAAAATAACACTTACAAAATATATATTAACTTTCAATATTTTATTTTAAGGTTTTTTCAATGAGTGTTATTATTGCATTTAGAACTCATATTTGGAATGATGATATCGAATATATGGCAAGACGCCTTAAAGGTTCTTTTAGCAAAGCTGATTTTGTTATTCTTGCTGATGAAAGCAGGGAAATCTTGGATGTAGGTGATTTTCCTAAAATAGGTCATACCTCTGATTTTTCTGAATTCAATATCCCGAATATTCCCGGTCAAAAAACTTTATGGTATAACGCTGATTATCCTTTATATGCCTTACGCAAAGCCTTGCCTAACTATAATCATTATATAATGATTGAAAATGATGTCTTAATAAATATTAATCTAGACCCCTTAATAACATCCCTTGAAAAAAAACAGACAGATTTAATTGCCCACAACATTTTAAGCATACCGGATCATTGGGTTTTCAAAGATACGATAACACCCTATTTTAAAAATTCTAAATATTGTTTTTTACCGGTATTGGCACTATCCGCCCGGGCAATTGACCATCTTCTTATGAAAAAACAGGAGATTTCACACCTATACAATAATGATAATTCCATCATATGGCCATACTGTGAGGGATTTATTCCATCAGCCGTTTTTGAAATGGAAAACCCTATTGTGGAAGAATTGCGCAACTTCTGCAAATTACAACCATATGATTTTTGTAGTGGTTATTACTATCTTGATCCATATGTTAACATTCATGGCACGATATGCCATCCTGTCAAAGGCAAAGATTTTGTGGAACGTTGCATTACACATGATGGTATCAATCCTATTTTCAATCCACGTTCTTCATTAAGAAGAGGTCTAAAGAATCTTAAGCCCAATGACTTTTACCAATATATTCATGATACAATAAAAAAAACAGGAAATGTAGGTTTTTATCAACAATTCAATGAAATTGCACTTCAGGAAAGGTGGATAAAAAAACCTGAGGCTGTGAACTGGGCGCTTGGCGGTAAAGCTTCACAATCATCCGTTTGTGCATTTTCAAAATTCAATGACATATACAAAGATGCTGCGGGCGCAGTTAATGGACGTATTGGTCCAGATTACAATTTTCATACTGCAACAGAATATAACCCTTGGTGGAAACTGGAATTACCCCGCACAATCAACATTAAACACATAATCATTTATAATCGTCTAAACTTTGAAGATCGTGCCTCAAAAATAAAAGTTGAAGTATCTGATGATAACGAAAACTGGATAATTGTCGCTGATTATCCTGACGGAATTATTTTTGGTGGAGCCGATGGCAACCCATTAATTATAAGAGTGAATAATATTAACGCCCAGTATGTTAAAATAAGTCTTTATGATGAAAATGTATTACATTTAAATCAAGTAGAAGTATATGACCAATAAAATTTAATTTCTCATTATCAAAAAATTAAAGCTAGCTTGTTATCATAACATAGCCAGCTTTTCAAGAATAATTTATAATTTATTTATTTGGACATTGTTTTGACAAGGCTGCAAAAACATCTGCGACAGCTACAGCACCCGGATCAGGATTTCCCGCCAAACTACCACTGTTCAAATAGGATGAACGTCCTGCATTTGCTTTCGTTGCTTTTGCCGTATTTTCAACGCCTTTTTCAGCCGCTTGAACGGCACCTTTTAAATCGTTCTGATCTTTAAGCAATATTTCCAAAGCAGGTTGTAATGCATCAATCATCGTACGATCCCCAAGATCAGCCCCACCATAATGTTTCATCTGTTTTAAGCCAAATACAAGACCTTCAACAAATGATGAACCTTCAGCAATTTTTTGACCTGTTGCAGTAAAGAAAATCGACATTAAAACACCACTGGAGCCCCCCATAACAACAGCCAGTCTTTCACCAATGACTAGACAGAGTTTTGTTAGATCGGTTAAGGGTAATTGATTGGTATTTAACAATTCGGCAATACCTCTTGCCCCTGCAGCAAATGTTGAACCTGTATCTCCATCCCCAACCTTGGCATCCAGATCATTCAATTTTCCTTCAAGATCAATTAATGTCTTTGTAACAACGGCGATAATATGTGCCACAACTGGATTATCAGAAGGTGTGAATTGCACTTTAGTTTCAACAGGATTAACAGGCATATGTACAATTTTAGTAGGTTGAACAGCCTTAAAAGATCCTGTAATTTCAACAGGTGCTGTCAAAGCGCTGACGATCTTGTCATCCAAAACCATGGCTGATAATGAAAAACCCTTCATGTCAAGCGCTGTCGTAAACCAGTCTGGTCCTACAATCCAGTCAATATTTGAAGCAAGTGCAGAATATGAAAGTTCTTTAGCCAAAATGGCCATTTCTGTAACCGAAACACCGCCCAGATTATTCAACATGACGGCAAGACGATCCGAATCATTTATACAAGCCTTGATTTTTGCTGTCATGATATCCATGATTTCACGACTATTTTGAGTATTAATTGTCGTGGCGCCTGGTTCACCATGAATACCAAGACCCAGTTCAATAGACCCTTCCGGAATTCGTTTATCATCACTTTGGGACTGGGGTAAATCACACCCAGTCATGGCAACTCCCAGGCTAAAAATCTGCCTATTTGCATAATCAACAAATTTTTTAACTTCCTCAAGAGAATACCCGGTCTCGGCAGCATAACCGGCCATTTTATGGACAAAAATAGTGCCAGCAATACCACGTGGCTGTTTATTGTCAGGTAAAGAAATATCATCCTTAACCATAACAACTTCTACCTTGTAGCCTAACTGTTTTGCCTTTTCAGCCGCAAGTCCAAAATTTAGACGATCTCCTGTATAATTTTTGATTACCAATAAACAGCCAGCTTCACCTGTTACTGTTGTAATGGCGGTCAATACGGCATCAACTGAAGGAGAGGCAAACAAATCGCCACATACAGCGGCTGTCAACATCCCTTTACCGACAAATCCCAAATGAGTAGGCTCATGTCCAGATCCCCCCCCCGAAATAACGGCAACTTTTTTCTTATCCCAGTCTTTACGAACCACAATTCGCATAGAAGGGTCAGTATCAAGTTTCACAAGATTATTATAGGGAGCTGTGACTAATGTACCTTCAATAGCATCATTCACTAATGAAGCACGATCATTAAAAAAGAAATTGGACATTTTATATCTTTCATTTTTGAAAGTTCAAATCACTATAAATTGACTTATAATATCTATATATAATAATTAAATAAAGACTTAATAAGACAACCGTTTGTTTTATTATTTATAATTTTAATTGAACTAAACAAATTAACATCATTTATAATGCTCGATAGTCAATTTTATAATAATGCCAGTTTAATGAACGTTTTTAAAACACTAATTAAAACTTTTGGTCTTGATATATTGTTTAAATACAAGACCAAAGCATTCTTATCCTATGGTAAATACTTTAATTTATAATAATTTATAAATAAATAATTATTTGGAGTTTCCAAAAATAAAAAACTTGATTGAAATTAAGTTTCAACTCTGTTTAAAAATTCTAAATAACTCAATATTACAACGTTTTTGAAATTCTCATCTATATTGTTTTGATGAATTTATTAGTCTTAAATTAGAATTTCAAACAAATATTCATTTTATATAACTCTTTATCAAATTTTGATTTATTAATTTCCATTTTGATAAAAATCATCAAATATAAGGAGGACAATTCCAACCTTTGGGTGAATAGGTGAATACTTCACATCCATCTTCAGTTACTCCCATCATATGTTCAAATTGCGCACTGAGAGATCGATCACGCGTTACGGCTGTCCAGTCATCATCAAGAATTTTAACGTCTGCCTTACCAGCGTTTAACATAGGTTCAATAGTGAAAACCATTCCTGGTTTTAACACAAGTCCCTGCCCCTTTTTTCCATAATGCAATACATTGGGTTCTTGATGAAAAACGCGTCCAATTCCATGACCACAAAAATCGCGTACAACAGAAAAACGCTGTGATTCTGCATATTGCTGAATGACGTAACCTATATCTCCCAAAGTGTTCCCGGGTTTAACAATATCTATTGCCCTTTTCAGACTTTCATAGGTTACATCTATCAATCGTTGTGCCAAGCGTGAGGCCTTGCCAACGACATACATACGGCTACTGTCACCAAACCATCCATCAAGAATAGATGTAACATCGATATTAACAATATCTCCATTTTTTAATTTACGATCTCCAGGAATACCGTGACAAACTACATGATTGATAGATATACAACAAGATTTTGGAAAACCACGATAGTTAAGTGGTGCTGGAATGGCACCTTTATCAATTGTATAATCATGAATAATCTGGTTAAGTTCGTCTGTTGTAACACCTTCCTGAACATGAGGAGTAATCATGTCAAGTGTTTCTGCTGCCAAACGTCCCACAGCTCTTAACCCAACAAAATCCTCTTGAGTGTAAAACATCATGCGACGATCTGTCATTCCTAACTCTCCAATAAGACTTTATCAAATTACCAATAATAAATAACTTGGTATAATTTACGAACTTTTCTTATATACCTAGCTAGGATTATAATCCCTGTCCAGTCTTACTTTTTCCGATTATGTCTGGATATGGTATGATGTCTCACAGCCGCCTTTTTGATATTACGCTTAAAAATCGAATCCCGTTTTTTTGCAATTGAAGTACGTGACGAGGCCTGTGCCACTTCAACCGACTTTTTACCTCTTGTAGTACGGGTTGCACGAACAAGAATTACTTTTGGATGTTTATTATAACGTGGGTGTTTTTTCAAGGAATTTGTTCTTGCCAGATAAACCGGTCTAGCAACAGGAGCCACACCACTTTTTGCAAATCCGTCATCTAGTGCACTCATCATGTATTGATTTCGTGAACCATTACTTGGTGCACCCATAACAACACCAATCAAACGAACATTATCATGAACGGCTGATCCTACAAGATTATGCCCTGCCGCAGCTGTATAACCTGTTTTTAACCCATCCGCGCCAGCATAACCTTTTAACAGGGGATCGTGATTGGGAATTGTCCGTCCACGAAAATAAAAGTAAGGTGTTCTGAACAAAGGATAATATTGAGGAAAATCCGAAATCAAATGTTGTGCCAAAATTGCCAAATCACGCGCAGTTGTTAGTTGCCCAGGATTTGGAAGGCCAGAAGCATTATAAAAACGTGTCCGATTCATTCCCAAAACTTTGGCCTGTTGTGTCATCATTTTGGCAAAGCGTTCTTCGTCTCCACCTCCAATAAATTCACCAAGAGCGCTAGCCGCATCATTCGCGGATTTAGTAATCAAGCCTAAAACAGCTTCCCTGACAGTAATATATGAACCTGGACGGACTCCTAATTTGGAAGGTTCCATTGAAGCTGCATGAATGGTTATAGGAATTCTCTGATCAAATCGTATGGCATTGGCATTTAAGGCACGAAATGCCATATATAAGGTCATCATTTTTGTCAAACTGGCTGGAAACCGTTTCAAATCAGCATCTTGTTCTGACAAGACTCGGCCATTAACGTCCATTACAATTGAACTGATTCGTCCTACATACTGGGCATGCGCACAATGCGCATAAAATAGTGTATAGGAATATACAGCCGTAAAAAAAACTAAGAAAAAATTCCTGGACGTTTTTCTCATAATTTTCTTAAGACTTACGGTAAAGTTTAACTGTTTCAATTTTTTTATATGATTGCAATAAGTGGACACTTTAATTTTCCAGCTTCTTTTTCATTAAACGTTTACTTGACCTTTAAAAATGATTAACTTCTTAAATTGTTTTGTTTATTTTTGGAATCAAATCCCCATGTTAAACAAAACGTTACAAGAAATTGCACTACTATCTTTACGAATATATATTTGGGACTTTATATTCATATAAAAAATATACATCTGAATTTACGCCATATTTTGCAACCATACAAGTCCAAATCAAAATCATTCAATTAGATTCTTCCTTAATTTGAACCTTAACAAAATATTTTATGAAATTTATAAAATGCACTCCAAATACATCATAATGAATCCCTTTAGTAAATCATTTTCTCTTTATTGTATGACTTCCAACCAGAACCAGCATGATTCTAGAAAAAACACAAAAACGCTGACAAAAACAAATTTGAAGAAACCCACCCTATATAAAGTTCTTATGCTCAATGATGATTTCACTCCCATGAATTTTGTCATTTACACATTGGAAACAATATTCAGAAAAACAACTGAAAATGCTGTTTCAATCATGTTAAAAATCCATCACAATGGAATAGGAATATGTGGTATATTCACATACGAAGTTGCTGAAACAAAAGTTATGCAGGTTATGAATCTTGCCAAACAACATCAATATCCACTGCAATGCCTATTAGAAAAAGAATAAATTTAATTAAATATGATTTGATCAAAATATTAACTGTATAAACCCTTTTCAATAACTATATAATAAATAAAAGGAATATGTAGGATTTCTCTTTCGATATTTCACAGTTTGAAAGTTTAAATGATGTTATCTGATAACTTAGAACATTCCTTACGACAAGCTTTTGAGTTTGCTTTAAATTTTCAACATGAATACATGACGCTTGAACATTTGCTCTATGCATTGACAGGCGATCCCGATGCTATTGTAATTTTTGAAGCCTGTCAGATAAATCTTGAAAAATTACGTCAAGATATCTTCACATTTATTAAAAATGACCTGAATATTCTAGTAACTGAAAAAAAACCATCCCCCAAACCCACGCATGCATTTCAAAGGGTCATTCAAAACGCGTCTGTCCATCTTTCTTCAGACCCAAGTGAAAAAATTAGTGCCGTGCATGTTTTAATTGCTCTTTTTTCTGAGCAGGAAAGTCATGCGGTTTACTTTTTACAAATGCATAATTTGTCAAAATTGGACATTCTGAATTTTATCGCACATGGTATAACAAAAAATACAGAATCCACCCATTTTTTTGGATCAAATTTTTTACCTCAGAATGATATCGATAACCAGTTGAATGATCTGTTTACCTATACTGAAAAAGAAAATTCAAACTCTAAGAATACCAATCCCTTACAACTTTATTGCGTTAATCTAAACGATAAAGCCCATCAAAACCGTATTGATCCCTTGATTGGAAGGCAATATGAAATTCAGCGTGCAATCCAAATATTGGCACGTCGAACAAAAAACAATCCGTTATTGGTTGGAAATCCTGGTGTAGGAAAAACCGCTATCATAGAAGGTCTGGCCTTACAGATTGTAAACAAGACAGCACCTGAGTTATTGCATAATTCTATAATTTATGCATTAGACATGGGAGTTTTATTGGCTGGTACACGATATAGAGGTGATTTTGAAGAACGTTTAAAATCCCTCATTCAATTCATTAAACAAGAAAAAAATGCCATTCTTTTTATTGATGAAATTCATACAATAGTCGGAGCTGGTTCCACTACAAACGGATCCATGGATGCATCAAACCTTTTAAAACCAGCACTCGCCGAAGGCAGTTTAAGATGTATCGGATCAACTACCTATAAGGAATATCGGCAATATATTGAAAAAGATCATGCCTTAGTCAGAAGATTTCAAAAAATCGATATTCCCGAACCTTCGATAGATGAAACAATCAACATCTTAAAAGGTCTTAAAAAAAATTATGAAAAATATCACAATGTAAAATACACTCATGATGCTCTTGAAACAGCGGTTACCTTATCTGCCAGATATATACATGACCGTAAATTTCCGGATAAAGCATTAGACATAATTGATGAGGTTGGTGCTATACAGGCCATTTCCCCTGCCAAAAAACGCAAAAAAACGATTACAGTCAATGACATTGAAAAAACAATTGCTAATATCGCCCGCATTCCTGAAAATACTGTTTCAACCAATGATAAAAAGGTTCTCTCTCAAATTGATAATAAACTGAAAAAAGTTATTTTTGGGCAGGATCAAGCAATTGAGACATTAGCTTCAGCCATAAGAATTTCCCGTGCCGGGTTGCGTTCCGAAAGAAAACCAATAGGTAACTACCTCTTTGCAGGACCAACAGGCGTTGGAAAAACAGAAATCGCTCGACAACTTTCAATTCATCTTGGCATCAAGCTCATCCGATACGACATGTCTGAATATATGGAAAAACACTCTGTTTCAAGAATGATTGGTGCACCACCCGGTTATATCGGTTTTGATCAGGGCGGATTGTTGACAGATATAATTGACCAGAATCCCTATGCCATTCTTCTTCTTGATGAAATTGAAAAAGCTCATCCTGATTTACATAATATTCTTTTACAGGTAATGGATCATGGTATTTTAACAGATCATAATGGTAAGGAAATTAATTTTCGAAATATTATCCTTATTATGACCACCAATACAGGGGCAACAGAATTTACTCGTTCAGCAATTGGTTTTGTAAAAAATCATCAAGCTGGATATGCAAACGAGGCCATAAACGAAAAATTCTCACCAGAATTCAGAAATCGTCTCGATGCGATTATTAATTTTAGACCTTTATCAAAACCAATCGTTGCTCAAATTGTTGATAAATTCATTAATGAACTAAACACTAGATTATCAAATAAAAACATTATTATAGAAATTTCCAAATCGGCAAAGGATTGGCTGGTTGAAAATGGATATGATCCATTGTATGGAGCACGTCCTATGCATCGTATTATTCAGGACTTTATTAACAAACCCCTCTCTAATGAAATATTGTTTGGTACATTAACAAAAGGTGGCAAAGTTCATGTAGTAGTAAAAAATAATAAAATATCCCTTAATTGCTTAAAAAAAATAAATTCAATTCTATCAAGAAAAAATGAGCTGGTTTAAATAAATTTTACTTTATCATCAAAAAAATGATGTTTCAAAACGCATAATCTTATTATTATATTTAAAATTCTAATTGAATTAATAATATTTTATACCATTTATAATTACATAACCTGGATAGGGCCATTTTCTGCTTGCTCCCTTATGCGTCCAATCAACTCCCTGATGTCTTGGACTATCATAATAATATCGCCCGACAACTTCAGCATAGTCCCCTCTTTTTACCCAAGGCCAGGTTGGAGCTTTCATTTCATCGAGATTATTCACAATTCGAATGGATACACCTTTCCCGACATAAAGATAAAAATAGCCATGTAAGCCAATTCTGGTATAACGTACATCACTTACTGTGATCACCTTACCACAAAGATGAACAGGAACATCCTTGAAAGTTAAATGTTCAATATTATTTTCATACTCTTGTTGAATATGTAAAAAATTTTCATTATCACATTTATCAGAAGCAGGTTGTGCCAGACTTTGAAAAGAGTAAAAAAAGAGGCTGGACAATATGAACAGCCAAGAAAAAAAACGAGTTTCAATAATCATTGAAGATTATTCCTTAGACTTATTTAGATTTTTTATTTTTTTATCTTTACCGATTTTATTATTCTTTTTGATTTTTTTTCCTACTTTATTATCAGAAAATTTACCTCCTAATTCAGCTTTCAGTGAATTTAAAGATTCCAGAACTTCTTGACTTGGCTTGGGTTCTGGAATATGAAGTTTTTCCAATTCATCAATCATGATTTCCGCAACAACCAAACGTGCAAACCATTTGTTGTTGGCAGGAATCACAAACCAGGGGGCGTTTGGTGCCGCTGTCTGCACAATAACCTCTTGATATGCACCTTGATATTCTTCCCAAAATTGACGCTCTTTTGGATCATTGGGGGAAAATTTCCATTGTTTTTCTTTATTTTCCAAACGTGCCAATAAACGCTTGCGCTGTTCCTCTTTGGATATATTTAAAAAACATTTAACTATTCCAATACCTTGTCGATAAATATATTTTTCGAAATTACGAATATCTTCATAACGGTCAGACCAGAAATTTTTATTGTTAAGTACCCGCAACGGTAGTTTTTGATTGGCCAAAATAGAAGGATGAACCTTGGTAACAAGCACTTCCTCATAATGACTTCGATTAAAAATCGTAATCTTTCCTCTGGAAGGAACGGCCATATGAATACGCCATAAATAATCATGCATCAATTCTACAGGACCAGGCTGCTTAAATGAAGTTATCGTAATGCCCTGCGGATTTATTCCAGAAGTGACATGTTTAATCGTGCCGTCCTTACCAGAAGTATCCATACCCTGCAAAGCAACCAATAAAGCTGAATGTCCATTCGCAAATAACAGCTCTTGTAAATAGCTTAACCGTTTAATACGTTTCTTCAGCACTTTTTTTGCTTCTTTGGGAGATAGGGATAATCCGGCAGTATCATCCGCATTATAATCCGTTATAAGAAATTTTTTTCCATCCTCTACACGATATTTTGTTCTTAACAACTCACGTATTGATTGATCCGACATTTAAAGCTCCTTTAATGTTAACGATAAATTATTACGATATATCAATTTCCTGTTTTTACTACTGCAACCCCACCCGGCGCTTGGCAAACAGGCATAAGTTCAATTCGATTAACATTGACATGAGAGGGAAGACTTAAAATCCAACGTACCGTTTCAGCAATATCCATAGCTGTTAAGGGAATTGTACCTTTGTAAACTTCTTTACCTTTAGCAGAATCTTTTAGTCTTACCTCGCTAAATTCGGTTCCACCACAAAGACCCGGTTCAATATTTGTTACCTTCAATGCAGTGCCAACCAGATCAGTTTTAAGATTTAACATAAACTGTTTAACAAATGCCTTTGTCGCACCATAAACATTCCCACCACGATATGGATACGTACCTGCAATACTGCCCAAGGAAATAATATGTCCCCTCTTTCTTTCAAGCATTCCACTAATAACCAACTGAGTCAAATGAATTAATCCAATAATATTTGTTTGAACCATCCGATCCCAATCCTTTAAATCAATATTGGGAATTGGCTCCACGCCAAGTGCCAATCCTGCATTATTGACCAAAACATCAATATTCTGAAATTTGGCTGGTAAACTACCTAATTGACGCAAAAACAATTCTGATTTGGTCATATCCATTTCAAGTGGAAAAATTTTTCCAGGATGTTTGCTTGATAGGGATTCCAGTTTATTCATCCTACGTGCTGCTGCAACAACCTGATAACCTTCCTGCACCAATACTTCGGCTATTGCCATTCCAAATCCAGCCGATGCACCTGTGACCAGTACCGTTCCCCTCATGATTTTCGTTCCCCTAACTATTAAAAAAACTAAGTAAATTATAATAATTACATCACCGCAATTATAAATTATTTTTTTGAAACGGACCATTAAAAGCTGTTCATTTACATTTCATTAAATCTGATAGTATAGTTTAATTTGAATCATCTCATTTTAAATAAATTATTATATTTGGTTTCTTTGAAAAATGACACATTCTTTCCTTGATCTTACCAAAGGATTGGCAGGCTGTTTTCTAATGTCAAGTCCTTTTACAACCTCACCCGCATTTGCACAGACGGTTGTTTTTATTTGTGCATATTCTCCGAAGGAAGGTACAATGGGCATTGTCATTAACCGTCATATTGCCAAACCAACTCCAAAAGAATTGCTAAATCAGCTTGGAATTAAAACGATGCCAACATCAAATAATTTTTCCATTACAGCGGGTGGTCCAATTGAAAATGCCCATGGTCTGGTTCTGCACACAAATGACTGGAAAGGTAAGGAATCAGTCTATGTAACAAAACAAATCAAATTGAGTACAAGCCTGGATATCTTACATGATTTATCAGAAGGGCATGGTCCTTCAAAAGCGTTACTAGCCCTTGGTCATGCCAATTGGTCACCAGGACAGCTGGAAGAGGAACTTAATAATAATCTTTGGTATGTTGCTCCCTGTCAGGAAAGCATTTTATACAACAAAAATTTCAAGAATAAATGGTCAGACTGCTATAAATCCATTCTAACAAATCCAAGAAAAATATCTTTATATTCCGGAGAAGCGTGATTTAGTTTGATACATAAAAAAATAACTCAAATATTTAATCGTTTCCGTTTCCTGAATAGCCAGCTCAACTTTAACAAAGCATGTTCTGATTTTTTTTCTAATATGACAAAACAAATTTGATTATTTAATGATACATTTGTTAGCTCTTACAGTTTGTTATTGAATGAAATAAAAACATACAATAAACAGATTTTTATCTTTACGTTTTTCTATATACAAATATAGAAAAACGATATGTAATTTTACCAAATTATTTACAGATTTTTTATTTATTTCAAGTAGTGGATAGACATTTTACACAAAAATTTTATTCGTTTATTGAACATAAATTCCAAACTAAAATAATTTTAAAAATATCCAAAATAGAACTGCAGATAACATAATTGAAACAGGCAAGGTTAAAATCCACGCCATTGCCATATTACGTATTGTTCTCCATTGAATACCATCACCATTGGCCAGTGCAGTTCCTGCCACCGCAGAAGTCACGACATGAGTGGTGCTAATAGGCATATGAAACTGATTTCCCATTTGTATCATTGTCATTGCGACAGTTTCAGCAACCGCACCTTGACCATAGCTCATTTCATTTTTACCAATTTTTCTGCCTACTGTAACAACCACTCTTTTCCATCCAACCATTGTTCCCAAACCTAGGGCAATTGCAATTACAGCCTTGACCCACGGAGGAATGAATTGTATTGCCGTGACAATCTCTTTCTCGAATTTTTCAAATAAATCCTTTTGAGAAGATGTCAAGGGAGATACCTTGGTAAAATGCACCAGATTCTGTTCAACCAAATACAAATCGTTTCTTAAATTGGCCTGATATTCAACAGGGACTTGCTTAAAAGTTTCCTTGTTATTTACATCATGCTGAATGGATTGTAACATCATACGAATAGCAGGAATAGTTTCGGGAAAAATTTTACTGGACTGAATTGTTTTTGTCAGAATTTGACGACTTTGACCAATTGTAGGTAAATCAGGATTATTATTATATTTCATGAGAACTTGATCAATAACTACCGCTTTATTCATGAAATTCTCGACTTGTTTTGATGAAACCGCATTATTCAACGCATATGCGGTTGGTACGGTTCCTATCAAAATAAGCATGATTAATCCCATACCCTTTTGCCCATCATTTGAACCATGACTAAAGCTTACACCGGTACATGTAAGAATCAATAATAAACGGATCGGCCAAGGAGGTGTCTTTCCTGCTTCAGGTACTTTGTAAAAAGAGGTGATGGGCAAAAAATTCTTCAACAGAAACATTCCCAGTAATGCAATTGTAAATCCTGCCAAAGGACTGAATACAAGGGCCTTGAAAACCTGTAAAGCCTGTCCCCAGTCAACACCACTTGCCCTGTTATTTCCCATAAGCAACTGATTCATTAGACCAACGCCCAAAATCGAACCAATTAAAGTATGAGATGAAGAATTCGGAATCCCGAAAAACCAGGTTACCAGATTCCAGATCACTGCAGCCAGAAGTAATGCAAAAACCATTGAAAATCCAGCTTCACTTCCAACCTTGAGAACTAATTCAACAGGTAAAAGAGAAACTATTGTAAAAGCAACAGCGCCGCTTGAACACAAAACACCCAGGAAATTCCATAAACCTGACCAGACAACAGCTACAATTGGCGGCAAGGAATTGCTGTAAATTACAGTTGCAACAGCATTGGCCGTGTCATGAAAACCATTTATGAATTCAAAACCCAAAGCAATAACAAGAGCCAGAGCCAATAATACAAATGCCAGAAAAGATGGATTGGTAACGCCTATTATGTCTTCACGCAAATGAAGGATAATATAGATTATGCTACCCAATAAAACCAAGATAAAAGCGATCTTGTTGAAACGTGGATTATTAGGTAGGATCATATTCAAGGCTTTTTTCACTATAGACAAAATCCGTTTCTTGCATCATCAAATTGATCATAAAATTAACTTTATTTCAGAAACGCTACAATTTAGTTGGATAGAATTGTTTACGGATAGATTAATTGTTTACAATGGCCTGACCCCTTTATCATAGGTCTTCATATAGTCATCCAAACCTTAATTTATAATGTTTTCATATTTATCATCATCAATCTTTTTTTACAAAAGAAAAATATGCTTCTCAAGATATGAGATTTATATCTTTCACATTTATGAATAAAAAAAATCATATCCGTCATCGCAAAGATACACCCCGAACAATTAAGAACTATTTTCTTACGTGTTTTTTCTGTTTTCTCTTTATTTTTACAAATTATTTGTTTAAATAAATATGAGGCTTTTTGTCAGATAAATTTCTTCAGTTGAAACTCTATTTACTCTCTATTATCCATGAATGACAATTTGATAAATTCGGAAGTTCCCTCTTATTTTCCAATAACTTTGCGTATAGATGGAACGCGAATAGTGATAATTGGCGGGGGTAAAATTGCGGCACGTAAAATCAGGCTTTTATTAAGGAAAAATGTACAAATTGAAGTTTATGCGCAAACCTTTAATAAAGAATTGCAAACCTATGAAAAAGAAAAACTGATTAAATTTTGTTCCCCTTTACTAAACGAAAATGATTTTATTCAAAATGCGAAAGACGCTACCTTAATTTTTATCACGACTGATGATCATGATTATAATACTCATATTTCCCTATGGGCAAAAAAATTAAATATTCCTGTCTGCACTGTTGATAATGCGGAATTATCTACCTTTATCACCCCTTCGATTATTGATCGTGATCCCGTGCAGATCGCCATCTCCACAGGAGGTTCCGCTCCTGTATTGGGACGGCGAATACGTCAAAAAATTGAACCTCTACTCGGACAAGTCATCGGTCCATTAGCTTCATTCATCGGAAAACACAGGAATTGGGCCAAGGAAATATTATCAACCCATCAAGAACGACAACGGTTATGGGAAAGATTCATTGATGGCTATGGCACTTCCCTTATTAGCCAACAAAAAGAAAAACAAGCATTTGATTTTCTCAAGAATATTGCAAAAAAACCTTTTTTAAATAAAGGTGAGGTATGGCTGGTTGGGGCAGGACCGGGTGATCCGGATTTACTAACCATAAAAGCACTTCATCACCTGCAAAATGCTGATGTCATTTTATATGATAATTTATTATCACCCAAAATCCTAGATTACATACGTCGTGATGCATTATTATTTTTTGTAGGAAAACAAAAAAATCACCATACTTTAAAACAAGAAGAAATAAATGATTCACTAATCAAATATGCACGACAAGGCAAACGTGTTTTACGATTGAAAGGTGGTGATCCTTTTATATTTGGCCGCGGTGGGGAAGAGGCCGAGGCATTAATGCATGCTGGAATTCCATTTAAAATTATACCCGGCATCTCCGCTTCTAATGGTTGTGCGGCATATGCCGGAATTCCCCTAACACATCGTGAATGTGCACAAGCCTGCTTATTTTTAACAGGTCATACCAAGAAAACAGATCAACTTAACTTACCGTGGGAGAACATGATATTTAAAGACCAAACCTTGGTCATTTATATGGGACTTTCTTCTTTACCTCTTTTATGTAAAACACTAATTGATAAGGGATTGGAACAAACATGGCCTGCTGCTGCGATTGAAAAAGGTACCTTTCACGATCAGCAGGTAATTATCGGAAATTTAAAAACCTTACCTGATTTGGTTATGCAAAAAAAAATAGGTAGTCCCGTTTTAATAATAATCGGTCAAGTCATTCATCACAGAGTTACATAAAACACATTCAGTTTGCAAAAGCGTCGTTCAAGGGAATGGAACATGTTTCAGAAACTTTCTTGCGCCATCGATCAACATTGACGCCATAGGTAATCCCCTTGATAATCGATAGCGAGTGAAGCATACTGTAAAGTGAAAAGTCGTTCCAAGATAGCTGCCGTTTCAAATCCAACAAAGGATAATTTTTCATTAAGGGTTCCAGACAGTCAATCGCCTTTTGAGTTCTCTGGATCAAGCTCGGATCGGCCAGATCAGAAACAAATCCCCCGCCAGAGGGATCCTTTTTTTTACGGTAATATTTCTTTGCCTCTTCTGTGGAAAATTCAGGAAACGGTGCATTTACCCAACGAGGATAGGTCAAGCGATAAATAAAACGTTGAACATGACTGATCCATTCCATAATTTCTTCATTATCAGGCAACGTAATCTTTGGCTTATCTATAGTTGTATCAATATAGTTAATAATATCACGACTTTCCGGCATAAAGCGATTTTGCTGATATTCCAATATAGGCAACTGTTTACGCCCTACCATTTGCATGGGACCATGAATGTCATCATATAGTAAATATGATATTTCGACGGGATAATTTTTCAAAACAAAAATCATTTTTGTCATGACACAAAAAGGACAATGTTCGTAAATATAAAGTTTCATAGCAATTAAACAACACCCCTCAAATGATCAACCCTGCAAATTGTCAAAATTTAAATTAATATATTTAAATCCCTTTTACTTTCATTAAAAATTATATTTGAAAATAAAATTACAAGGTCTTGTTGAATAATTTTACTATCATAACTTATAATTAAAAACTAAAATTATCATTTAGGAAATAAAAATGTTAATTCGAAAACAATTTCTTCTTCTTTTATCCATGTGTTATTTAATACCAATATATCATGCTTCTGCTAGTCTTGGTAAAAATCAACTATCCATATGGCCTAAAGCAGAAAAAGGATATCAAAGAATCGTAATTCAACTACCACCCCTTTCCAATGAATACAATGCACGTGTTGAATTGATTCCCCAGAAAAAAATTAAATCAGACTGTAACACGGTCATAATCCACGGTCATATGACAACACAAACAATTCAAGGATGGGGATATGATTTTTACAGATTAGACAAAATCAGCAAACCGGCTTCCACCCTGATGGCCTGTCCACAGATCATTAAACAAGAGAAGCAGGTTTCAATTACGACCAATTTAACCTTTATAAACTACAATAGTAAACTACCCCTCGTTGTTTATGTGCCGGACGATATAACTCTTGCTTATCGGATTTGGACATCTTCTCCAATGCATCAAGCTAGAAATAAATAAATTTGCGGCATAACTTCATAGAAACAACAAAGATAAGATTGAAACAAAATTTTTTGGTTCATCTACCTCAGCAAAACTGAATATTTATTTAAATAACTTCCCATTGATTTATAAGATTTATATGCTTTGGTCATAATGTCATATATTTTACAAACAAATTTGGATTTATCGATGAGTATATGTTTCAGGCTATAGAATCATATGGTTATTCAACTATTTTTCACTTTGAACCTGATAAAATTACTTATAAAATATATATCTCGAAAACAGCTTTACTAATTTTCAGGTCCAGATTGTTTTTCAAGGTATCAGGCTGATGCAAATAAACCGTTTCAAAACTTATTTGATCTCCTTTTGTTACAGGAATCGCATTAGAAAAAGTTAATTTTGGACTGGCACAAATTGTATTCATCACATCATTGATATAAGGAATCAGGGGAAATTCAATTTGATTAACAGGTTGAAACCGAATTGTTTTATCGGTTTTAACAATTTTTAAAACCAATTGATCGCCACCATGAAAAGAGATTGGTCCTGACAAATCCATATTTTCTTCCTTGAATATGAATGAGCCATTTATTTGTAACAAGCCCGTTGCGGGAATCCGCCATAATTCATTTTTATTTTGCCATTCATCTGAAATGTTTTGAACAGGGGATATTTTATCCAGTTTAAGTTTAGTCCATGAATTTTCTATTTTCTTTGAATGCGGTATGATTGAATCTTTGGATGACAACCTTATATAATGGTGATCATTTGCAGAAAAAGATTTTTCTGATGGAACAGGCTTAACAGTCCGATTTGAAATATTTGTGACCGAGGGTCTTATCTCTACAATATTATCATCATCCAATAATGATAAATTGGAAGAAACTACAGTTAAATCCGGTTTTCCCGATATGTTATTTTTTACCAAGACTTTATCATTAACAATATTCCATTCCCCAGAATTTTTCGGTTTATCCTTGATGGAGCAAAGTAAAACTGGTGAAGAATAACCTGGATAATCATGGCATAATATTAATGTGCCTATTGGAACATAATTTGGTAGTTCTTTAATGGAAAAGAATGCGAGTTGCAAAAAATCTGCTGAAAGATGTTTAGTCGAAACAACCCCATTACAACCAAGATAAATATTTTTAGGTTTTATTCTTGCTGTTCCAATATAAAGACTTTGTCCGGCAATCATTCCTTCTGTAACGACAGAAATCCCTTTTCCTATAGGATTCCCAGATATAAATGCATCTGTATGAATAGACTTGACATCAATATTCTCATTACACAATGAATTCCTTTTTATATCAGGTCTTGATGATTTTTCAATTTGCGATAGATAAGATTTATCTAAAAGGTTATATTCAATTGGAACCGGCTTAACGACCCCCTGCATTGTAAAAATCTTGAACCATTTTGAATTAATTTTAGGATCATATTGCCAGAGATTGTATGTTTTAAGATTTAATAATAAATCACCTTCAATCCAGGACAATCCAAATTCCTGCTTATAATATTGATCTGGATTGCTGTTAATAACCCATAATTCAGGTTTTCTTAAACCATGCCTTTGATTATAAACTGTTTTATTTTGACCAATAACATCCAGTAAAACCGTAAAAATTTGCTCTAATCCTGTATCAGTAATGATTTTAAATGCAATCGTCGATTTCGTATTTATTTTTCCTCCGGAAATATTGACTGAAAATTTACGTTTTGAAATCAAGAATTCATTCAGAATTATCGTAGGATCTCCACATTCAAATTCTATCGTATTAATGAATGATTGTGGATGCAGGGCGTAAGATAGATCAATTAAACAGGTCATGTCACAATTTTCAGTTACCTGTATAAAATCTATTTTATATCCCTTTTGCAAAACAGGTAAAATTGTCATCTTCCACTGTGAAAAATAAGGCATCATGAACCGTTTACAGCCTTTTTTGAACACACTCAAAACCATTTTAACCTGTACCTTGTCGCTTTATTAGAGCATATTAACAATAATATTTTTAATTAATAGAAAAATAGTATATTGAATATGGGTAGGGTAGTAACCTGGATCAATCAATATAATTAAATTATATAAAATTAATTCTGATATAATGAATATTTTACCTAGACCCCTCTTTCAGTTTTTAATTATCCCCGTGGGATTAAGTCTGATTTTACTTTCCCCTTCTTATGCAAAAACTGAGAAAGATAAACCGATGAATGATATAGATCGTGTTATCAGGCCTGAAAAAAAACAGGTTCTTGTACTAACTACCGGAGGAACCATCGCAGGATCAGCAACAACAGACAAGCTCGAATATAAAGCAGGTAACACCAAAGGAGAAGATCTTGTCGCTTCCATACCTGATTTACAAAACATGGCAAAAATTCATGTTGATCCCGTGGCGCAAATCGGTTCTCAGGATATGTCTGATACAATTTTATTAAAATTGGCCAAAAAAGTTCAGGCTGCTGAAAATAATCCTTCAATATCAGGAATTGTCATTACCCACGGCACTGATACCATGGAAGAAACCGCGTTTTTTCTTGATAAACTTATAAATTCGAAAAAACCAATTATTTTGACGGGTGCAATGCGCCCGACCAATTTTATCAGTTCAGATGGTGCATCCAATCTTGTCAATGCTGTTAAATTGGCTACACGCCCCGAGGCTTATCACCAACCTGTCATGATTGTAATGAATGACATGATTTATGATGCACATTCTGTTCAAAAAAACCATACAACCAGCCTCCAAACTTTTCAATCCCCCAATACAGGGCCAATCGGCATTATCAATAATGATCATGTATATTTTTACCGTACGTCCAGTAATGCAAGAAAACATATTTACGCCATTCCTAAAAAAGCTCCTTTTCCGCGTGTTGAAATTATTTATTCTCATATCCAGATGGATGGAGATCTTATTCATGATGCGGTCAAAAGAGGTGCAAAAGGCATAATCCTTGCTGGCGTTGGTGATGGAAATACATCAACCCAAGCAATACAAGCATTGCAAAAGGTCGCCAGCAAGGGTGTTATTGTTGTTCGATCCAGCAGAACGGGAAGCGGATTTGTCAATCGCAATGTTGAAGTTAATGATGATGCCAACAAATTTATAGCCGCAGCTGATTTAAACCCGCAAAAAGCCAGAATTTTGTTACAACTTATCTTGGCAAACAAGATTAATGAATTAGATACTATTCAACAACTTTTTTATGAAATGAACTGATTTAAAATAAATGCCATTATTATTATAAATATGGCATCCTAATTTTCACAATTTGATTCGTAAGCTTTAATTTTTTTACAAGCTTGAAATCAGAACAAGATTACGCTTATCCTAAACCTTCATTTAGAATAATTTTTATTAAAACCCAAATGTGGAGTTTTAGATTGATAAAATTTTTATCGTATACAATCCTGTCTCTAATAATCTCTTTGACTGTTCTATCGAATTTGACATATGCAAGATCTGTAAATACAAAATCCAGTGTTAAAATCGGTCCATTAAATAAATCGTCTAGAATCTTACCACAAATAGAAATTTTCGAAAGCCATGTCGGCATAAGCAAAAATTATGTTATAGCCTTAGATCCCATCCATCCTGGAGCAACTTTAATAGCCTACAATTCTCCTACCTGTCAGGCCAATACCCATGGAAATACGGTACTCAACCATCATGATCCATCAAAACTAGAATTCACTGCCAAAGAAGATCCCTATTGCAAAATATCTATGCAAATTACAAAAAACCATCAATTGAAAATACTTAGTGAGACAATTCCTTGTAGTACATGGCATGGGGATTTTTGCTCTTTTGAAACATTGCCAATAGTAAACCGTATTTATCCGATAACGATTAAAGAGAATATTTCTTCAAGCAAATCCGAAGAAAAGGGTCAACCCAAATGAAATCCTTATCCTTGATATCAAAAATAAAATATGCATATACATTTATCTGCATTATTTTATCTTTACCCACAATGGCAATGAATCCATCTCATTTCTCACAATCCATTACAGAACAAACTGTCGAAAAGGATCCCGTTAATCTGATCCTCTATGAAAACAGAACTCAGGGTAATTATGCGGCTGTAGGTTATATGCCATACTATCCGGCTTATGGCATGATTCATTATAACACTCCAAGCTGCAAAATTGAGATTACGGGTTTTGTTGATCCTTTTGCACTCAAGAAAAATAAATTAATTATCAGCTATAAGAAATGCAGGATATCCTTTGATCAGAATGGACAATCCCTAAAAAATCCACATGAAACTGAAGAATGTATGATTTATCATGTCAAGGAATGTAATTTTAGGGCGCTTTCTAATTTAAGAAAAATTGATTTTCAATCTAATACAGAATAATTAACAAAATATCATACACAATCTCACGAAATTGCGTATGATTGTATGCAGCTACAAAACAATATTATAGTTTTTTAACCATTTATGACCAATTCTATCAGCAGCCATAATAGCGGCATAAACCTGATCTTCAGTAACTTCGAAAGGCATATTGTGTATAGTGTCATCTTTTGCACAACTTGCCTTTGCCACTTTCATTATTTTTCCCTTAAGATCATCATTATCCTGTATACCAATTTGGTCAAGCGTAACCGGTAAACCTATTTGTACACAAAAATCAAGAACGGTTTCCAATTCTTCCTGTTTCGCATTTTCAAGTACAAGCTGAGCTAAAGTGCCGAATGCAACTTTTTCACCGTGTAACATGGTGTGACATTCTTCAAGAACGGTTAATCCATTATGGATTGCATGTGCACCTGCCAGGCCAGAACTTTCAAATCCGATACCACTTAAATACGTATTCGCCTCGATAATGTTGTCGACAGCTTTTATAGCAACTCCAGCCTCGACAGCCGCTTTCGCCTTCAACCCTTCCTCCAACAAGGTTTCATAACACAACCTGGCCAAATTCAAGGCTGCCAATGTTGATTGCCCCCCTGCCATGGAGACAGCTCTTGCCTCATAACAGGCTCTGGCTTCAAAATAGGTAGATAATGCATCTCCCATTCCTGAAATCAATAAACGAAGAGGTGCATTGGCAACAATTGTGCTATCCATAATTACCATATCAGGATTGGAAGGATACATCAAATATTCCTCAAAAGCGCCATCTTCGGTATAAATTACAGATAAAGCGCTGGTTGGCGCATCATTCGATGCAGCTGTCGGCACAATTATAACCGGAACCTTATTATAAAACGCAATGGCTTTCGCTGTATCAAGGGCTTTCCCGCCACCAACACCAACAACCCCTTTGCAACCGTGTCTCTTTAGAATTTGCCCTAAACGATTAATCTCTTTTTTACAACACTCTCCCCTAAAAATTTCAAAATATGCCTGCACCGAGGAAATCTGGAAACTTTTTTCCAATGTGGCTTGTGTCAAATTCATTACAAAACTATCAGCGACAACCAAATAATTATTGGCCAGCATCAAGGCATATTTACCAACTTTTTCAAGTGCACCAGCACCTTGGATATATTTTGACGGAGATTGAATAATCGTTAACATCACAAATCCTCTGATTATGTGTTCCTATTTTCAAATATTCACAACCATGGAATATACTAAATAGTTTAATACCAACTTAATTATACATAATAAGGATAATTTATTTTACAAATAATTTAAATATAATTGAGCATGCAAACATTATAAAAACACATGCTGATAATCTATCTATCCTAGACTTATAGATTTAATAAAAGGCCTGTATCCCGGAATGTGAAAAAGCCAATCCTACAAAAAGAAACCGGATCAGGGTTTCAAGCGTTATCATAATAAAAATAAAAAAAACATTGGAAGGATTTGACCCAAAATGAATAATTGAAAAAATACTTGAAAAATAAAGTAAAGCTTTCGGGTTGATTAAATTGGTAAACAATCCGGTAAAAAAATATGAATGACCAATGCCGTGCTCTGCCGGCAATGGTAAATCAGCCGATCTGTAAATCTGACATGCCATATAAAATAAATAAACTGACCCGCCAAATAAAACTAATTCACGTAAAAAAGGATAATATTAAAAAATAAGGTGTAATCCCAACAACGAGAACAAAGCCCAGATAATTGTCCCCAATGTTGTACCCGTTACAACTTGAATGACAGTTTTTTTATTGCCTATAACCTTGTTCTTGAATTTAATAGAAAATCAGAGCCCGGTACTACCAATACACATAAGTGTATGAAAAATATGCTGATAAAAAGCATAATACAATAAAATTCTCATTAACTATTCAAAAAGGTCAGAAACAGTATTCCATATTAAATTCAATTCTTGTCTTCAAAATATAAAAAATATTACTTAACCCTTGGACGAACAGGTTTAGGCAAGGGAAATTTATTTTCCTTGATATCATTGGATAACGCTGGAAAAGGATCAATCCCGGTTTTGTTAATGAAAAAAGCTATACTCATGCGATAACATACAGGCCTATGTGAATTTTTACAAAAATAAACCCCACCCTTTTTTAAGGAAGGAATATAAACCGCTTTCCAGACCGCATACGGAACCCATACTCCGTCATAACCGATTCTTTTGACCGGTTCCTGAAAATAAGAACCTGTTATAACATATAACTGATCGTAGGATATTGCCATTTTCCTTACATTATGTTCAATCCAGTTCCATTTTCCACTATTCAGCTGCTTTGTCTGAGGTACAATATTACTGGAGATAAAAGTCTGTACCTGAGATTGATAATCAGGCATATCCCCACTAGGCGTCATATGACCACGATCAAAACCTGATCCTCTGTAATCCCTGATAACAGGATCACGATTATCAAATTTACCATATCTTTTCATATTCTTACTGGCCATTACCTGATTTTTTGTTAAAAATTCAGCTGAATAAATATTCCCCAAAGTTATATCTGAAAAAGAAGCGGCATAATCTTTGAAGCAGACTGTTTTTATCGGCCATTCAATAACTGGCGGTTTTCCATATAAAAACTTATTTTGACATGGATTTTGCGCTTGAACACAAATTCCAAATCCCAATAAAATAAAAAGTAAAACCAATAACTTTTTTTTCACAATTACTCTTCAATCTTTATCTAGTCCATTAAAAAAATAATGATTGATACATAATTACTGCGAACCTATTGCACAATATAAAGGCAATTTTTTCTGATTAAATTTAATCTCTTGAACCATATTTAAAAATTATAAAATTTGGTTTTTTTAAAATTATCAATTTTTTGTCATGTAAAGACCATAACAGCTTTAAAACACTAATTACGATAACTTTATTATATTAACTTAAAAATAACGATATACACTTGTTTGGAATAACAAATTTTTCTGATAGAAATTCAAATAATAAATTCCGAGAAAAATCAATAATGGAAATTTTCAGTTTCTATAAATTATTTTTGAAATAAAAAATCATATAATCTTTTGAATTTATTACGAACTATATTTAGTTGGAATATTTAAAATAAAAACCAAGTTATGACGATAATATCTTATTCTCAAGCATTTATACATTTAATAACAATATATGAATTAATTTCATATAATTTCTTTTGTACGCTACAGAAAATATAATGATTATTTGATTAAAAAATTAATCTATATTAAGTAAGATTTAACTTAATAAATTATTAATTGGAGCGGGCGATGGGATTCGAACCCACGACCCCAACCTTGGCAAGGTTGTGCTCTACCCCTGAGCTACGCCCGCTCTGAAGAACGTAAAAGCCTTTTATGATATTTCTATTAAAGATGCAAGCGGAAAAAACAAAAATTAAAAATTATTTTTATTTCCTGTCTCTCATCCACTATAATATATACAAAAATCAATTCTAATATCTAGAAATTGTTAAACATATGAGAATCAAATTTTTCATTTAAATGAAACAGGATATGATTTATGGCGCTTTTTAAATCCCCGTCCCAACCTGCAAAAGGTCAACTTTTGACTGAACATGGAACAGCCATTTCATCGGCTTCTTCTTCCAAAACGAGTATTATTGAAGGTAATCAAAATAGCTTTGTTCAGGAAGTCGTTGAAGCCAGCCAAAAAATTCCTGTTTTAGTTGATTTTTGGGCGAATTGGTGCAACCCTTGCAAACAACTTACACCATTATTGGAAAAAATTGCAAATGCCACTCAAGGACGCGTGAAACTTGTAAAAATCGATATAGACGCAAATCAAGCCCTTGTCCAACAATTGATGCAGATCGGCCTTCCCATTCAGTCTATCCCTCTGGTTGCTGCTTTTTGGAAGGGGCAAATAGTCGATTTATTTCAAGGGGTGCAAGCTGAAAGTGCAATTCAACAATTTGTCAGTCAATTATTAAAAACCGCTGGCAGTGCAATGCCCAGCACGGATTTAATTGAACAGGGACAAACATTGTTGCATGACAAAAAATTCGATGAGGCAATGGGTGTTTTTTCCCAAGCCCTTGAACTGGAACCTGAAAAACCGGAAGCATGGGGCGGGTTGATACGATCAATTCTTGCCAGTGCAGGACCAGAAGCGGCACAGGAAAGTCTTGATCAAATTCCGGAATCCATACAGGATCATGCCGAAATTATAGGTGCAAAATCTGCCATTGACCTTGCTTTGGAAGGTAAAAAAAACACTGGGGATACACAGGCATTAATGGATAAAATCAAATCGGATCCAGATAATTATCAGGCTCGCTATGAACTGGCTACCGCTTTAAATGGAGCCGGAAAAAGAAATGAAGCCGCACATGAATTGCTTGAAATTATGAAAAGAGACAAAAGCTGGAATGATGAAGCGGCAAAAAAACAATTGTTACGTTTTTTTGAATCTTGGGGATTTGACGATCCAGCCACGTTACAGGGCCGTCGTCAATTATCAACCTTATTATTTTCTTAAGCCCGATTGCCAATAGAATTTATCTGATTCATTAAAGGATAAACAAATGTCTCAAAATACCCCTCCCATTGATCCAAAACTGCTTTCAATCCTTGTCTGTCCTGTGACAAAAGGCCCTCTTATTTATGATCGTGATGCTGATGAACTGATCAGTTGCAATGCAGGTCTGGCTTATCCAATTAGGGATGGCATACCAATAATGCTTGCCAATGAAGCAAGAACATTAAGCGATGATGAAATCTCAAATTATAAGAAACCAAAATAATATCGTTAAAAGCATTTCATGAGGAAAAGATATCATGACCTCTGCAAAAATCATTACAAAGCGCCTTTAATGTAAATTGAATGATGGAAGGGCAAGATTTTTTAGCCTCTTCCAGCAGTGGATTTAACAAGGAATCAAAATCAACATGAATATCACAGGCATTCGGCAATTTTTTATGTTTGCCGTTGGCCTGTCTTACAGACTGAATCTTAAAAAAATAAAATATTTCTTTTAAGGCATGTTCCAAGGCTTTTTCGGTATTGGGATGTAATTTTTGACCATAAGCCTCCATTGCTCTTGCCACGAAAATACTATCACTTTGCAAACGTCGCAAAATTGGGAATAACTGCACAAGCACAGGATCCGTTTCTTCCAAAACACAGGTAGGCCGTTCTTTACGTGCTTCATCTATATCACTGGCCAATTCGCGAAGTTCTGTAATGATTTCATCATTTTTGGCTTCAACAGCATCCCATGAAATTCCTTCAATCAATACAGCGTGTAATAATTTATATAATTTACTAAAAGCTTCCTTGGCATGTAAAAAGGCATGATATCTAGCCTGAGGTCTCAATATACAATAACTAACCAATAAAGAGGCCAATACACCTACAACAATAGAAAAGATACGATCAAAAGGTCTTTCAAAAATCCCTCCGGGTGAAGGGAATAGAAAAACGACTGCAAGTGTCACAACTCCAAGCCTCATGGTGGGACGCCATGAAACGAACATAACCATCGGAATCATTACGATTGTAAATACTATAATCGGTGACCAGCCACAATAAATCTGCAAGGCAATGGCTATGATCCCTGCAATTCCACCAATCAGAGAACCAATAATTTGATCACGACTGGTCTGAAGAGTTTGAGCGATACGACTTTGCGTCACGATAACAGCTGTAATTAAAGCCCAATAAGGTTCGTTCAATTTACATAGATGTGCAAGTAGACTTGCTGTTGCTACAGATAATAATAACCGAACACTTTGAATAACAGCGGGATATAAATTCAGCCTTTTAATTCCAAACCTCATTTATACCTTGCTCGATTAACCGTAAATCTTGGAATTCATGATCAGAATTATCGTTTATGATCGCTTTTGTTTCTTTCGGAAACGAACGGGACTGCAACCCAATGCATAACGGAACCGCTTTGAACCAGTAAAAGCATTGAAGTGGGATTTCTGTTTTCTTTTTTTACACTTGTGATTGCCTGTTGAAGCATATCAACATCATTTACAGTTTTAGTATTTGTTCCCACAATTACATCTCCAGGCTTTAAACGCTGCATCAAATTTTTCTCTTTATGATGTACGGTGGTCACTACAACGCCCTGCTGTTTTTCTGCCAGATTATATTTCTGTCTTAGTAAATTCGTTATCGTACTGACCGTAATATTCAGATCTTTAATTACTAATACCCTTGCCTTTTCATCCTGAATATCACTCTCCTTACTTTCCTCATTTTCTTCAAGATTTTGTATCTCTATGGGTAAATCAACAACTTTTCCCCGTCTTATAACTGTTAAATTAATTTGTGAATGAATGGGAGCGGCAGCAACCATCCTTGGCATTGTGTGGGCTGTAACAACCTGGCTATTTATTTTTTCTATGATATCGCCAGATTTTAATCCAGCTTTATCAGCAGGGCTACCCTTCTCAATTTTTACAACCAAGGCTCCCTGAAACGGTTTTACATTCAGGCTACTCGCTATACTTTCATTAATTTCCTGAATACGAACACCAATCCATCCACGAGTCACCTTGCCGTTTACACGAAGCTGATTGATAATATCCCTTGCCTCATTGGCAGGTATGGCGAAAGCAATGCCTATTGACCCTCCAGAAGGTGAAAAAATAGCTGTATTAATGCCTATGACCTCTCCTTTGATGTTAAATAAGGGACCTCCGGAATTTCCCTTGTTGATTGGGGCATCTGTCTGAATAAAATCGTCATATGGCCCCTGCTCTATATCCCTTCCCCTTGACGAAATAATACCGAATGTTACGGTTCCAGATAAACCATATGGGTTACCAATTGCCAAAACCCAGTCACCTATCCTTGAATAATCACTATTGCCAAAATGCGCAATGGTTAATGGTTCTTTGACATTAATCTTAAGTAAGGCAATATCTGTTCTTTCGTCATATCCCTTCAATACCGCTTTAACCGTCCGATTATCCTGTAAAGTTATCAAAATCTGGTCGGCATCTTTAATAACATGATAATTTGTAACGATAAGGCCTGATGAATCAATAATGAAACCAGAACCCAAAGCCTGAAGATGATCCATACCGTCATCAGGACCACTCTTGCCATTCATATAGTTTTGAAAGAATTTTTCGAAAGGGGAATCTGGATCAGAAGCGGTATCCTCCGTATTGTCATCATCTTCATCATCATGCTGCCCCGGTTTAAGAACTCGACTGGTTGAGATATTAACCACCGTCGGCAATAATTTTTCGGCAACATTTGCAAAACTACCAGAAGAACATCGAGAACTAAATTTATCTGGCCAAGTTAAACGACCTATAAAAGGTAAATTAACAGCAGGTTGAGCTTGCAACCGATGAGTTGAAACCAAACCGAATATCCCCATGGTAAGGATCAAACAACGTGTCAAATCCCCTTGAAAAAGATTTTTTGACATACTTATTCTTTATTCATTAAAAATAATAACAGCATTATTACAGGTTACTTCATGCGCAAACTTATTTCTTTTCTAAAAATCATGTAGAGATCAAATAACTGAATTAATTTAACCATAAAATTCATTAAAATAAATATAAATCTATCTAAAATCATGATTTTATGGTTACACTGTTTTAAAATTCTAACATCTTAGACATGAATTCATGATAAGCTTATTTCTGAATAAATCCTGATTTTTGAAATTATTGAACTTTAATAATATTATTGGGATCTTAGATTGATATTTCTTAATCGTTGTCTTTTTTTATCAAGATATAAAGACAGGAGATAAAGAATATATATTGCGATACAATTTATACCTAACTGCAAAAATACTGATTGTCCCCAGCTAGCGAACATCAAACGCCCCCATAGATCAAAAACCGTACTCAAGGAAAAAACCTCCAGCGAGTGTCGACCATATAAGGCCAAAAGCTGCCCAATTTTATTTTCGGAAAATTGTTTGGTCCATTTTGAAGATTGAACAAGGTAAAATATTGCGATAACGTCCATCAATCGCAATGGTGAAAGATAAGCCTTTGCAGGAGTATGCAGTTCTATCAATCTCAAATCGGGTAATCCCCAATATCCCCATGGAAACGCTTCTAGGAAAGAAAAGATTAAATAAGCGATAGCAAGTCCCTGTAACCATACAAAATATGGAAAATTACCTTCATGCTTACCTGCAAGAATAGAACCATAAATCCCAAGCGTGAATAAAAACTGCCATGCTAAAGGATTAAAAAACCAACCATCAGGATCGAGCCAGTTAGGAAAATTGAACCATGGATCAAGATTAACCCAACCCCATAGCAAAAAACTTATTCCCAACGCCAACCACCAACGATATTTCATGATTAAATAAAGTATGGGAAAAAAGGCGAGTAAAATGATATAGAGTGGCAAAATATTCAGATTACTTGGCAATGCATCCAGAAGTAACAACCGCCAGAATACTCTTAAGATACTGTGACCATGCGCCAATTCAGGCTCTAAAAAATCAACTGGCAGTATCCATATCCGACGCCACTGATAGATGCTGAATAATGTAATTAATACCAAGCCTATCTGAAAAAGATAAATTTTCCAGCAACGTGCAAAAATCCTTTTGCAAATTTTCCAAAACCCGTCAAGCGGAATCCTTCTTCCATATGCAAGCCAGGAAGCATATCCAGCTAATAATACGAAAATTTCTGCTGCATCGGCAAACCCTACATTCCGCATGGTAAAACGATTTAGAAGATTTTCAGGAATATGGTCAATATACATCATGATCAGCGCCAATCCACGCAAAGCATCGATACGATGATCCCTTTTTGATTTTTTTTGCTGTTTGATCAGAACTTTATTCCTTAACGATTCTTTCCAATTTATTCTACATTTTCTTTCTAAATAAAATGAAGAAAATTGGTTCAGAGCTTCATTACAACTTTACAAATCTGTTATATACTTTTTAAAATAAACTTGATAATTACATTTTTTAATGATTGTTTCTTCAAGGTTTTACATGAATAACCCTATTTCAATTAACCGGCAAAAAGTCAAAGAGGCTTTGAAAGATTTTACGCTTCCATGGTCTCCCCATATTCGGCTGCTAGACACTGATTTGATTGAAACGCTTCATATTGAAAACCAAAAAATACATATAATGTTAAAAGTCCCCAATGTCGATCCCGCTCAAGTGGAACCATTACGGGCAAAAATCGAACACCATTTAAGTCAGCTTAAAGATGTGGAACAAGCCCGTGTTTTTATGAATGCCATTTCTTCCGGCTTACATGATCCAACCATATCAAAACGCTTGGTATTCCCACCCAAACAAACCGGTCATACCAAATCAGATACAACTTCAATAAAAGCAAATAATATAAAAAATGCCAAACCCATTGAAGCTCTCAATTCGGTTAAATGTGTCATTGCAATCGCTTCGGGAAAAGGAGGTGTTGGAAAATCCTCAACAACTGTCAATCTTGCGATTGCCTTGTCCCAAAAAGGATTAAAGGTTGGCATCATGGACGCTGATATCTATGGCCCTTCCATTCCACATATGCTTGATCTAAAAGGCAAGATAGAAGTAAGAGACCACAAACTGATCCCAATGACGGCATGGGGTATTTCAGCAATTTCCATTGGCATGCTGGTTCCCACGAATCAGGCGGTTATATGGCGGGGACCCATGGTAATGGGGGCGGTCAAACAACTGTTGTCAGACGTAAAATGGGGAGAGTTGGATATCATGTTGATTGATATGCCTCCTGGGACGGGTGATGTTCAAATTACCCTTGGCCAATCCATTAAATTAGATGGTGCGATAATGGTTTCCACACCTCAGGATATTGCTTTATTGGATGCCAAAAGAGGTATTTCTCTTTTTCAGAAAACGCGAACCCCCATATTGGGTATCATTGAAAATATGTCTTATTTTCTTTGTCCTCATTGTCAGGAAAAAACCTATATATTTGGACAGGATGGTGTTAAAAAAGAAGCCAAAGCTTTGAATATCCCTTTTTTGGGGGAAATACCTATTTTACCTGCGATCCGTACGGCATCAGATGAGGGAATTCCCATAACCGTTCAACAACCTGATGGCCCAGAAAGTCAAGCCTACCATGCTATTGCAGATTTAATTTATCCCGCCATTTGTAAAACAGGACTTGCAAATAGCAAAAATTCCTAAAAACCCTGTCACCCCGAATCTATTTCTCTAAAGAAGATCCAGGACCTGCCAAAACATAACAAACCTTATTTTTTGGCATATACCGACATAAAGGTCCCTGCTTTCCGTTTTTTCCTAAAATTCCAAATTCAAAAATCAACCCCAAAACCAAAACGAAAGTACAGGCAATATACCAAGGGCGTAAAGTGGCAAATTCGATTTTTTGATTTGGATCTAGAGGTTTAATGTCAGAATCAAGACTTGAAGGTTGGGTAAAAAAACTTTCTCCCATTGATTCAGATGATGAATGGACGGATTTACCAGGTAATTCATACTCATATTTATCGACAGGAAGATTCTTTTTATCTTTATAATCCATAATGAAATTTTCAACTACTTTCATATTTATAATCAAATATTTAGCATAGTTCATTTTTTCTTTGTATAAAAAGTCTCATGTAGATACTGATTATCCGCATCCAGATTACGTCCAAAAGGAAGAAACCACATCGCTGCAACAATGCCGATAAATAAAATGATAATACCAGCAACATATAAAAGTTTTTCCATTTTCAATCTTTCCAAGAGATTTTATATACACATTAACTCTAGGATTTGTAATGATCCAGAATCTGCATCATTTCTGTCCATTCACGTTTGCTTAATCCACTGTCAGCTTGATCAACAGATTGTCCATTTAACAACTTGCCAATAACACTCATCATGGTCGAGGAAAATGTTACAGCCCCTTTGCGATAATCTTCAAATGCCTCACAAGCCAGAGGAACCCATGCCCGAACCGTTTTCAGCATTACTTCGGCATAAACACGGATTTCATATTGTGCATGCGAGTCAATTCTTAGCTGCAAGAAATGAAATAAATTATGTAAGTTAACCTTCCAGTACCATTGACTATAACTGTTCAAGGTCAAGTTCATTCTGGCAAGCTCACGAGCCAGCCCAAAACCATTTTCTTCAGGAGTACGAAGCATTTTTTCATAATCATCATAGCATTTTTGCGCATCATTACGTAAAAGCGATAGAACTGCCTCTGATTGGTCAGCAGAAAGAACTTCTCCACGACCTTGATGATTAACCTTACTTTGCATTGCCAATACGCGAGGTTCGGGAATATAGAATTCTCTATCCATTATTGAATATCGGGCCGAATATTCATTCACGCTGGCCGTACGATGACGAATCCATTGTCGTGCTACAAAAATTGGTAATTTAACATGAAACTTAATTTCACACATTTCAAAAGGGGTTGTGTGATAATGACGCATTAAATATCGAATCAAACCACGGTCTTCCGATACTTTTTTTGTACCGGTTCCATATGAAACTCGGGCTGCCTGAACAATTGCAGAATCATTACCCATATAATCGACAACCCTGACAAATCCATGATCCAGTACAGGAAAAGCTTGATAAAGCATTTCTTCCAAACCTGGTGAAATTGGCCGTTTTGTATAAAGTTGCTGACTTGACTGCGCTTTAATATCTGCCTGTTGTTCTTCTGTAAGTGCCATAATAATCTATTTACTCATTTTAAGTACGACTAAGAAATTATTTATAAACCAGTATAAAACTATTTTCCTAAAATATATGATTTTAATGGTTTTTAACAGTCATGATTTGCATATTCCCCTCGTTAGCTATTTAAAAAAAATCAAGAAAACTGCTTTTAAACAAATCATTAACTTTCACACCCTGTCCAAAATCAGCTGATATTTTTCATTTCATTATGTGGATCCCTAAAGATTTTGGCAAACTCTGATAAAAATGATAATCAAGAGTAAAATCTTTTCCCTGTTGGGAAGATTCAAGATTAATAAATTTTATCGATCATATCCGTTCTGGAAAGATTAGATTTGTATTCTCTCTCTCCCTTAGGAATTGCTCTTTTAAACCGGGATCTATAATAAATAGTTCTCCGGATTTTAAAATTAATCGATTATATAAAATATCCATATCAAAATTTTGCGGCTTTAAATTCAAACCCGATAAACAGGACAGATCAATGTGGACAAAATTTTTTCCGAAATATATAGCGGGCTTCATTAGTAAAAAATGACTGATTATCATCATATGAAAAATCAACCGTAATTGAATGATAGCCTGTTTTATATAAAAAATTGGCTATACTTCCCAAAATAATTCTTGTACCGTTTCCCATACCCTCTGTTCTCAAATAGTTAATATGAATTTGATACCCTGACTTTTCCGATACTCTGGTCTTGTAAAAATAATCTATCCCGCTTAGCTGATGGGATAAAGATTTAATCCGCCAATTTTCAGCATTTATTCTGCCAATATCAAAGTTCACATGAACCCTGTTTAAAACGGTTTTCTATATTGAAGTTTCCCAGAAACCGTTATTTGAAATCCCTATTTTCTTAACATTTAAATGACTACCATCTTCAAGCATCACATTTATATTCTCGAAAATGACCGTTTGGAAAACTTTAAGGACAAACGCCCTGGAATATGGATAATGCCCTTTTTTCCTGCAATCCGTGTCAGGGCATTATGCGTGTATTCTAATATGAACGGAGCCTCCCCATAACGTATATTATATAAATTCAGTCCTATAATAAATAAAAAGCAAAACAAATAGAGAGAAAAATACTTTTTTCAATTTATTCATTTTGCACATCTTGAAAATGTAATTTATGTAAGTTTATTCAATCCAGCCGAATAAATTCATGAATTTATTTTATAAAATCCATTATTAATGCTTAGAATCACTATGAACCTTAATATTCAAATGATCAATTATCTGACTGGCATTATATGAAGTTAGATCTAAAAATGAATAAGGTTTATCCGGATTAACCTCAATTGTAAGCTCATGATCCGGATGATGAATAACATCAATGACAGCATTTCCAGCTTGTTTAGACAATTCCGGAAAATCTCTATCGGGTTTCTGTAAATCCTCAATCCATTCTTGCTTAATCTGATCAACGGATTCATTCTTTTCACGGCTTTTAAGATCAGCCAAATGTTGTATTAATCCATCATCACGAAAATGCATTGTAAAGGATACAATCTTATAATCATTTATCATTGCCATTTCATTATTTGCTGATGGTTTTTCCGGACCTTTTACACGAGCATTAATTTTTACATTCCCAATATTTTTTGCACCAATCTTGAACGGTTCAAGATTCCATTCTTGCAGATCATAATGATACTGCGCGGACAAATTCCCGAACAGATTTAGTTGATCATAACCATATTGCTTTAAAGCGTACAGTCTTGGATCACTATCGGTTTGTAATTGTAAGTTATCGAATTTGTTACCTCTAAACAAACGGTTTTTTCCATCTTTTTCTGTCGAAATTTGCATGTCACCAAGCTGGTATCGTGCAGCATCAATTTTTAATTCGACATTTTTAATATGAAAAAGTTTAGGTTCGTCACTTGCAAATTCAAATGTTTTTCCATTTTCAATATTTTGGAAAAATTTAGCGAAACTCAAATCCTTAATCTGAAGTGATTGAATATTGAAATAATTGTCCCGATTGTTAACTTTATCATAATAACGGAAATCATTCAAAGTTTGGTCGGATTTTCGATCTAATCCATAATTTTTGATTTGATATTGAGCTATTGCTATCTTTTCCGATCCAGAAGATAATTTCATTGTAATATTCTTCAGATTTAACAAATCAAATTTTGCCTTTGAAAAATAAACACTCTTGATTTTTCCAGATGCATCGATGTCAAGCAAATCCTTTCTGGGAACAAAATTGTTTAAATCAATATGATCAACGTGAATCTGCCCGTTATTCATCATCAAGTCACTATCAATTTTTGTCTCAAAATTATCAATTGTAGCGCTCATCAATCCATTACGTAAACCAGATTTGATATTCAATTTATCCATTGTATATAATTGCCCAGACTGGCCTTTGATCTTCACTTTTTCCAAAATGGCACTACGTGTGAATACATTGGTTACACTGCGATCATAAACAATAGAAGAACCCGGAAAGGATTGCTCCAACATTTTAATTCCCGCATCAAGACGATTATGTAGCTGATGCTGAAGATAGATATATCCACCTCCAAGACTTGAACCTAGTACAAGAATGGCTGCGGTTGTTCCAAAGATTACTGATTTTTTCATTGCTTATTTCCTGTTAAGATTATTACGGAAAATTATAAAGAAATAATAAGTAAAAACAATTGGAAATTAATTACGGTTACCCAGAAATTTAATTTGGATCAAAAAAAATTAATTTCCCCTTTTTTTATTAGTGAAATATTATTATATTAAAATTGTTGGTTTACCCAACTATGGCAATAAACGGTATATGAAATAGGCGTAGTGGACCCGGGGGCGGTACCCGGCGTCTCCACCATAAAGCTTATGGGGACGAAACAGGATCGACACGCGTAGTAAAGATATATTTTTTGCTCGGTATTGTACCACCGTTATCGGACTGTTTTTTACAAATGCCAACGATAATTTCGAGGCACACGCTATCGCGGCCTAATAAGCCAATGTGACAAGCGCGGCTTGAAGGGTGCCGGGCAACAGAAACCCTTCACTTTAGATTATTGATTTTATAGTTAAAGTTTAGACAATGACCAATTCAGATAATTCAGGTTCTAACGAAAACCCTCCTTCCCTTTTACCATATAATGAATGGATTGAAGCTGCCTATCGTGAGGTCATGTTAAAAGCTCTGGAATCAGTTGCAAAAGATGGACTGCCTGGGAGTCATAATTTCTATATCCAGTTTAAAACCGACTATCCTGATGTGATTATTCCACCCCAACTTAAAGAAAAATATCCAGAAGAAATGACGATTGTTTTACAACATCAGTTTTGGGACCTGAAAATCAACAGAATTAAACAGCAAATGTCTGTTGGTCTTTCATTTGGCGGAGTTGGGAGTATATTGGTTATTCCGTTCGGATCTGTTATTGGGTTTGCAGATCCGTTTGTTAATCTAGCATTTAATTTTCAGCCTATTCCCTCTAGTCTAACCGTGATTCAATCTGAAGAAAAGACACCTGTTCAAACACTCCGTACAGTTACAAATAATATGGAAGAATTAAAAGATGCTAAACCTTCTAAGGAAAGTAACGCATCGAAAGAGAAATCACAGGTTATAAGTTTAGATGCTTTTAGAAAAAAAACCGATTAAATTTTATAATATAATATCAAATGATAAATAGTTTAACAAAACCAAAAGTTTAATTGGTAATAAACCGTATTGTACTATAAAAAATATTAATCATTTTTTTAACAGTTAAAATATAACTTTTGTTAAAGATAGATTAATTACAACATAAAGCGATTTATGAAACTAGTAGATTATCCAGATTATAAAAAATATCATAGTTGATTAGACTATTAATCCTACTATCATGCTTCGTAGTTTCTAATATAATTTAAATATTTAAATTATATTCCTTCACAATAACAAATAAACTGCAAGTCTTTATATTCATTATAAATTTATTATTATATAGAATTTTATTGTATAATATTCATTGACTCCCAATCATTTTAATATAAAAAAATTATTTTTAATTTATAAATATTTTAAACATGTTAATAATCATAAAGAATTTTTGGAATATTTTATTAATAGCCTTAATGGGTTTATTTATTTTTATTCTATTCTTTCATATCAACCAAATCCCTTTTGCCAGTTCTGATGAGAGCCGACACGGCGTCAGTGCTTTGGAAATGATCTACAATCATAATTATATTATAAACAGTTGGGCTGGCCAACCCGACATGTGGAATTTAAAACCTATTTTAAGTTTTCTGCCAACTTGTCTAATGATTTTACTTTTTGGCAAATCAATTCTAGCAATCCGTCTTTTTTCTCTTTTATGTGCAATATTTTTATGTAATCTTGTCTGTTATTATACAATTAAAAAATATAATATTTACACAGCCATTCTTTTTATTTCACTTCTATTTACAACCTCACTTTTAATTCGTAACCATGCTTTCAGAAGCGGCGACATTGATTCATTTTTTATCCTTTGTCAAATTACCGCAACATTATCATTAGCAACAAAGTATGATCATTTTCATATTACTCTGGCCGCTTTTTTTTCATCGTTAGCTTTTCTAGCAAAAAGTTGGCATGCTCTTTTCCTGGGCTTACCCTTTTTAATTTCCTATGGTTATCTAATTAAAAGCCATCGGTTCAATATAAAAGCTATTTTATATCCTGTCATTTGTTTTAGTTTGCCCATATTAATATGGCTTGGCATACGTTATCAATATGATGGTTTTGCTTTTATCAAAGAAATGGTGCGTTATGATTTAATAAAACGCTCCTCCCATATGATTGAAAATCATATTCATGGCTGGAATTATTTTATAAAAATTTTATTCAATAATTTTGGCCTCATTTTTTTAACATTTATATTTTCCATATTTTATAGTTACAAATATAGGAAAAAACATTTTTTAACTTATGATATCATCATTTATTTATCAGCCATTTTGAGTAGTCTGCTGATTTACAGTATGGCTAAAACAAAACTTTACCATTATGGCTATACGCATATTATATTAATCTGTCTGGTCACAAGTATTTTGATTGGTCGAGACATTAATAAATATACCCGATATTTTATTATTATTCTAAGTTTTATAGCAGTTATTTTTGCATTTACCAATCTACATAAAATCTCTTCAATACATTTGCCAGACTATTATTATCAACTACAAAAAAATGCCTATCCAAAATATAATACCTTATATGTACCACAACATATAGAACAGAATGAACGTTTAGCCATCATGGTATTTGGCAATTTCAATTATGATAAAATCAAATATGGAAAACCCATATCAAAAGCACTGGTTTTTTATCGGGATCAAGGCAACGACAATTCCGATATCAATCGATGTCATCCCATAACTGAAAAAGTAACGGAATTAAAAAATAAACATAATCAGAACGAAATATCTTTATTTTCTTGTAAAAATTTATAAATTAACATTTTAACGCTCATTCAAACCCTATATTTTCTAACGAAATAATTGATTATGAATAAAACCCCGCTTTTTATAATGATGACTGAATAATTATGTTTTTATTAACAAGAAAAAATTTTTTTATTATTCTATTGTTTATACTTCTTGCAGTTTTCTATTGCACCCTTTTCTATCACATAAATCTTACCCATTTCGATAGCTGGGACGAAAGCCGTCATGCAGTCAGTTCAATTGAAATGAATATCAATAAAAACTGGATTATCAACACATGGATGAATAAAACTGATATGTGGAATTTAAAGCCCATACTCAGCTTTTTACCAACTTGTATTATCATTTCTTTATTTGGGAAATCCATTTTAACGGTACGATTATTTTCAATAGTCTCAACAATACTGCTTTGCAGTATTGTCTGTTATTACACATATAAAAAATATAATATAATCAGCTCCATTCTTTTTTTATCTCTAATATTTACTGCATCCCTGATAATCAAAACCCACGGTTTCCGTTCTGGAGACGCGGATGCTTTTTATATATTTTGCCAAGTTATGGTTGTAATTGCCCTAGCAAGTAAAAATGATACCCGACATATTACACTTTCGGCTTTTTTTTCTGCCTTGGCTTTTTTAACAAAAAGCTGGCATGCTCTTTTTATGGCTATTCCCTATTTTATTGCTTACGGTTATTTATTCAAAAACAAACAGCTTTCAATAAAATCATTTACCTTTCCCATAATCGTTTTTTTTTCACCTATTTTAATCTGGCTAGCATTACGTTATCCCTATGACAAGTTCGATTTTATCAAGGAAATGTACCGCTATGACCTTATAGCCAGAGCCTCTGACCGTATTACAGGTCATTACCATTCCATCTGGTATTTTTTTAATCAGCTTGTGGATCATTTTAGTCTGATCACCATAATTTTCATTTTCGCCTTGATTTATTCTTTTTCATTTAGAAAATGGAAAATGTTTTCATATGATATTTTAATTATTCTTTCTGCAATCCTGTCAAGTTTTCTGATCTTCAGTCTCGCCAAAACAAGACTGGCCCATTACAGTTATACCCATATAATTTTGATCTGTATCATCAGTGCCATTTTAATTGGGCGTGATGTTAATTATTATACAAAATTACTAACCTTATTATTAGCAATCATTGCATTAATCTATAATATGAGTACCTTGCATCAATTTTCGAAAAATAAGTTACCTGCCTATTACGATCAATTACAAAAAAACGCTTTCCCTCTAACCAGCGCCATTTTCACGCCACATGAGATAACACAGGCGGAAAGATTATCCTTTATGGTTATGGGTAATTTTAATAATGATACGATTAAACAAGGGAAACCAGTAAAGAATTCATTGGCTTATTATCGCGTTGGAGCAAAAGATAATCCTGATGTGACAGGATGCCGTATTTTAACTGAAGAAAAAATATTAAATGATATACGTTATGAAGACGATACAGTTCGTTTGTACACTTGCCAAGAGGACCAATAATTCTTATCTCTTGATCTTTCTAACCGATATATACATTTAATAAATGTATATTCTCAACATTTTTTAATGGCCCAATCATAATAATCCATGACTGATCTTACTGCAGATTTTGATTTCAAGCTTCCTGAACATTGCATTGCCCAGCATCCGGCCCGTCCCAGAGAGGCTGCCAAACTTCTTTACATTCCATCAAAATCGGGGAAATTTCAGGATAAAACAATACGGGATTTACCCTGTTATTTTCAAAAGGGTGATATCTTGATTGCCAATGATACAAAGGTCATTCCCGCCAAATTATTCGCACAAAGGGGTGTGGCTCACATTGGGATTACACTTGATCGACCGATGGGAGATGGTACTTGGCATGTATTGATCAAAAACAGTAAACGTTTAAAGGAACAAGACCGCCTTGATTTTCCAGATAAAAAATGTTTTGCCACAGTGGTAAAACTTGAAACAGGTGGTGGTGCGTTTATCCGTTTTAATCTTGAGGGTAATGAATTTGATAAATGGCTTAATACATCTGGTCAATTGGCGCTACCTCCCTATATTCGTCGTCCCTATGGACCAACTGAAAGGGATGAGCTGGATTATTACACAATATTTTCACAAAATCCTGGTGCAGTTGCCGCTCCTACAGCCGGATTGCATTTTACAGAAGAATTATTAACCCAGCTTGATCATAAAGGTGTTGAACGGTTGGCCCTTACTCTACATGTGGGTGCTGGAACATTTTTACCAGTGCGAAGTGAAAACATCAATGATCACCATATGCATGCAGAATATGGCGTGCTCAGTCCAGAAAATGCTGAACGATTGAATCAAGCTAAAGTTGAAAAAAGACGTATTATCGCGGTGGGAACAACAACCTTGCGATTATTGGAAAGTGCCATTGATCGACAAGGAATATTTCACCCTTTTCAACAGGAAACATCCATTTTTATACGTCCAGGTCATCAATTCAGATCCATCGATATTTTGATGACTAATTTTCATTTACCCAGATCCACATTATTTATGCTGGTTTGCGCTTTTGGTGGAACAGAAAAAATGCGTCAAGCCTATGAACATGCTATTCGAAACAATTATCGTTTTTATTCTTACGGAGATGCATGTATTATTGAAAAAGAATTTTTATAATAAACAAAGTATTTTAATTTCCAGGGTTATAACAACCCTATCATTTTAAATAAATGAAACATTTTCAGATTTCATGCAAGATAAATTATTACAGGGATTTTTCTGGGAGAAATTAAGAAACTGATTCTGTTTTTTCTGGATAGAACCAACAACAGCCATATCTTCTGCAATACTTTGATTTATTACTGAATGAATATTAACTATATTAAATACCTATCTCTAAATATAATATTTATCAATTATAATGTTAAAATATTCAGGTTTTTCAAAAATTTGTAAGAATTTCAAAGAATATAATCACTTTATTTATCACTTTATTAATGATCACTATCCCCCAGATTATGATAAATTTACAATATCCATGATAATTTGATAATTTTTTAATCTTCCTTTTCATAGAATAAATTTATATAACATCAATAAATTGACCTTTTTTAATTTGACACATCAATCATGACATCGTTAAAATTCCATTGGACACAACAAGCTCAAGATCATAAAGCCCGTGCGGGAATATTACATACCGCTCATGGCGACGTAATCACGCCAACCTTCATGCCTGTAGGAACAGTGGGAACAGTCAAAGCCATGACCATGGATGCTGTCCGTTCAACCGGAGCGAGAATAGTATTGGGAAACACCTATCATCTGATGCTTCGTCCAGGGGCGGAACTGATTCATGAACTGGGTGGATTACACAAATTTATGGATTGGTCTGGACCTATTTTGACAGATTCTGGCGGGTTTCAGGTTATGTCTCTGGGGGCCTTACGTAAACTGAACGAGGAAGGTGTTACCTTTCGTTCTCATATTGACGGATCCACATATAAATTGACACCAGAATCCTCGACGGATATTCAATATCTGCTTGATGCCACCATAACCATGTGTTTTGATGAATGTCCTGCACTTCCAGCCAGTCATGATACCATTGCCAGCTCAATGCGTATGTCGATGCGTTGGGCGGAACGATCAAGAAAACGCTTCAAGACAAGACCTGGTTATGCTCAATTCGGCATTGTTCAGGGAGGTATTGAACCCGATTTAAGGATTGAAAGCGCGGAGGCATTAAACAAAATAGGATTTGAAGGTTATGCAATTGGCGGACTTGCTGTTGGTGAACCCCAAGAACAAATGTTTGAAACCCTTGATGTGACTGTTCCCTATCTTCCATCAGACAAACCTCGTTATCTAATGGGTGTGGGAACGCCACAGGATATGTTGGGATCAGTTATGCGGGGGATTGACATGTTCGATTGTGTCATGCCAACAAGAGCGGGAAGAACCGGTCGTGCCTATACAAGCCGTGGAACACTTAATATGAAAAACGCCTGTCACATTCATGATCGGCGACCTATTGATCCAGAATGTGATTGCCTCGCCTGTTCAAAACACAGTCGTGCCTATATCCATCATCTTTTCCGCAGCAAGGAAATCCTTGGAGCAATGTTGCTAACCTGGCATAATCTTGCCTATTACCAAAGACTAATGCGAACTATACATCAGGCTATCTTGGATCAAAATTTAGAAGAAAAAGCGACAGAATTGCATAATGACTGGAATAAAGGCGATTGGAAACTGGATGAATGGAATTGATTATAACTTCAATAATATAAACTAAAAATATTGCTTAAAACTTTGTCTTGATACCCCTTGAAGACAAAATTATTGTTTAGATGAAGCACATTCCAAAATAGGTTCAATAATATCCCGCTTCATTTTTTTATAAAGTTTAGTACCAGGAGTAATAAGGGGACACATCGTATCTCTCATAAAGTCATTGTGATCATTTCCGCATCTGCTCAAATTTAATAATTTCTTCAACCCATTATAAATTTGATCCGAAGCATTTTTTAAATCATCCCCTGCATTCTTACGTGATACACTGCTTTCTATGGTTGTTTTTTTGATGGCAAAAGCATCAGACAATAATTTAATTTTATCATGATGCTTAACCAATTTTGTAATCAATTCATCATCCCAGAGATAATTTTCAATAGCACGACGAGAGGTCACGAAAATTTCTTGTTTTTGCAATTCTTCAACCTTTTGATCACTGTGATCATCACGGTCAATTAAACGTAGCACTTTACTTTGTTGCTCCAAAACCAAAGAAAGTATTTTAAATTGCAAGCTTTCTTGTTGCAGATCCTTGCTTGACCCTCCTGAGATAAAAGTTATATGAGGATACTGGTTTTGGAAAATCCTAGTATAAATTTCCGCATCAAAATTAAAGCGACTTTTACCCTCTAAACTCCCTTCACACATGACAATAATTTCGAGAGCCAATTTTGTTTCCAAACCATCCAAAGCAACCGACATGAATTTCTGCCACACCACCCGATCAATCAGCGAAGGTCTTAACATAACCGCTTGATCAAAGTCATGCTGGTCAAAATCAAGAAAAGCGACACTGCCTGGATCTTTAAGGGAAAGTTCTTTAGCCTTCATCATGACGCCAAGGGAATGTGTCGTAATCCACAATTGCCCTTCACCTTCAATAAGCTTATACATCTCTTCAATCACTTTACCCTGTAAATTGGTATGAATATGCACTTCAGGCTCGTCAATAAAAAATAAAGCATCCTGATAATCATCAAGATTAATAATCAAGTCTAAATCAAATCAAAGGCGGCTTTTTCCCCACTGGACAGGTTTTTATAATTATAATGATCTACAATTCCTTTTTTGAAGTAAAAGGTACCCTCTTCTAATGGTAATTTAATGTTGTTTAATATCAAATCATTAAATACATTTTCATTGATCGTTGAATTTTACCAATTAGTTCTTCTCTTAATTTTTTGATTGTTTTATTATCATTTTTTTCCGCATAAACACCACTCATTGTTAGATGAATTAACTTTGTATAATTTAATGCTACTTTTTCATCATTTGAAATAAAAGAGATAGGGCGTCTTGTAGTAATATCGTTCTTCGATATTAAATTAACCTCTATAGATGATTGATTACGATAAGCGGTTCTATAATATAAACTATTAGGTATTTCTTTAAAACATTGATTATAATATTCGTAATCAATATATACACTTACGTCATCATCTTTATTATAAGATTCACTGTCATCTGGGATAGGACAAGTCTTATAATTAACATTTCCTTTATGAAACATTAATTATTTTTTATATTAAACCAAAAGGTAAATAAATTAGCATTAAATGCCTCAAACACTGATATTTTTCCACAACCATTCGGTCCTACCCAGACAACCATTTTGGCAGTTTTTGGAACCTCCTCAATTTCCACGTCAGTAAAAGGCTTAAAATTTTTAATATAAAGAAATTCTAAACGTAATTAAACATGCGATGATAATCAATAATAACCAGAATGAATATGTATTTCAAAATAGCAACGGCAAACCTATTTACAACAAAGCTGTTAATCTGTAGTTACATATAAAATTTTTTGGTTACAGTTACATCTACTCTAAATTACTAAACTCTTAGATTTTACTAGACAAAATGAAACGAAACCTTGCATGCAGTATGATTTACACGAGATTTCATGGGGGTGTCAGTTTGAAATAAATCAAAAATCAAGTGTTTACATTAGTTATACCCTTAGAGATAAGCTGTATTGAAATATTTATTTTATCATATATTTTTCTTTAATCATTAATGGTTCTATATATTTAAAACTTAAGTATCCTACAATTATCACTATCGGGTAAATAAGTATGTAAAATATCGTATAATTATCTAGTTGTAACTTTTGAAAAATATTTGTGCAGATCATATATATCAATATATGAGATAAATATACTGAATAAGAAATCTTACCCAAGAAAATAAAAAAATAATTTATGTAATTGAAAATATAATTTTCCCTTGCAACCGCTATTAACATACAAAGACTAAATAATATACTTGCATATACATTCATAAATACATAAAAATCCGATAATATCTTAGTATTAAGAAGAATAGACAATAACATAAAAAATATAATTAAATTTATTTTTATAGTAGAAAGATTATTTATTCTTTCTTTGATTTTACCAAAATTTTTATTACTAGTAATTTTCCATGTTAATAATCCAAAGAATAAAGAATTTATTCTAAATAACCAAACATGATCAATAGTCCATAATTTATCCCATGAAAGCATTAAGGTTATAATTACCATTACTTTCCAAAAATATTTTCCAGAAAGATACAGTATAATTGGGAGTAAAATATAAAACTGAAATTCTAAACCTATTGACCACCAATAACCAAGACCATTTTCATATTGATAATTAAAAAAATTACCAATAAAGGTAATATTTGATAACACACTAGCTATAAGCCTATAATTATTCGGAAAAAGAGTATGTTTTAAGAAAAATACTCCAATAATTACTGTAAATATATTCCAAAATAAAACAGCAGGAAATAAACGCGATATGCGTTTTACGTAGAAATTATAAGCTGATTTCACGTCAAAATCTAAGATTGATATTTTTGCAATATATGTACTACCCATTAAAAATCCTGATATAACAAAAAATAAATCCACACCTCTACCAAAATCAAAAAGTTGATTGATATAAAGTATATATGGAAAAAAATAAGTGTGCGTTATAAGAACTAGAAAAATTGCTATACCACGTAAACATTCAATATTAAGATTTTTTCGCATAAAATTTCTTTGTCGAAATATAAGAATTAAATTATAACTAACTAACTATATTTTGTGGTCAGTTCAAGATATTAATAAGATTTTGCCAGCAACACGCGAGAGTAAGGTCAGTTGAATTGTTTCTTGAAATATCTAAGTAATCCAGTATTAATATTATCATCAACAGAAATACCATTTTTTTAAGACTCTGATATGATGTTCTTTTTAAGTGATTTTAGGAGCTATAATTGCATTTGCTCTTGGCGATGCTCAAGTAGGTTTAAAGGAGTTTTAAGACCGTCTATCGTCTCTTACTTATCTTGAACACGCCTTTTTTTTCAGCTTCTAGCTCGACTTTTACAAGTGATTATTTATGTTCTAGCTTTAAAAGACATTCATTGTCGTTTTTGTGAGCGACGCTGAATATAATAGGCTGTAACATTGTTGTGTTGCTGTCGCGCGACATTAATCAATATACTCGAATAAGCTCTGATATGTCTACTCCGACACGTCCTCCACTAGCGACGTATCTCTGTATGGTTCGTCGTGTTTTTTTGTTAATTTGGCAGCTTCGAAAATAGAAACAATCGGCATTTATTCGTTGTTTTCTTTTTGATATTTTTCTAACTTATTTATATAAACTGAAGGAGTATATAAAAGAATTATTAAAATAACAAAATTTATAACGATATACATAAATACAAGTAAAAAACACAAAAATAAATTTAACTTTTTTATTAAAACTTAAAATGATAAAATAAGTGAAACGTTTTATTTGAAAATAATTATCTTTTTGTAAATAAAAAAGCCAGCAATCACTTCATCATGCTGGCTTTTTTGCATTGAAAAGAAAACAAAGGAACGGTTAGCTTATAAATTTCATCAACTTTCAATTTTGGACATAAAATAATCCATAACCTGATTGTTTTCCGTCAATTCGGGATGAAAAGAACAAACTAGAATATTGCCCTGTTCCGCCATAACGATTTTTTTATCATATTCCGCCAGGACATTGACATCTTCACCAACTGAAGCAATATAGGGGGCGCGAATAAAAACGGAAGGAATATTTTTTCCTATATTCCCTATATCCAAATCAACTTCAAAACTGTCAATCTGACGACCGAAACCATTACGTGTTACGGCAATGTCGATCAAATTTAAAGGTTTTAATTTCTCTCCACCATCTGTAATAGAGGAACCACACAAAATTAAGCCTGCACAAGTACCAAAAACCGGATTTTTTCTTGCAAAATCACGTATTGGTTCATAAAGTCCAACTTCTTGTATCAAACGGCTGATTGCTGTTGATTCACCACCAGGTATAATCAATCCCTTCACCCGCTTAAGATCTTCTGCTGTTTTGATCTCAATTCCCAAAGCACCCAATCCCTGCAACTGGGCAATATGCTCACTCACTGCTCCTTGTAACGCAAGAACCCCAATTTTTTTATGCATAATGGTTCATATATACCTTTTTAATCAACATTATAAAAATTCCTATAAAGGGGAAATTCAAATTTCCCCTTTCCAAAACCTAGTGGGACCGTTCTTGCATTCGTTCATCCACTGATAATTTGCTCATTTCAATACCCTTCATTGGCACACCCAACCCCTTGGATAATTCGGCAATCAATCTGTAATCTTCATAATGAGTTGTGGCCTGAACAATTGCACGGGCAAATTTTTCGGGATTTTCTGATTTGAAGATACCGGATCCAACAAAAACGCCATCAGCACCCAATGACATCATCAAGGCCGCATCCGCAGGTGTTGCCACACCGCCCGCAGCAAAATTTACAACAGGTAATTTGCCAAGTTGTTTAACCTGTTTAACCAATTCGTAAGGTGCACCAAGATCACGTGCATATACCATCAATTCATCGTCTTTCAATCCCTTTACATGATGAATTTGTAACTGAACCTTGCGCATATGACGTACAGCTTCAACAATATTACCTGTGCCCGGTTCCCCTTTGGTCCTTAACATAGAGGCACCCTCTCCGATACGGCGCAATGCTTCACCTAAATCACGGCATCCACACACAAAAGGCACTGTATATTCACTTTTCAGCAAATGATATTCATCATCAGCAGGTGTAAGAACCTCGCTTTCATCAATATAATCAACACCCATCGCTTCAAGTACGCGAGCTTCGGCAATGTGACCAATCCGGGCTTTTGCCATTACAGGAATAGTCACCGCTTTCATAACAGCCTCAACAATAGTTGGATCAGCCATACGAGCCACCCCTCCAGCAGCACGGATATCAGAAGGAACCCGTTCCAGAGCCATCACGGCAACTGCACCCGCTGCTTCTGCTACCTTTGCCTGTTCTGCATTCACAACATCCATAATGACCCCACCCTTTTGCATTTGGGCCATACCACGTTTTACTCTTTCAGATCCTACTTTTTTATTCATTAATATATTCTCCGGTTTAAATTAAGATTATCATGCATAAACATTCAGGGAATTAAAACATCCAATTGGTATGATTCAAACCCATCCAATTTATATATAATCTTTAAATTTATAAGCTCACTTGAAAAGTGCCATGACTAATAACCAATGCCTGATCAACTGGAATTATAAATTTGACAAAAATTGTTCCATTTGTTGGAGGGATAGTAGTAGGATCGTTCGACGCCTTTACAACAAATACAATTGGCAATTTTGCAAGGGATATGTTTTATAATCAAGATCCTAGCTTAATAATATCCAATAATAGAAATAATTCCACAATGATTATGAAAAAATAAGATAGAAAAAATATATTTATATTATATCATGACTCTGTATTCAGGATTTGATCATCATGTGGACTTTGTCTTCCTCTTCCAATAAACCGTTATATCAGCAACTTATTCATCTTATTCAGCAAGCCATTATCAATGGTACCCTGGGTCCTGGTGAACGATTGCCTTCTGAAAGGCAGTTAAGCCATCTCCTGAACATCAATCGTTCAACTGTTATCCGTGCATTGAACGAATTGACAGATCGAAAATTATTAATTCGAAAAATAGGCAGTGGATCGTATGTAAATCCGCTCAAACATGAAATAAATCTTTATCCATCAATGAATTGGTATCCTGTCAAATCGGTATATACCCAATATCAGCGAGATCCCTATCAGATTCATATACAAGAATTACGTAAAAAGGCCCAAGAAAAGCATATCAACCTTATTGATATGGCAACTGGTGACCTTGCACCTTCCCTTTTACCAAAAATTGATCCTACCGATTTACCCTGGCAACATGTTCTATCGTTAGAACAAGATGATGAAACTACACTTCTAGGTCTTTATTCTTTTCGCCAGGCCGTTCAATATCATATGAAAAAACGTATAGGTATATCAGTTGACCTATCCGAAATTCTAATTACAACTGGAACTCAGCAGGCCCTTTTTTTATTGACTCAAACCTTGTTAGGGCCAGGCGATCATATTGCGATAGAAACCCCTTCCTCTTTTTTCCGACTTCCCATTTTTCAAGCTTCCGGTTTACGTGTTCATCCTGCTACACTGGATCAAAACGGGGTGAACCCAGAAATACTCCAGAAATTGATTCGTAAACATCCCGTAAAAATGATTTTTTTAAATCCAGTTTTTCAAAATCCAACCGGTTCAATCCTTTCATCTTTTCGTAAAAAAGAAATCCTACGGCTTTGTCATGATAATCAAATTCCTCTTATTGAAGATGATGCATATAGCCTACTTTCGTTTGATGAGAATACCGATTGTAGATCCATCAAAATGTATGACAAATACAAACAGGTTATATATCTTGGTTCTTTATCTAAATATATTGGTAAAGCAATCCGTGTTGGTTGGATTATAGCCCCTCGTCCCATTATCCATCAACTTGCCAATGTTAGACGTCAAATCGAGGGTGGAATAAGTGTTTTACCACAATTACTTGCCCAGTATTATTTAACCCATCAAATGGATAATCATTTCAATTTTTTACAGAAAAAACTTTCGAAAAAAGCAAAAAATCTATGTCATTGGTTAGATCAAAATTACCAATCTCTGTTCCAATTTCAACCTCCAAAAGGTGGACTTTATCTCTATTCAAAATGTCCTCCAGACAAAAACAAGGAATTGTTCACCCTTTTACAGAAATGGTTAAAACAAAAAATAATTATTGCAAAGGGTGAAGAATTTGGAGGGTCTCAAGGAGAGATACGATTTAATTTCTCTCATTTTTCTTCAAAAACAATCAAAAGATTAAAAAATTCATTGTGAAAAGGCAATATCAATTCTAACCTATTTTATACAAATCAAGTAATTTTATAAGGAAATAAACATGTTATTCAGTCACATCTGCGTCGGCACCAACAATATAGAAAAAGCAAAGAAATTCTATGATGCTATTTTCAAGGTTATGAATCTTTCCGATTCAGGATTTGATAAAAAGGGGCGCCCTTTTTATGCAAAGGATGGTCAAAAACTGATTATTTGCAAGCCAATCAACGGACAGGCTGCAACTTATTCCAATGGTGGAACTATCGGATTTCAAATGAACTCTCCCGAACAGGTCAATCAATTCCATGCCGCAGGAATAGCCAATGGTGGTGTGTCAATTGAGGACCCTCCAGGTTTACGCAAAGGAACAAATAAATATCTGGCTTATCTTCGTGATCCTGATGGAAACAAACTTTGCGCTTTTTATGAAGAATAGAATAGTTTCTTGAATGATTCAAAGTTTGTTACATATTATTTACAATCAATGTTCAATAATAATGAACATTGATCAAACATAAATCAATAATTTATTAATATTTTTAATAAACAGTTAATAGTACATTCCCATATCCCAATACATTTAAAATCAAAATATTTAAACTATATAATACATTGATCATTAATTTTTAATGGAAGCTAATCATCAATGTTCAATAACAATTTAACTTTAAAGGAATGTAAAAGATTAATAAGTCTGGTAACCAATTTAAATGTTAGAAACCGATCATTTGTAATCGCTATGATCCTTTGGTTTTTTTTGGGTTTCTTCGGGGTGCATCGTATCTATATCAACAAATTTTTTACCGGTATCCTGATGGCTTTCCTTATGGTTTTAGGATTAGTTACAAAAATATTCCTGATAGGTTATGTTTTTTGCGGAATTGTCTGGCTGTGGTGGATATATGATTTATTTATGCTCTTAATACAAACAAGCAAACCCAAAACCTTTTATCGAGCCTAACTATATTGACAGCTTTCTGAATTTATCTGCCAAAATTGCGCTGATTGCACGTCTCAAACCCAATATTCTGATTTGATGTGAGCGATACAAATATAAATGTGCAATTTTTGCAACCCACCCTCTTATTGCAATATGATGACCAAAAACACCAAAAGATTGATAACGTCCAACGCTGACAAGTGAACCATAATCTTTATAATCAAAAGGGTTGACCGAAGCAGGATCTTGAATCAGTTTTAAAAAATTACGACTTAAATAGTAGGCCTGTTGCGTAGCCACCTGCGAGGTTGGTGGTAAAGAGTTATCCTGAACAGAAGAGCAATCTCCCATTGCAAATACATAGGGAAACCCAATGACTTGTAATCGTGGGGTCACAACAATCTGGGATCGTTTGGAATATTCGACACCATCAATTTCCTGCAATAAATTATCACCTTTTATTCCGGTTGTCCAAGCAACCTGATCTGCAGGAATTACAGCACCATTTTCGAGATATACGTGATCCTTGGTTACTTCCTTTACGCGCGCTGATAACAAAGTATTTATGCCAATTTTATTCATGGTCACTTTGACAGCATTACCAATTTCTTTCTCAAAAGTGGGTAAGATCTGATCCCCCGATTGCACAACTGTCAAATGCAAATAATCGGTAAAATCATACCCAACATACTGTGAAGACTGTTTAAGCTGATAGATAATTTCACCGCTTAACTCAACTCCAGTCGCTCCGGCCCCAACAATGACAACATGATGCTTTTCCTTCAAAATTGCAGCTTGTATTATAAAATTCCTTAAATCATTGTAAAAATCAAGGGCATGATCCAGATCATCAATTGGATAGGCATATTCTTTTACACCTTTAATGTTAAAATCATTGGTTTTGCTGCCCATTGAAATAACCAAGTAATCAAATTCAATATTCCGTTCCGGAAGTATTTCTTTATTGGTTTTGTCATATAATGCGTCTAAAGTGATTTTTCTCTGTTTCAAGTCAATTTTTGAAACATTTCCCGGATTAAAGATATAACCATCACGTTTGGCCTGTGTAAGAAAGTTAATCCCCTGTTCATTGGGTTTCGCACTTCCTGCAGCAAATGTATGCAGCATCGGTTTCCAAATATGATATTCGCTTTTATCAATTAACATTAATTCATATTGTTCAGATTTCAATAAAGAGGATAATCGGGTCACGAATTCCATTCCCGCAATTCCACCTCCTAATACAACAATACGTTTTTTCTGCATTTTTACTTGCCCCTTTACGTGATCTTAATTGAATACTTATAAAGTTTATGATTTAAAAAAAACCGTACAATTGTTTAATTGATAAACTGAATTTTTATTTGAATTATTACTTTTCTTAAAACAACAACTTATTATTTGTTCTTTAATTATGACGTTACAATTTTTAAATAATTAGGTCAATTGCAAATAAAACTATATAATCATGACCTATTTCTATATTTATTTACATGACAATAAAAATCATGTCTCTTGATATTTTTCATTTTAAGAATGTTTTCTACACTTAAAGAAAACTTGTTTGAATATACAAACCTATTCTATAAAATAGATAATCTGAATTACAATTGATGTAGTTATATATTCATATCTTCATGCTACCTAAAAATTTTTCCAAACTTATTCAAAAAAAAGCGATTGAATTGGGATTTGATCAATGTGGCATTTGTGAAGCATCTCTACCACCAGAAAAAACGGTTTTGCTTAAAGAATTTATTTCTCTCAAACGGCATGGAACCATGCAGTGGTTGGAAGATCGTCTATATTATCGTTCCAGTCCCCACCATTTATGGCCGGAAGTGAAAACGGCAATTGTCTTGGGAGTAAATTATGGCCCCAGAGAAAATCCCCTGGAAAATCTTAAACATCCTGAATGTGCTAATGTATCTGTTTACGCCCGTAATCGGGACTATCATGATATAATCAAGGGATGGCTGAAACATTTAGCCCAATTTATATTAAAAGAGACAAAATATTATTCAAATAATGAACAGGTTAAGGTTTTTGTCGATACGGCACCTATCATGGAAAAACCTCTTGCGCAAAAGGCAGGTTTAGGTTGGCAGGGAAAACATACAAATCTGGTTTCCCGTCAATTTGGCAGTTGGCTTTTTTTAGGTGAGATATTGACCACCCTTCATATTCCCCCTCTACCTGCAAGCAAATCACATTGTGGTTCCTGTAAAAAATGCTTGGTTTCCTGTCCAACTCAAGCTTTTCCCGAGCCTTTTAAACTGGATGCAAAACGCTGTATTTCATATCTCACTATAGAATATGCCGGCAGTATCCCCATTGAATTTCGTAAGGCTATGCAAAATCGAATTTACGGTTGTGATGATTGTCTGGCTGTCTGTCCATGGAATAGTTTCGCCAGTCAAAGCCGTCACATCAAGTTACAGGCTCGAACCGAACTTGTTTCACCCCCACTTGCAAAATTTCTTCAATTCAATGAGGAAGATTTCAGAAGTTTTTTCACTGGATCTCCTGTAAAGCGTATTGGTCATTTACGATTTATCAGGAATATCCTGATTGCGGCAGGTAATTCAAATATAGAAAATCTTTTACCACTAATAATAAATTGGAAAAATCATGATAATGCTATTATCAAGGAAACAGCCCAATGGGCATTTGATCAATTTATGATATCCGTATAATTGCAAGCCAATCAAAAATCATGTCACGACATTATTTAAAAAAACGCAGTTTTCAAATTTCTGGCCATCGCACAAGCATCGCTCTGGAACAGGACTTTTGGGATATTTTAGATCAAATGGCGGTATCAAAAAATCTTACCCTGCTTCATTTGATTACTGAAATTGATGCAAAACGGTGTGCAAATCATCCGCTATCCTCTATGCTAAGATTAACAGCGTTACATTTTATATTAAAAAAAATATAGTTATTTGATTTTTCCAACTTTTTTTTCAATAAAAATCATTGACTGTAATTAAATAAATAGATTATCCCTCATATTACAGATAATATATGCCACGAAAACTTTTAAAATAAATTTGCCTTTTAACAAAAGAATAATAGAATGAAGCAAGTTTAATTCTATTATATTAATTCAATGCCTGTTTTTGGAAAAATTTTTGGAACAATCGCCGGCTTCGCAACAAGTGGTCCTCTTGGAGCATTACTAGGTGCTGCCATTGGTCATGCTGCAGATAAAAACAAGCTGTTAAATCCACCTTTGGGAGGATGGGTTGAACAATGGAAACATAAGATCTCTCCCGATCTTGTGGGTGCCAGCACCTATATTGCTGTGCAAATGGCCTCAAATGCCGGTAAAAAAGAGCAAGTTATGGCATTATGTCTCATCATTTTATCTGCCAAGCTTGCCAAATGTGATGGTCCGGTCAACCGAAGTGAGGTTGATTATTTTAAACATCATCTTCATATTCCACCACAGCAAGAAAAGCAAATAGGTATGCTTTTTGATCGGGCCCGTTCAAGAGTTGATGATTATCCAAAATTTGCAAAAATTCTTAAACACAATTTCCAAGAAGAAAAAGGCAAACTTGAAAATGTTTTTATCCTTCTATATATGCTGGCCCGTTCTGATTTAAAAAAATCGGAACCTCTTCATCCGCTTGAAGAAAAATATTTGCGACATATCCAGCATATATTCGGTCTCTCAGAACGAGTATGGGATTATGCAGCCCAAGGAGGCAGTCCCCGTTCTGTTTCTGACGAACCTGATGCATACGTAATACTTGGTGTTGATCCTAAAACGGATACCGAAACTATCCGCAACCGTTGGCGTGAACTTGTTCGCATCTATCATCCTGACCTTATTGCAGCAAAAGGGGGAAATCCACAGGAAATTGAAAAGGCAAACCAAAAAATCGTAAAAATTAATGCTGCATGGGATTATATTAAACATAATCGTGGAATTTAATTTCAACAATTTTCTATATAATCGTTTGGATCAGATTCTTAATTTTGAGACATGAGCATAACATAAAAGATCTTTCGTTATTTGTTGTTTTATTATCACAATCAGATCTTTCATGTCTCAATTTTAATTAATACAAATTCTTTTTTCTGTTGTTTAATGATGAATCTGCTATGTTCTGAATTGTTATTGCCTAAATTGTTATGATTATTTATTTAATTCATTTAAATTGTATGATCAAAATTTAAAATTGTTATAACGAATTAAAAGTTAACAAAGGTTGCCATGAATTTCACCCCATTTTCTTTCTTTAATTTTCCAAAATCATCCGAACTGAAAAAAAAGAATTTTTTATTACCTTGCTTAACTTTTCTGGGCTGTCTTGGCATTTTTCTGAATGGATGCAGTAATCCGCCACCAAAAGATCCTGAAGCCCTGGCTGAATATAAACATAATAATGACAAATATGAGCCAACCAATCGTAAAATGTACAATTTTACAATGAAAATGGATAAATATACGCTGAAACCTGTGGCCAAAGCGTATGTATGGGCGGTGCCAAAAGTGGTCCGGAAATCACTCAGCAATATGATACGCACCATGGATGAACCCGTTGTCTTTTTCTCAGATGTCGGGGCAGGTAAATCAAGACGCGCTGGAGATGCTTTTGCCCGTTGGTGTATAAACATGGTGGCCGGAATTGGAGGATTAATAGATGTAGCCGAAATGGCTGGATATAAACATCATGACACCACCCCCGGTATGACTCTGGCCAGTTGGGGCGTGAAATCAGGTCCCTATCTATTCGTTCCCTTCATGGGACCAACCTCTCTACGTGAAGGTGGAGGATCCATCATTGCGGTTGGTCTGTCACCATGGAATTATGTCCCAAGGGGATATGGCTTGATAACTTTTAACTGGGCATATAATATTTTAGGTGTAATAAGTTCGAGGGCTGATTATCTTGATGCGATGAATCAATTGCAACAGGATTCTTTGGATCCTTACGCAACCATACGAAGTGCCTATCAACAACAGCAAGACGCTGAAATCAAAGCACTTATCGAGGATCATAGAGCAACTGTCCCTGCATGGTATGTTAAATAATTTAGGAGCTATATTTTGAAAATTCACCCTTGTAAAATCTTTTTTCCTGCACTTGCGATTAGCGGTATTCTCCTTGCTGGGAACGTTGTTTCAAAACAAGCGATTTTCCCTCTTATAACCCAAGTTCATGCTTCAGAAGCCACCTATTCCGACAATCAGTTGAAAGAGTGGCTGCGATCCACCGGGAATGAAATGGTTGCCATTGTAAATGCAGATTATTCGAAGACTGAACAAAAAGAAAAATTTCTGCCTATTTTGAATAAATATGTTGATGTCGATGGTATCGCGAAATTCTGTCTGGGGCGTTTTTGGAGAGTCGCCACTTCAGACCAGCAACAAGAATATACCCAGCTTTTTCATCAGGTACTAGTTAATTCAATTACCAATCGGCTTGGAGAATATAAAGGGGTTTCGTTTACCATTGGCGAAATTACGTCAACAGAGGGAAACAAAAAATCCATTCAGACTACCTTGAAACGTCCAAAACAGCCAGATGTCGTCATTCAGTGGATTATTGAAATTAAAAATGGCTCCCCAATGGTTGTTGATATTATTGGTGAAAATGCGTCACTTGCCGTAACTCAAAGAGGAGATTACACATCTTTTATTGCACGTCATCAAAATGATGTATCCGCTTTGATTGCAGCTCTAAAACGCCAACTTCAAAACCACTCCTAAATTAAATTGACCATCATAAAATATTTTATGATGGCATAATAATTATCCTGCCAGTAATCATGATTAAAGAGCGTTTTTCAGATCATTTTATAAATGAACTTGAACAACTATTCACTTGGCGAAGGGATGTCAGGCATTTTAAACCAGATCCTATACCTGACGAAATAATGGATCAATTATTGTCTTTTGCATGTAAGGCACCTTCTGTTGGATTGAGTGAACCTTGGTACTTTATCAAAATTAACAGGCCCGAATTGCGACAGAAAATCCATAATGTTTTTAAAAAAAATAATTTACAGGCAAGCCGTGATTACAGTTCCGATAAACAAAAGCTTTACAATTCTTTAAAACTATCCGGAATGGATGACGCTCCACATCATATTGCTGTTTTTTCCGAACGCAATCCCGATCAGGGCAAAGGCCTGGGACGCAAGACAATGCCGCAAACCACCGCTTACTCAACTGTTATGGCCATATATAGCTTCTGGTTAGCTGCCAGAGCCTATGGTATAGGCGTTGGATGGGTTTCCATCATAACACCAAAGGATATACATAAGATTCTTGAAATACCGGAAACCCTTGAATTTATCGCTTACCTCTGTGTTGGATATCCACAAACGATCCGGGATAAACCAGAGCTTGAAGAAAAAGGTTGGGAAAAACGTAATTCGCAAAAAAATAAATGGATCATCAAATAGCAATTCAAGATTAAGAATTTCATGGAATTTTTTACGGTTTAATTAAAAAAACTTTTGAACAGACACTTTTTATGCTTTGCTATAATTTATGAGTTCTTGTTAAATAAATATTGCTTTTCTATATTTACCTTAAAAAAGAAACCATCTTGATATAAAATATAACCCTAAATAACAAGGGAATTAAGTTTATGAGTCATTCTTCAAATGAAGCGTCAACCATAACAACTCAAGACAATAAATTTACCAATTACCCTATTGCCTTAAGTGTTATTTCAATCGTGTTTTTCATGTGGGGTTTCTTAACCTGTCTAAACAACATTTTAATTCCACATCTCAAAACCGTCTTTAACCTTAATTACACACAAGCGATGCTGGTGCAATTCACGTTTTTTGGAGCATATTTTTTAATGTCTGTTCCAGGAGGCAAAATTGTATCCAGGCTTGGCTATAAAAAAGGAATCATTACCGGATTGATTATTGCCGCCATTGGAACATTTTTATTCTGGCCGGCAGCAACAATTGCCAATTACTACTTTTTCCTTCTTGCCCTATTTATTTTGGCAACCGGCATTACCATCCTGCAAGTTTCAGCCAATCCTTATGTCACACTTTTAGGGCCACAAAAAACAAGTTCTAGCCGCCTTAACATGGCCCAGGCCTTGAATGCCCTTGGAACGACTGTTGCTCCTTATCTTGGCAGTATTCTAATCTTAACCGGTGCCGCTTATACAATACCCAACAGGATTGCATCCGATCCACAGACCATCCAGTTAATTTCAACTCTTGAAAATAATCCAACAAATGATATAGAGGCAATTTTTGCAAAGGCCTCCAATGAAAATGTTGCTTATGCTTTGAAAAACATACCTCCTTATGTATACGAAAAGCTTCCGGATTCCCTAATCCAACAAGAATTACAAAAATTTTCACCCGAATTAATTGGAACAACACTAAACAATATACCAACTGAAAAAAAATTAAGCTTATTAAGTCATTTCACCGCTGAACAAATTGACCAAATTCCAACTGGATCCTTGGTTGAAGCTCTTGAAAGCTTTTCAACCCTGAAATTGCAACCAATTGATCAGGAAAATCTCACACAGCTCAAACAACATATTTCTGATTCAACCAATACTAAAATTGAACAGTATCGTAAAGAACAAGCTAAATCTGTTCAAACACCTTATGCAGTGCTTGGAATTATCCTTGTTTTACTGGCTGGCTTTGTAGCAATCTTTAAATTACCTACCAACAAAGACGACAATCAAAACCAACAGAAACAAAACTATAAACTTTCTGACGTGTTCAAACATCCTCATGCAGTCTTGGGCGCTATAGGAATCTTCTGTTATGTTGGTGCCGAAGTCGCATTGGGCAGTTTTATGATAAATTATCTGACCTTGCCAGAAATAGGCAGAATGTCTGAACAGCAAGCTGCACAATATGTTACTTTATTCTGGGGAGGCACCATGGTTGGCAGGATTGTTGGATCAGCCGTGATGGTCAAAAGTTCGCCAAGTAAAATGCTAAGTTGGTGTGCAATTATCAATCTCTGTCTTTTATTGACAACCATATTTAGCACAGGGTACGTTGCGGTTTATTCCATTGTGGCGATTGGGTTGTTCAACTCTATAATGTTCCCAACCATATTCTCACTTGGTATTGCAGAAATGGGCCCTCTAACAGAACAGGCATCGAGTTTGTTAGTTATGGCTATTGTTGGTGGTGCAGTCGTGCCGTTCATTCAGGGAATGCTAAGCGATGCCATTGGAATTCAGCATGCATTCTTTCTAACCCTGATTTGTTACGCATTTATTCTATATTACGGTGCCAAAGGTTCCAAACCAAAAAAGGTAACAGCATAATTTATTCATAAGTATAATTCTTTAAAAAATCTGAAATCTGGAATACGGATGTGCCTTTAACTGAAAAATTTTTTTTGTCCGTATTCTGGATTTTTCATGTCTGCATAAAAATTACAATATACATTGTATCTTTTTAAATTTTGGTTGAACTATACAGTCATTCTCTCTACGATAATACACTGACATAGGTTAGCATCTTGTATCCATGACGCATGAATTGCTCTTCAACATTCATGCCAATACTTCCAAGAATACGACGAGAGGCTATATTTCTTTCTTTGGTAACCGCCACTATCCGTTGATACCCACGCTCATGGGCGGCCAACAACACAGCAAATGCTGCCTCACGGGCATATCCTTTCCCTTGCGCCCATCCCCATAGTGCAAATCTCAATGCATGCCCACGGTTATCATTGCGCAAGTGTATCCCTGTTATTCCCAAAAATTGACCTGTTCTATTTTGAATATGCTTGCGGACAGTATATATGCCAATCCTATGTGATCCCCAATAAAGAATATCCTCAGCCATTTCCTTTTGCACTTGCCATGAAGATCGAACACCACCCAACATACTACTAAAGGTTAAAACATCCGTTTTTAAAGCCAAAATATCCGGCATATCCTGCCAATTTACCGGCGATAAAATCAAACGTGAAGTTCTTAAATCCAACCAGTTCACAGATATCAAAACTTACATAAAAAGCCCATCATGACAAAAATCATATGGGCTTTTTCAATTTAAATCAATAATAACCGAAATTATCGTGAAATTGGACGATATTTGATACGACTAGGTTCTGTTGCATCAGGACCCAGACGCCGTCGCTTATCCTCTTCATACGCTTCAAAATTGCCTTCAAACCATTCGACGTGGCTATCCCCTTCAAATGCAAGGATATGAGTTGCAAGACGATCCAGAAACCATCGGTCATGGCTGATGACTACAGCGCAACCGGGGAATTCCTCCAAAGCCTCTTCAAGAACACGCAAAGTGTCGAGATCAAGATCATTGGTTGGTTCATCCAGCAGGATTACATTGCTTTCCTGTTTTAACATTTTGGCAAGATGAACGCGGTTTCGTTCACCACCGGATAGAACACCAACCTTTTTCTGCTGATCCGAACCCTTGAAATTAAATGTTCCAACATAGGCTCTCGAAGGAATTGCCCGCTTACCCAGATAAAGGACATCCGTCCCACCGGAAATTTCTTCCCATACGGTTTTATTGGGATCCAATTCATGACGGGACTGGTCAACATATCCCAACTTTACCGTATCACCAATACGTATCTCACCTTCATCAGGTTTATCAGCACCTATAATCATTTTGAACAGGGTTGATTTACCCGCACCATTTGGACCGATTACTCCTACAATCCCTCCAGGAGGCAATTTGAAGTTCAATTTATCAATTAATAAACGGTCACCAAATCCTTTGCTGAGATTATCCGCTTCAATAACAACATTACCTAAACGGGGGCCAGGGGCAATATATATATCCGCAACACCTGTTGCCTTTTCCTGGCTTTGAGAAAGCATTTCCTCATATTTTGCAATACGGGCCTGGCTTTTCGCCTGACGTGCCTTTGGTGAGGAATTGATCCATTGCTGTTCTGCCGCCAGGGCCCGTTGACGTGCACTTTCCTCTTTTTCTTCCTGAGCCAGACGTTTGCGCTTTTGTTCAAGCCATGAAGAATAATTACCCTCGAATGGATAACCACGGCCACGCTCAATTTCCAAAATCCAGTTCGTAACGTTATCCAGGAAGTATCGATCATGGGTAATCAGAATAACGGTACCAGCATATTCCCGTAATGTCTGTTCTAACCATGCAACACTTTCCGCATCAAGATGATTTGTCGGCTCATCCAATAAAAGAATATCTGGTTTTTCCAGCAACAGACGACACAGAGCAACACGACGTCGCTCACCTCCTGATAATTTATCGACTCTTGCTTCAGCTGGTGGGCAACGCAACGCATCAAGGGCAATTTCAATTTGACGATCAAGTTCCCAACCATTACCGGCATCAATTTTTTCTTGCAGATCAGCCTGTTCTGCCAACAAGGCATTCATGGTGTCTTCATCCATCGGCTCGGCAAATTTCATTGAAATTTCGTTAAACCGATCAACAGCCTTTTTTAAAGGGCCAAAACCTTCGGCAACATTTTCACCAACCGTTTTAGTTTCATCCAGCTGCGGTTCTTGTTCTAAATATCCAACCCTGATTCCATCAGCTGCCCAGGCTTCCCCGCCAAATTCTTTATCCTTTCCTGCCATAATGCGTAATAGAGTTGATTTACCCGCACCATTGACCCCAAGAACACCAATCTTTACCCCAGGCAGAAAAGACAAAGTTATGCCTTTAAACACTTCACGACCACCGGGATAAGCCTTTGTCAAATCTTTCATCACATATACATATTGAGGCCCAGCCATCGTTAAGAAGCTCCTTATATCATCTATCTAGTATTAAATATTTAGGGGGAAGAACCTGAGACACTCACCGTTATCTTTTATTGCCCTCAGGCTGGATAAAAAGCGTCTGCGCCTGGCAGGACTCGAACCTGCAACCAGGCCGTTATGAGCGGTCGGCTCTAACCAATTGAGCTACAGGCGCGTTGACGCAGCTCATATTTGCCGCAAAACAATCATTTTTGCAAGCGTTTTCTTTACGTTTATCCGAAAAAACTTTGATTATTACCCATTCCATTCAATTTCATTTATCCATAATCCTGATATCATCAAAAGTTTTGGGATATATTTTTATAATTTTTCCAAAATGTTAGGATCAAGTCCAGATATGACTATCAGGTCATCCCTGTTTAGCAATTTAACCCGTTTCAATATTGATAAATCAACGGCAATTCGCTAGTATTTCTGTTTTAAATAATAATGGAACATGATTATGGATCTTTCTAAGATTGCACCGGGCAAAGACGTGCCTAATGATATTAATGTTGTTATTGAAATTCCCAAGGATTCAAAAGTAAAGTATGAAGTTGACAAAGAAAGCGGTGCTGTTTTTGTTGACCGTATTGTCTTTACCCCCATGGCTTATCCTGCTGCCTATGGATTTATTCCCAACACCCTTGCAGCTGATGGTGACCCTATTGACATGCTGGTTTTGATTCCGGAAGCGGTGGTTCCAGGTTGTGTTATTCGTTCCCGTCCAATCGGTGTTTTAAAAATGGAGGATGAATCAGGCATGGATGAAAAAGTGATCTGTGTTCCACACGATAAAATCCATCCTCTATACTCGAAAATTCATGAAGTTTCAGAGCTTCCAGAAATTACCCGCCAAGAAATCGAACATTTCTTTACCCATTATAAAGATTTGGAAAAGGGTAAATGGGTTAAAATCCAAGGCTGGGACAATAAGGCAAAAGCTTGTGAATTAATTGAAACCGCAATTAAAAAGTATAAAAAATAAATGCTATAAAGAGCGGCAATAATATTATTGCCGCTCTTTAATAGTAAAACGTAGATTTGATAAGTTATCTAGTAAAAATTAATTAGTAATTTTTTTATCCCATGCAGATTCTATCAATAAACGTTGTATAACCTTGTAAACTGGTTCATTAAATTTTTTAGCCATCGCCAAAATTATTTCTCTTGAACGTCTATCACAATTTAACATGCCACGTTTAGGATCTTTATTTCTTGTTCTTATACCTCTTAAGGCAATTTTAATTTGATCCAGAGGAACATTAAGTTTTTGAGATATTTTTTCAAACTCCAAGCAAAACGGTGGTAATCTCAAACGTCGAGCATGAATATATTGATCATGAGACAAACTTGTATGAGATCGATATTTTTCTGTGATTTTATTAACTTTTCCAGCATGAGATGGAATTGAAAGACTAAATCTCAATTGATTTTTATCATTTTTTTGCATTATTTACTCCTTTGCAAAAAATTAAAAAAAATAATTATTTTCAAATCACTCTTTACAATGGGTCTAAATAATGCAAAATAGGAACAATGGTTGTATAACTTTAACATTATGATAATGACATATAACCTTCTTATAAAGAGTGATAAATAATTAATAAATGTTAAATTAATATTAAGACTGCCCGTCACGTATTAATTTTTAACATTTATCACTCTTTTTTATATTAATTCCACCAAGTATGTCAATTGTTTTTCTATAGTAATGTCTATATTTAGTATGTTTTTTTTCAATATCATACTATATCAAGTGATTAATATGAAATTATGTAATATAAATTATATTTTTAATCCATTACCAATCAGATTGATGACCCAAAAGATAAAATATATCTTTACGAATTCTAATCAGTTCTTCCGAGTCTCTATGTCTTGGATAATCCATATTGAGCCGAAATTCACCTATGATATGTGCTGGACGTTGTCGCATGACAATGATGCGCGTTGCCAGTAACAATGCCTCCTCAATATCATGGGTTACCATAATTGCCGTGAATTTTCTTTGTTGCCATAAATGAACCAACTCATTTTGCATTGTAATGCGAGTCAGGCTGTCCAATTTTCCCAATGGTTCATCCAAAATAAGAATGCCTGGATCATTAACCAGGGCTCTGGCCAACGCCACCCTTTGTGCCATGCCACCCGATAATTGTCGAGGGTAGGCATTTTTAAAACTATTCAACCCGATCAGTTCAAGCATCAGTTGAACGGCATGATCGTTCTTTACCTTACGGATTTTGAAACCCAAATTGACATTATCCCAGACTGTCAACCATGGATATAGGGTCGGATCCTGAAAAACAACCACTCTTGATGGATCGGCCTCAGAAATTTCCTGTCCATTTGCCTGAATCGATCCATTCAAAGGTTGCTCAAGCCCCGCTATCATTCGTAACAATGTTGATTTACCACATCCTGATGGGCCCAGTATGACAACAAATTCCTGTGGTTCAATTGTCAGATTAATATCATCCAATACCGGTAAATCATCATTATCCAGACTATAACCATGACTTAAATGTGCAATGTCAATCCTTTGTTTTTCTGCCATACATCCCTACCATTTAATACTTTCTTTTTGCCAACGCAGTAAACGATTCCTAATTTTAAAAAGTAGAGTCATGAAGCTTGTGCACATTACCGCCATGATGATTAAAGCCGCATACATATTTGGATAGGCAGCCCATCCCTGCGCCCATTGCATATAGAACCCGAGACCTGCTTTAACCCCCAGGATTTCCGCTACGACAAGCATATAGAAACAGGAACCCAAAGCCATGAACATCCCTACAAAAACAAAAGGTAAAGCCGCAGGAATGGCAACATGACGAATCAAGAAGGATGAGCTTGCCCCCATCGTTCGGGCAACATCATAATATCCCGGATTGACCCCTGCGATTCCTGACCATGTCAATACTGCAACAGGAAAAGCGGCGGCAAATGCCATTAACAGTTCACCCGCCAACCAACTGGATGGTATAACGGCAAAAAGTAAAGGTAAAAAAGCTACAGGTGGCAAAGGTCCAAAAAACCTCAATACAGGATGGGCCCAATAGCCAAAACGTAAAGACCATCCCATTCCTATTCCGATTAAAAAGCCAATAAGACAACCAAAAATATATCCTCCCAACAGCAACGTTAGGGAATGTAACAGGGAATCCAGTAGACGATACCAATCTGTTATGAATACATCCAACAATTCCTGTGGTGCACCAAAAAAAGGACGCGGCAGTAATAACCACTTTGCCTGTACAATTTCCCATCCTCCTGTAATAAGAGCCAGAGCCAGCAACCATGGTCCATAATATCTAACTTTATTAAATGGAAGCGTTACTACACAAAAAACTGCTATAATGATACATAGACAGGCAAATTCAGTTGTTCTGGGAAAATCATCAGCATTTTTGATAAAATAGGTAAGAAAAGCAGTCCCAAACCACATTATAAAAGCTGCCAATTGCGGCCAATATGCCATTTTTACTTTTTGAATCATAAAGCAAAAATGTCCTCGGTAACTTTATCGGCATACGCATTTATATCGAGAGAAAGAGGAAAAACACCTATTTGTTTTAATTGCTGTGCATAAAAAGATACATTTTGCCGGAGATTGCTGCCAATAACCTGTTGATGAGTTCCTTCTGATTCAAGAATTTCAGTTAACTGCCCAACAGTTGCCTTGGGCGCATAGGGTTTAAAAATTTCAGCCGCCTCTTCCTTATTATGATGCACCCATTGACCTGCTTCCAGAATTGCCTGAGTAAGTGCCTTACCTACCAATGGATCTTTTCTTATCAATGACCCTCTTAAACCGACAACACAGCAGGCGATTTTTTCCCATACACCTGACATATTGGAATCTATAGTGACAAGATGATGTTCCTGCTTAAGTAAATAAGCCAAGGGATCATCCAGTCCTGCAGCCTGGACCGCCTGATGTTTTATAGCCAAAGGTAGAATGTCAGATGGAAACTGACGCCAATTTACGTCTTTTTCAGGATCTATCCCGATTTCCCTGAAACGCATGCTGAAAAAATTTTTTGCTGGTCCACCAATATCTCCAACACCGATTGTCTTACCTTTCAGATCTGCCAGATTCTTTATGGAACTTGTACCAGAAGCCAATAAATGCAAACAGCCAGAATGTAACCCCGCAACAAGTTTAACATCAAATCCCTGCTGTAAAGGTTTCAACCAACGCAGGGCCATACCTGACGCACCATCAGCCTTACCTGTCGACATTGTTTCCAGCATTTGGTCGACAGATCCTGCAAAATCAATAAAATTTACATCCAGATTATATTTACTAAAAAAACCCTTGGCTTGTGCAACTGGAAAGGCAACCGTACATATTGAATCCGCACTCCAAGCAAGTGTTATTTTTCTTGCAGCACCCTGAAGTTTTTGCACTGTTCCCAAATCAGGAAAATGACTATCTCCAGTTTGAGATTGCTCTTCAGCGAAGGCCTGATTTCCACAACGACCGGCGATTAAAGCGGCACCAGAAGCCATTAGAAAGGAACGCGTAAATTTACGACGGTTGATGCGATCAAAATCCATAAGGTTTTTCCTTATTATAAATCAGAGAATTTGGCAAAAAACGTATATATCAGTATTTTTCAATAAAATACAATTTTAATATAACTTAATTTAAAAAAAATTGTAATATACAATAATTTAACGTATTTAAATTCCCTTTTACGGATATGATCTACAGCTCCTCTCCAATCATGGCAGGGGATTTACCCAGACTTAGATCTGGCGTTCGATGATTTATAAGATCATCGATTAATGTATTATAATTATTTAAATAAATATCCATTGAAAGAGATCGTTCAGCCTCTTCCCGAGAAAAATGTCTGATTTTACTTGAAAGATCATTATTTTCAAGAACCTCCAAAACATTATCAGCAAGTTTTTCTTTATCAAAAAAAGGTGTCAGAATTCCAGTTTTCTGATGAACTATAAATTCTTTGACTGGGTCAGTATCACTTGCAATAATCGGACAACCCATCGCCATCGCTTCTCGTAAAGACCACGATAAGACAAAAGGATAGGTCATATACACATGCGCATCTGACCGTTTTAAAAGTTTGCAAAAAACGGGATAAGACAAAAGCCCGGCAAAATAAATTCTAGTGGGATCCAGCTGATTACCCAACTGTTGAAGAAAATAGTGTTTCCAGGTCAATTTACCGGGAAGCGCAGCACCATAACTGACTTGATCCCCACCAACTATAACGATTTTTGCGTCTGGACGTTCTTTTAAAATTTTGGGTAAGGAGCGCATAAGAATATGAAACCCTCGATAGGGTTCCAATCCACGGGCAACATAGGTGACCAATTTATCTTTGGGGTGGATGATGAAATCCTCGAATTTCATTGTATGATTATATATATCTGCATCAGGACTGCAAATCTTTAAATCAACCCCTTCTCTCAACACTGTAATTTGTCCACGCGCCCATTCAGGATAGGTTTTCCACTGAAACAACGTAGGGGTCTGTCCCCAACCTGGATTATTCGCAGAGATTAAATTAATGGTATTCTTGATTCTGACCCGTGACGGAAGCAGTTCATCAGATAAAAATTCCGGATCAAATTTAACATCCAATCCATCTGAATGATAATAGAACTCACAATATTTCAATATTGGAACATCAGGATAAATATCCTGAACATTCAACATCTCCCCCCATCCCTGATGACCAATAATGATATCAGGGACAAAACCTAGCTGTTTTAATTTTTTAAGAGTTTGGTAAACTTCCTCTCCTCTTTTAACGGCCTGATGCAATTCGTTCAAGGAAGAGTGCAATTCATTTACGGGATCAATTTTACCGTAAAAGACATTCCGAATTCCCCCAATTGTTCGCCTCGTCACTTGACTGACAAAAACAATTTCATTATCAGGCTTTCCCGCAAGATATTTTATTATATGTAAATACTGACCAGGGAAATTTTGATGTATGAATAAATATTTCACAATTTTAACGAGATAATTCAATAATTATTAATTAAACATAATTAATTTTGGTAATCAATATTGGTTAAAATCAGCTTTCAGTTTTTTTCTGATTAGATGAAGATTTATGTTTAGCATTTTTAACCTTGATATTAGTTCTTGGTTTTATACTCTTCACATTACTGGAACTAACATGAGTTTCAGGGACTTCCTTGCTATTTTTTCCCTTGTCATGATCAATCAAATCCAGGCTAAATGCCTCTAGAGGCGCAATGGTTTCCGATGAAAGAATGGTATCATCATCGACAGGACCTAATTTAGTTCCATCTATAAAGGTTGCTTTCACGGATAAGGTATATTTTTTCGCGGCATCACCATTCAATCTAACACGCAAACCGCACAAGGGAAGTGACATTCCTCTACTTCCACAAAATTCATTACCCTTATACCAGGGAGAAAACCACCCTTTTCCCAATACAGCCTGATATTCAATATCTTCTGGCTGTATACGATCATCTAATGACAAACCGAATCCTTCAATCCATGTTTTACTGTCTGGAATACCAATCCAATCTCCAAGTTCGACACTAACGTCACCAAGACGTTGAACATGGGCGACAACACGCATTTTGCCTTCTTTTTCAATTTCATTCTGTTGTTGAGCGACCGCACGCTTTGACTGTCTGGCTATTTTTTCATTGATACCCGAATTTTGATTGCCCAATCCATTTGTCAAATTATTTGAATTATCATTTTCAGAAGCATCATTAAGTCGAATAACCTGTAATTGAGGTGCGGGATAATTATTTGATGGATTCCGATAAACTGTTACAAGAACCAAACCAGCATCTCCCGAAATACGTACTAGAACAGCATTTTTTTCAGCGCCTAGCCACCCATCATTTTCAAAAGTCTTGATCTCAACTGTAGCGTTCTGTTTGAAGGGAGGAACAGAAATACGCAGGCCAGGCAAACCAAATTCATCAGCTGGAATTTGATTGGCAACATGATAAATACAATATAATCCAGTGTCCAAACTCATTAAATGACCATTTACATTTAAATCAATAATTCGTTGTTGATACTGATTATTATTTGATTGATCATCAGACTTTGACATTAATATATTTCCTTTTTAAAAGATGGCTAGGTATAGCAAAGTTAAAATAACTAAATAATATTTTATTAAAACTAATAAAAAATTAATAATTTCTCAAAACAAATTTTAATTTTTATTTAATGACCAACATATTTACATTCTTTTAATAAAAAATCATTCTGTTTGGCAATAGATAAATTTAACGAAATGACATTTCCTCGTCCAGTTCGCTTAATTCTTTCAGCAATAGCACCAATATCGTAACTTATTGTCCTCAATCCAGCCCGCCAAGCAATGCTTAGTGAATAACACCAGGTTTCCGGACAAATTGACGGAAAAAATGCAAGATCAGCCTTTTGTTCCCGCACCATGGAAATTGCCTCTTCCTCCTTATATTCTCCTGTTACAAATATGCGACCGGAACGCATTAGCAAATCATCATCCACGGAACGACCAACCAATACAAACTCAATCGGCAAATCACGCTTATCAGCATCTTGAAGTAAGGCAAGAATGACATCAAACCCTTTTTCCACTCCAATCGCACCTATTAAGCAAATACGGAAACGGTTTGAACTATTATCTCTAACTTTGATCTTTCCATTCAACTGGCAGGGTTTTTGAGAAAAGAATGTTAATTGTTTCATAGTGAGATCAGGACGATCGTCTTCGAGAAATTTTAACGCCAACTGTCCCAATTCTGGAAAATGTTTTGAAACACGTTTAAATGCATCATTGGAAGGCACATAAACAGCCCTTGCCTGTTTTAATTCCTTCCATGAATCATGCCACCATTTTTCCATATCAATGAAATTAGGGCTTTTTTCTTCCTTCCACAAACTATTTACACAATTTTGACAAATCTGCAAATCATTCGGATCGCCACAATAATGCATGGTTTCATTTAACAAAACGGTTCTCGGACAAAAAATCAGATAGTCATGAATATATACATCATAAGGTTTATTTATTTTAAGTAATAAATCTGTCATCAATTTATGATGTTTTTTCAAATGATGTATTTCACACGAATCTACAGAAAGAAATTGTAGAAAATTTAGGCATTTTTCTAATTCATGAGGAAAATAAAAAATTAGATTGGGAAAAATCAGGTTTATTTCTTTTTCCAAATTTCTTTTTGATTTAAATTGAATTTCAATCTGACAGCCATCCCCCAAAATTGTCGGTCTGATCAATACTGGAATAAAACCTTGGGAACGTAAAATATCTGTTCTTTCTTGAACCGCCCTTTCCACCCCTCCACCAAATTGATGCGTAACCAGTAAAACAAATTGATACTTCTCATGACGTTTCTTTTGAGCATCAAGCAGGATTTGAATTCTATATAGATCAATATTTCGACGGAATGGCAATAACGGATCATCACGTATGAAATCCTGTACCATTTCATCATATCCTGGATAAAGCCGATTGAGAATTTCCGTATTTCTTTTCCCTAATAGTTTTTTTGCATACGCAAATGAAACACCCCCTTTATGTCCTATAAAACAATCAGCTGCCAAAACATGTTTCCAACCCAAATGCCGTGCACGCATGCAAAAATCATTTTCCTCACCATATCCCTGGGCAAATAAATCCTCACGAAACAATCCTGTTTGCGCCAGACAGTCATGTCGGATAAACATGCAAAAACCATGTGCCGTAGGTATCTCTATTAATTGATGCTCGTTTATTTTTTTAAATATTTTTGAAAAATGAAAAATTGTTTGATTATCAGGCATCAAATTTTTCTTATCGTGATAAGGATAAGAATAAATACCCGCATCATTTGAAAAAGGAGTTACCGTTCCAATATTTTCTTCCTGATAAGCGGCCCGACAAAGCGTTTCGGTCCATTTCCCTCCTACAAAGGTATCACTATTTAACAAGATAATATCGTATCCAGGCCAAGCCTTCATACCACTGTTAACAGCAGTGGGAAAACCCTTATTTACCTTATGATTAATGCAAAAAACTTGCTGGTCATCTATGAATTTCTTTAATGAAACAACCAGTTCCAGATCAGGAGAAGCATCATTAACCAATTGAATCTTTACATTTTCCGGTACACTATTCAATACGCTCTGAAGTGCATCCAATGTTATCTGTTTTCCCTTATAAACAGGTATGACAATAACTATGCCCTCTGATGATTTTTTATCTATTACTGGGTCATATCCTTTATAAACTGCTTGAACAGGAAAAAAATGAGCTACATTTGAAATTTTAATATTTTTCTTATGATATGTAGGGGTTTGCATATGGATTAAAAAAGTTTTTGCCCTGAATTCCAAGCTAGGATCCAAAGGACTACCAATTAAATGACGCAAAAACTCATCTTGAACAGAATACATTCCGGCAGAAAAATCATGGATGGGAATTCTAAAAGATTTTGCCTGTAATAAAGGTGTTTCAAGAGTAACAACCTCAATATCATCCTTGGGTTGAAATTGATGATAAATCTTTCCCTTATAATCTTTTATAGTGATCAAAGGTATTCGACTGGGCTCGGCTGGACACCAAACCCACCCGATTAATGTTTCATTCTTAACTTCTACAAACCCAATTGTTAGATTAATTGACTCCAAATCAACAGGACTGCCTACAAAAGGAACACCATCTTGTTCAATACGTAATTTTTTATATTTTTTCTGCCAGCCTGAAGGCAGGATAATTTTTGGCTGATTTGTTTTAATAAATAATTGATTATCCAAATAAATACTGACTGGATAATCATTAAATGAATCTATCCATATTTCATTTAATGAGCCCTTGATACAACAACAGCCAACAATATTTGAAACCTGTTTCAAGAGATTAATAGTCAATAACCATGTTTCCGGGGATGGACTGTAATGAGAAAGAAAATAATTCAAAATTTCAATTAATTGTTTTGAGGATTTGCGAGAAGAATAAATAACTGCTTGTGCTATCCAGCCTTCATAGAAATCATATTGCTTCAATAAAGGCTGCAATAAATCATGGGCACCCTCTAAATTACCAGTTTTTAGATTTAAAACTGCCAAATCAAAGATAATGTTCGGATTGCCTCGTGTTAAATGATGCGCTCTACGCATCCATTGAAGTGCAATCTCAATTTGTCCATTTTGCTTAGCTTCTTGGGCATTTGAATATGCAATCTGTGCATTCTTTCTTAGTTTTTCGAGCCCTTCTGCTTTTTTTCTAGCGTAAACCACTAATTGTGCTTTATTTTTTCCTGACACAACGCCTCACAATTAAGCAATTAAATATAAATTAGCTATGTGTCTTGAAATATAAACAAACCAGGAGCCACTTCCACTTGTTTATTTTTAACAGGTTTCAAATCTTGCTGATTTATTTCCTCATCTAGTGCATTCAATACCAACCCTGCTTCTTTTTCCCCATTATCTTTTGCTTTTTCAAACCAATAACGCGCTTTAGCTATATCTTTATTTCCCGCTAAACCGTCATATAAATAACGTCCCAACATCAGCTGAGCTTTTGAATGACCCAATTCAGCAGCTTTTTCAAACCATTTTTGAGCTTCCTGCCTATTTTCTCTTAAATGATTTCCACCCCCATAAATTGCACCCAATGAAAACATGCCCGATGCATCACCTTTTTCAGCAGCCTTTTTAAAGAATTCTAAAGCTTCCTGAATATGAATTTTTCCATCTTCCGTTTTCCCTTCCGACAAAAGGGAAGCCCATAATAATTGCGCTTTGACTATCCCATGCTCCGCTGAAGACTTGATCCATTTACAAGCTTCTTTAAGATTTTTTTCCCCAGCAATTCCCTGCAACAACATGCGCCCATACCAATATTGAGCTTCTGCATCTTCATCACAACAGATTTGCAACCACTTTTTTGCTTCTTTTTCTTTGTTTAAATCAACTTCAGAATTTTTATTGTTTGTCAATGCCATAGCTAATTTTAGCATAATTTTCTTGTTGCCTTTTTCCGCTTGGGGACGCAAATAATTATCGACGACTTCTTCTACAGAAATATATTGAGAATTTGTAAGAGCGATTTCGGCAAGAATATCTAACGCTGGCAAATATCCTTTATCAGCAGCAAATTTATAAAGATCAATTGCCTTATCTACAGCCTTAACAACTCCTAAACCATTAAAATATAAATATCCCAAGGCAAAAGCGGCACCAACATGCTGTTTTTCTAAAAACGCAAACTGATACCATTTTATAGCCTCAGTATAATTAGGTGGTATATCCTTATTACCTGATGCCAGCATATCGGCCAATACCGAAGCAGCCTCTACATCCCCACCTATGGCAGCACGTCTTAACCAAGTTTCAGCTTCAACGAAATTCCGCTCAACCCCATTTCCTTTTCGTAAGGCAATGCCATATAATGCTTGCGCCTGTCGAATACCCAATTCCGCAGCCTGTTTATACAACTGAACAGCATATTCATGATTAATTTCAACCCCCTTTCCAGTTTCATACATAATAGCCAAGGTATAAATCGCCGTACCAAGTCCATTTTCAGCTGCAACTTGCAATAGTGCAGCCGCTTTGGAAAAATCATCCTGGGTTTTGCTAATTTTTAATAAAAATAATCCTTTCCCCATATAACCTTGCGGTGAACCTTGGGAAATTGACTTATCATACCATTTTATTATTTCATCAAATTGATTTTGTTCAGATGTGATTTCTGATAAGAGGTAAGCATAGAGGGCCTGACCATCAGCAGACCCATTTTCAGCTACTTTTTGAGCCCAATAACGAGCTTTTTCATAATCGGTTTTTAAGTCATCGGAAACTTTAGCCTGTTTTAGGGTAAATATATCATGTCCCGTTACTGCATTAAGTTCGGGAAGTCCACGCATATATAATAATGCAAGCATATATTCAGCGTCATTATAGCCAGCTGATGCTGCACTTTCAAACCATAAAGACGCTTCTTGCAGGCTAAAAGCAACTCCATGCCCATTTAAATAACATAAAGCCAGGTAATATTGAGCTTCAGGGGATTTTAAAGATGCGCCCTGTGAAAAACAATTATATGCTGAAACATATTCTTTTCTTTCATAATGTTTTTTCCCCTTATTCAAAAGTTTTTGAATTTTCTTTTTTCTGACTTTATTCAAGGGATTAAAAAAAACACGCATCATAAATTTCCCAATTCAATTTCACCTTATGTTTTACATTACTGTGGATCACGCATTCCTTCTGTTAACTTAGGTACAATACCATTCATTAAATACTGAGCCGCTGTCCTTTTACCAACATGAACATCAGCCGTAACAGTAAGTCCAGGGGTTGGATGAAAAAAATTCGGTATACTGTGCAAAGTGTATTTATTGATTTTCAATCTTACACGATAAAAAGGTTTTTCTCGAAATTGTAAAGGTGCTGCACCCCGACGATTACTCATATCCTGACCTGTATCACCAGGCTGAAAGACATCGGCACTAACATTTGTTACAACTGCTTCCGCTCCACCATATTGTGTATAGGGAAAAGTATCAAATTTTATAATCGCTTTATCACCCAACTTCATATATCCAACATCCGCATCTTGTACAGCAGCTTCAACCTCCAAACCTGTACCAACAGGTACTAGAGTCATAAACGGCATTCCAGAATTTAGTATAGAACCAACAGAACCTTTTGAAATTGATAGTACGATTGCATCCTGTTCGGCCCTCATCAAAACTTTTTTACGACGAAGTTTTGCCTTTTCATACTCTCCCTTATCTTTTGCCAATTGTCTTTGAATTAAAGTTAGATTTTTATAAACTTCACCCTTCCAACTTTCAATGTAGGCCTGTTTATCAGCCAATAAAGATGCTATTTTCTTTTGCGTGGCATTCGCTGATTGTTGTGCCGTTATTAATTTATCCTCAACATCCATTAAAGTATCTTGCGAACCCAAAGTTGATAAGCGACTTCCCACTTGTTGTTCCTGCAATTTTTTCCGCATCAAATGAATATCAGATGCAACTTGCAATCTCCCTTTCAATACAGCAGTAGTTGCAAGAAAGTTTTTAAGTTGAAACGATTGTTCGTTGATTTTCTGGTTGAAACCATCAACTTTCGCATCATACTCAAGTTTTCTTTTTATAAAACTATTCCCCTGTTCTACCGAATAAGGATTAGATGGGTCCACTGTATAGTTTTTATTAGCAGCTTCGGCCTGCAAACGGTCAAATTCAGCCTGTCCACTTTCAACTTGTAAACGTTGATTATCAATATCAGCCTGTTGAATTGTCGGATCCAAATGAGCCAAAACCTGTCCTTTCGTTACAAAATCCCCCTCTTTAACATCAATTGATTTAATAATACTCTCTTCCATTGGTTGGATTAACAAAGGTGGATCCACTGAAACCAGTCGACCTTGAGCTGAAACCACTTTGTCAAGTGGAAACACACATAATGCGATAATGGAAAAAAGCGCCAAAGCTCCAATAACCCAAGTAATATACTGGGCAGAAGCCGTTGGCGGCATATTGATAATAGCTGCAGTAGGTGAAGTAAACTCTAGTAAAGCTATCGGCATATCAGCTTGAGATTCTGTCTCATTATCTGCTGCAGGCAAATATCCTTCTGGTATGCTTGTCTGTTCATCAGTCGATGAAACATCTTTTTTTTCTGAAGTTTTTTTTATTTTTTTTTCAGTAGTATCTGTCAATTCATTAGAAATATTAGACTTTTCATTGTTATTTTCAGAATTCACATTTCCTGGCAACTGATTTTTATGATTATCATCCACCATTTTATGTTCCTTCCGTAATTACAGGTTTCTGGGCTTCATTCTTTTTTGAATGCTTTCTCTCATCAACATGTCGATTTTGCTGCAACCATAAAGTACGATAAATTTCGCAGGTTTCTAATAATTGTTCATGTGTTCCAATTGCCTGCATTTCACCCTGATCCATAACCAGTATTTGATCACAATTAACTAATGATGATAATCGATGTGAAACAATAACCATCGTTCTTCCCTTGGCAATTCGCTCCAAATTGGCATTAACCAACGCTTCACTTTCAGGATCAAGAGCGGATGTTGCCTCATCTAGAATCATTAGTTTTGGGTCTAGAATAACAGCTCTTGCAATTGCAAGACGTTGCCTTTGTCCTCCTGAAATATTCGTTGAACCCTCTTCGATAAAAGTGTCATATCCAGCGGGCATACGTTCTATAAATTCTTCAGCGCCAGCCATTCGTGCTGCCCAGATAACCTTTTCCATCGTCAATCCGGGACGTCCAGCGGTAATATTATCCCTAATTGTTCCACGAAACAAAAAGTTGTCCTGTAAAACAACACCAAAAGAGCGTCTTAAATGGGTAAGATTGATTTCACGCAAATCTACACCATCCAGCCTTAGAAAACCTTCATAATTTCGGCTAACGCCTTGTAAAAGACGCGTTATAGTGGATTTACCGGACCCACTTCGTCCCACCAAACCCAACATCGTACCTGCTGGAATTGAAAAATTTAAATCCTTTAACGCCCGACTACTTCCCCCAGGATATGTAAAATTAATATTTTCAAAGGATAGCGCACCAATAATCTTTGGTCTTAATCCTGTAGTCAACGCTTTTGTTTCCGTTGGATTATTTAATATTTCCCCCGCTTGAAATAATGAGGTTTCTACTTCTGTTATTACGGTCATTAATTTAGCCAACCCAACGAGAGGAGCCGCGACACGACCTCCCAGCATCATAAAAGCGACAATTGCACCGGCATCAACTCCCGCTGTTGGATTGGTTATACAAATAAAGGCACCAATAAGAATAATCCCTCGATTGATAAAGAAATCCAACGGCATAACCAATGTTTCAGGCCAATTTTGCATACGCGTTGTTGATAACCGCCATTTACAAACCTCAGCAACGATATTATCCCATTCACGACGACGGGAAGGTTCCAAAGCTAAAGTTTTAACAGTTCGTATACCCGCAACGGTTTCATACATTGCTGATCCACGTGTCATTTCCGCTTCAATACGGTTACTATAATAATATGTTAAGGGTTTAATAAAAATAACCACAATTAAACCGATCAAACCTGCCGCAACAACGGTCAGCCATGCTAAAATAACACTAATGTAAAATAAGAATGGTAAAATAACAACTAATGTAAACAAATCCAGGAAAGTTGTCATTAAACGGCCCGTGATAAAATCTCGCACCTGATATATCTGAGAAACCTTTCCGATCAAACGACCAGTCTGTTGTCGTTCAAAAAATTCCAATGGCAAAGAAAGCAAACGATTATAGGTATGAATTGAAATACGAGCATCCAAACGTGTTGCCATAACGTTGGTAATCTCTCGTCTGGCATAACTAATTAAAATTTCATAAAAACTTAAGACAATCAACAATCCACTAATCGATACCAGTGTCGCCATTGATTGAAAAGCAACCACCCGATTTACAACCTGCATCACTATAAAAGCAGGAAAAATTTGCAAAACGCTGATTATCATCGAACTTATTGAAATATCACGCAAGGAGGCACGTTCACGCAATACCATTTTGAAAAGCCATTTAAAATCAAGCTTATCTTCACTTTCAGACAGGTTTTTATTTTGCTTTACAAGAAGAATATCACCTGTCCATGCCTGCCTTAAACGGACTTCTTCAACAGGAATAGGAGGTTCACCCTCTCCCTTCAACGGATCTCTTAAAAAAACAATCCTTTTTTCAGGATTGACACCCACCATCAATCCTGCGGAACCATCCTTAAACATTAGTACTATGGGAGGTGAATTGTACAAGCGTATCAAATATCGCCATTTCAAACGCATCCCTTTAGCAATCAGCCCCTGACTATTCAGCCAGCGTGCCAAGGTTGCCGGGGATGGAGAGTCTTCACCAGGCTCAGCTGCAAAATCACGTATATCAAGATCAACCCCATGATATTTTGCAGCTGCCATTGTTGCCCGTAAACGAATCATCATTGGGGAAAGCTTCTGTGTTTTCCCTTGATTATTGCTTTGCCCTGCTCCTGACTGTATGGAGCCCTTATCTGGTTGATCCACCGATCATCCTTTATCAATTAAATTAACAAAATATTTTACAAATTTTTAATAAGAACAGCTTTTTTTAATATGCAGTCTTCATTATCATAAATTCATTTGACCATTAAAATAAACAATAAAATCATTTCCTTAATTAACTATATCAATTAATGTTTTGTAATTTTTCTGCCAAAATATCATTATCATTTTAATAATTCAATTCTTTTCATGCTGAATATGCAATAAATACTATAATAGATTTTACCCTATCATTCTTTTCACATATCTTCAAACCGGGCTTGGAGTATCAAAATTTATTAAATAATTAAAATGCAAAATGAAATCCCATTTTTTGTTTATTTATTTAATAAATTTCATTTTATTATAATTATGGTAGATATTTCAATTGAGTATCCTGATTTTAATAAATAAAAAATTCTAACATCAAGGTTTTCTATGTCCAAACAAAGTCAGCTTTTGAATCAACTTCATGAACAGATTCTTTTATGTGATGGAGGAATGGGATCCATCATTCAAGCACTTGATCTCGATATTAACAAAGATTTTTGGGGAAAGGAAAACTGTACAGAAATCCTTAATTTATCTAGACCCGATTTGATTAGGGATATTCATAAACGCTATTTTGCAGCAGGTGCAGATATGGTGGAAACAAATTCTTTCGGAGGATCTTCCATCACCCTATCCGAATTTGACCTTCAAGACCAAACAAGAGAAATCAACAAACGTGCCGCTGAAATTGCCAATGAAGCCGCAAATTCATTTGCTGATAAAAAAAGTAGATATATCCTTGGATCAATAGGACCCGGGACTAGACTACCCTCCTTGGGAAATATTGATTATGATTCACTTGAAGATGCAATTACAGAGCAATGTAGAGGTTTGATTGAAGGCGGTGTTCACGCTTTTTTAATTGAAACATGCCAAGATCCACTTCAAATCAAGGCTGCTGTAAACGCAACCAAGATAGCATTAAAAGAAGCTGACATTTTTTTACCAATCTTTGTACAAGTAACCATTGAGACAACAGGCACCCTTCTTGTTGGAAGTGATATCGCTGCCGCAGCGACCGTCATTGAAGCGTTGGATGTTCAAATGATGGGAATGAATTGCGGAACAGGTCCTCGGGAAATGGCCGAGGGTATCAAATGGCTTTCTCAATACTGGCCGCATTTAATTTCGATGCAACCTAACGCAGGATTGCCAGAACTCGTCAACGGTAAAACGCACTACCCACTCTCTCCAGAAGAAATGGCCGTTTGGATGTCCCGTTATATAAAAGAACAGAAAATAAATATGATCGGTGGTTGCTGTGGAACTAATCCTAATCATATTGCTGCATTTGATCAGATGCTCAAAAACGAAGCGGCTTTGGGGGGATGCTTCACAGACCGACCAGCCTGTATACCCAGAAGTTCAATATGGATTCCCTCGGTTTCAAGTCTTTTTACCCCCACACCTTTAAGACAGGAAAATAGTCTGTTTTCGATTGGGGAACGCTGTAATGCCAATGGCTCTAAGAAATGGCGTGATTTACAGGATCAACAAGATTGGGATGGATGCGTTACAATCGGTCGTGAGCAACTGAAAGAAGGATCAAACGCCCTGGATGTTTGTATGGCCTTTGTAGGTCATGATGAGAAAAAGGATATGAAGGAAATTATTCCTCGCCTCACGTCATCTATCAATGTTCCTCTCGTTATAGATTCTACTAGTACGGAAGTGATTGAAACTTGTCTTAAACTTCATGGTGGAAAACCCATCATTAATTCAATCAATTTTGAGGATGGTGAAGAAATAGCGGCTCATCGTTTAAAACTGGCCCGTAAATTTGGTGCCGCTGTTGTTGCATTAACCATTGATGAACAAGGAATGGCACGAACACCTGAAGACAAATTACGAATAACCCGCCGATTAGTTGATTTTGCCTGTAACAAATATGGCCTGCCCCACTCCGATTTGATGATTGACCCTCTTACCTTTACTATTGCCACTGGAGTAGAAGATGACCGTAAACTGGGTTTATGGACTTTACAAGGGATCAAAGCCATCCACGATGAATTTCCTGACATTCAAATCGTGCTCGGATTATCCAATATATCATTCGGACTTAATCCAGCCGCCAGAGCAGTTTTGAATTCTGTTTTTCTTTATCATGCCCAGAAAATGGGAATGACAGCTGCCATTGTTCATGTTTCTAAAATACGCCCCATGCACCTTTTGGACAAAGATGAAGTTAAAGTCATTGAAGATTTGATTTTTGATCGAAGAACTGATGATTATGACCCACTCAAAAAAGTTTTAGAAATTTTTGCCGATCGTAAAGCCACACAAGTGGCAACTCGCGCTGTTGCTACCACCATTGAAGAACAATTGCATAACCGAATTGTAGATGGAAATCGCAAAGATTTGGAGGATGATTTAAAAAAGGCGATGGAAACCTATGCCCCCCTGGAAATAATCAATTCCCTTTTACTTAATGGCATGAAAACGGTAGGGGAATTATTTGGATCTGGGAAAATGCAGCTTCCTTTTGTCTTGCAATCTGCCGAAACAATGAAGGCAGCCGTATCCTTTCTTGAACCTTTTATGGAAAAGAAAAATAATGAAACCAAAGGTACGATGATCTTGGCAACGGTGAAAGGGGATGTACATGATATTGGCAAAAATCTTGTCGATATCATTTTAAGCAACAACGGTTTCAAGGTTGTCAATCTAGGCATTAAAGTACCTGTAGCAGACATGATTAAGGCAGCAAAGGAACATAATGCTGACGCGATCGGCATGTCTGGATTATTGGTCAAATCAACTGTTATCATGAAAGAAAACCTTGAAGAAATGGCGCAACAAGGCCTCAGCATACCTGTTCTACTCGGAGGAGCAGCTTTAACACGTGCCTACGTTGAAGAAGATTGTGCGGAAATCTATAAAAAAAATAACGGGATGGTTGCCTATGCCAGGGATGCCTTTGATGGTTTGACACTTATGGAACAATTAACCCATGGTGATTTAGATAATTATCTTGCTGCCCAAAAAATCAAAAATAAAAAACCCAAACGTCCCGAAAAAAAGGAAAAAACCATTGTAGCTCCTTTTTCCATGGAAGAATCATCCTTGCGAAGAAATAAAATGACTTCTCACGAACCTCCCCTCAATCCACCATTTTGGGGGGCGCGAAAGTTAGAAACCAGTTTAAAAGCTGTTTTACCCTTCCTAAACGAACGTTCTTTATATCAATTGCAGTGGGGAATGAAAAAGCAGGGAAAAACGCTGGAAGAATTCCTGCAAGATGCGAAAACAAATTTACGACCAATCCTATATAAATTGATCCAACAATGTGAGCAGAAAAAAATCCTTCAACCACAAGCCGTTTATGGTTACTGGAAAGCCGCTGCGAGCGCTGAGGACCTAATCCTCTTCGATAGGGATGGGAAAACCGAATTGTGCCGATTTACCCTTCCAAGACAGCCTGGCAATCAACGCATTTGCATCACTGACTATATCCGGGATTATAATGATCCCATTCGTGACGTAATTGGCTTGCAAATTGTCACTGTAGGTCAAAAAGCTTCAGACACAGCCAGAATCTGGTTTGAAGAAAACCGTTACCAGGATTATTTATATTTGCATGGTTTATCTGTTGAAATAACCGAGGCAATGGCTGAATATACGCATCAACGAATGAGGGCAGAGCTAGGTTTCAGTAGTGAAGATGATCCTGATATGAACAAGCTGTTGATGCAAAATTACCGCGGGTCCAGATATTCGTTTGGCTATCCCGCTTGCCCTAATCTTGAGGATCAAAAATATATATTGAATCTTCTTGACGCAAAGCAGATTGGAATCTCCCTATCTGAAGAATGGCAATTGCATCCAGAGCAGTCAACGTCAGCTTTGGTAATTTTTCATCCTAAAGCAAAATATTTTATTGTATGACAATAAAAATATGAATTTTCATTGACGCAATAAACATTCACATTTAATTTAGGTGACAAAATTTAAATTAGGTTAAAAACTTTTTTAACTATGTCACTTAAAAATTTTATAATCTGCAGAACTGAAGAAGAATCTTCTTTATGCTATCTAAACCATCACCTCTATATGGTTCAGAAAAAAAACAATCACCACCCTGTTTATTTGTCCACAACTGATATGAAAACAGGATTCATCCATGATAAAAAAAACCTGTTTGATCATGTTATTATAAAACATCGATTTCCCGGAAATTACTCTTTTATTTCCCGACGATTAAACTGTTATTATTATAATATTCCCATTACAACACATCATCATCAAACATTATTTCAAACTGTACAGCTAAAAAATAAACAATGGAAGAAATTCAAGCTTCAAAAAGCATATAAAATAAAATTTGATATAAACCAATTCAACACTTTGATTAACAAAAAAATGAACAATTCTGTTAATCTGTATTGGTGGCGCAACAAACAGTTCACAAATATAGGTGATGAACTAAATTTATATATTATTGGATATTTAAGTAAAAAAATAATATGTAGAACCAATTTAAAAAACACAGACTTAATCGGAATAGGCAGCATTTTAAACTGGGCAACACCAAGAAACAGAATTTATCCTGTATGGGGGAGCGGAACTCTTTCACCTTCCTCATTACCTACTGAATTATTCAAGATTTCTTTATTACGTGGACCATTGACCCATGAATCCTTCACTTCACATAAATGTAAATTACCTTATGGGGATCCTGGATTAATATGTGACCGTATATATAACCCCAACAAAGAAAAAAAATATGACTGGGGTCTTATTGTTCATCACAGTCAATATAAAAAGAGCTGGGTAGAGCAAATATTACAAAATACACCCAACACTCTTTTTATTGATATCACCGATCCTGATATTAACGTTTTTATTGACCAGATAAAATCCTGCAAATATATTGCATCCAGCAGTTTACATGGACTTGTTATTGCAGACAGCTATCATATCCCAAATATTTGGTTGTGGGATAATAAATTGCATGATGGCGGAAAATGGAAATTCTTTGATTATTTCGCAGGCATACATCGTACAGAAATAAATTTTTATAACCCCGTTTTATTCAAAAATTTAAATCATATTCCGTTAAGACAACTTAATTTAAGCTATTTTGATAAACTCGAAAACACCAAGAACCAAATTATTGATAGTTTTCCGTTATAAATCATTCCATAATAAAATTTAAAATTAGCAAAACGGTATTTATTAAAAAATATAATCAATTATTCAATTCACAATAATAAATAATTAATTTAAATCTTATATTTATATTCAATAACATTGTGATAAGGTTAGAATAATTTATAATTTACATAACAATAACATAGTGATGGCTTTATCACCTTTTACTATTTAAAAAATTAATCCCTTACCACAATTTTTTTAAAACATATAATCCCTTATCATCCTCAACCCCAGTTTATCTTAATTTATCTAAGTGTTTTTCCAGATAAGGATAAAAGTCTGCATGTTTTAGCATTTTTGACTTTGTTTCATCCTTATAGGCTTGACCAAGTTTTTTCAATTCAACCCGATTTTCATGCGTTTGAGATTTATGATATTTTTTTAAAATATAATTCAATTCATCATCTTGTGAAAAATTGATATAATCATGATCCGATACTGACATATTTATATTCTCCTTTATATGGAAATAGTAATTGTTTCAATTTATGATATAAATGATGAAAAAGCAATTTTCTTCCTGAAAAATATCAAAAAAATCAATATATTATCAAAATATCCCAATTAACGAAAACCGATACCAATAATATTTCCAAAATTTAAATCCGACAGTTTCGAGAATTAAATTGGAAAGTTTAATTTCAAGCGCATAAAATTATGCTATATTCACCTTTTGACAAGGAATTTTTCAATTATTTATATAATTTTAATTTATAACTTTTTTTATTTAAAAAACTTTTTTCTTCTAACTTCAATAACTTAAAACTTTAAAAGAGGATATTCCTTGAATTTTGTTACTGTAATTGATCTTGCTGGTAGTGTCGCCCTGCTTTTATGGGGTGTTCATATGGTTCAAACCGGTGTGCAACGAGCGTTTGGCGCACGGTTAAATCATTTCCTGTCAACCATGTTACGAAACAGATTCCAATCTTTTATCGCAGGTGCAGGTATCACTGCAATCTTGCAATCCTCAACTGCAACGGGACTTATGATCACTGGATTTGCCGCCAATGGGGTAATCGGACTACCTTCTGCATTGGCGGTTATGCTGGGGGCAAATGTTGGAACCACCCTAATTGTCCAGCTATTATCATTTGACGTGTCCCGTATCGCACCCCTTTTTGTTTTGATAGGCGTCATCATGTTTCGCCGGGGTCTTAATCATATCCGTGATTTTGGACGCGTCTTCATCGGATTAGGCCTGATTCTGATCTCCCTACATCAATTTCTGGTAATCCTTCATCCCTATACCAACCAACCAGCGCTTCGTACAGTATTGGGCAACATTACAGATATGCCTTTTATTACAATTTTATTATCAATGATCCTGACCTGGATTATGCATTCTTCCGTGGCGATTGTATTGCTAATAGCGTCCTTCGCCTCTCACAATGTCATACCTGCTGAAACAGCCTTTATCATGGTTTTGGGCGCCAATATCGGTACCGCTCTCAATCCCGTGATAGAGGGAACAGGAAAAAACGTGATTGCCAAACGTTTACCTATGGGAAATTTAATAAACCGTGTTATCGGTGCGGCCATTGTCTTTATCTTTATTCATCCACTCACCCATTGGTTCACATATTACTATCCTGATATCAACCGATCTATCGCCAATTTTCACACATTATTTAATATTGCAACGGCACTTCTATTCTTGCCTTTCCTAACCCCCTACGCCAATTTACTAAAAAAAATATTTCCACGCACAAAAGAGGAAACTGTTCAGGATCCCTCAAAACCGGTCTATCTTGATAAATCCGTCATACAATCACCTATTCTTGCCCTTGGCAATGCAACCCGGGAATCATTGCGTTTATGTGATATTTTGGAAAAAATGCTGAATGGTGTTGACGATAGTTTTAAAAATCAAACACCTCAAATTGCCAGCGCCGCACGACGTTTTGATAATACGCTAGATAAATTAACAAACTCAATACAAAGTTACGTCACCGGTTTGGATCCCGAAGCTTTGAATCAAAATGAATTGAATCAGGTGGAAAAAATCCTAACCTTCTGTACACAAATTGCCAATGCGGGTGATGTCCTGGACAGGAATGTTCTTTCAACCGTACAGAAAATGGTTAAACAAAGAATCATTTTACCAAAACCCATGATGGATCCATTGCAAAAAATGATGCGACGCATCCATAAAAATCTGCATACAACAGCAACCTTGCTGATTAATGAAGACGAGAATATTGCCCGTAAACTTGCCGAAGAGAAGGATATATTCCGTGAAATTGAAAGCAAAGTTATCGCTATCTATTATGAAAATCTTCGACAAAGCACAGACAATAAAAAAAACCAGATTCAGTATGGTTCATTCATGATTGAATTGGCCCGTGATTTAAAACGTACAAACACTCATGTTGTAGCTTCAGCCGCCTACCCTGTTCTGGATCAGAATGGAATGCTATTACCCAGCCGTCTGCAACCTGAAGAAGATACAGAAAATTACGACAATGATCCAATCAAGATTTTACAACGTGAAGATAATATATTAACCCGTGATTGAAAAACTCTGAAAAATAATTTCTATTTATGATATAGTTCAACCATCTTCATAATTGAGATCCATGATTATCAAACAATTTACAGTTATTTGTTTTTTGTAATTAAAAATTATAAAAATATTTTTTATTTACCCATTGCGGTAAATGAATTGTTTATTTACTAATACCGCTTTATAATCTTATTAAAGGGAATAAGTTAATCAAGTGCTTAATTCTATGAACTGGATTGATCTTGTTTGTCTTGGTGTAATTATCCTTGGTGCCTTATCCGGTCTTACGCGAGGGTTTACTCGTGAATGTATAGGTCTATTTGGATGGATTATTGCAGCCAGCCTGGCCAATCGCTGGTATCCCGATCTTGCCCCCAAGCTATCGCCTTACGTAAACTCTGAAAATTTGGCAAATATTGCCTCCTTCATTGTTATATTTGCCTTGACCTGTATTGTCATTAATGCGCTGGCAAATGCCGTTGTCGGTCAAAATTCTGCACGAATCTCCCTTTTGGGTCGTCTGGACAGATTACTTGGTGCAATATGTGGTGGGGTTAAGGGATATGCAGGGTTGGCCATTCTCTATCTGATTGGCGGAATAATTTTTCCTGCCGCACAATGGCCTGAACCTCTTCAAGAAAGTCAAATGGTTCCCTATATATATCAGGGAGCTGTCCTGATTAATAATCTTCTCCCAAGCTCAATGCAACGGGATGTTGTTGTCCCCCAAACAAAGACACCAAGAGTATCAATACCTGACGGAACTGGATTACATAATGGAATATCTCATCAATCCTCTTCGACAGATCAATCGCATAATGATGAGCCTTCTACTGTTCAACCAGAGGGGGGGTATTCCTCAATTGCTCCCTCACAATAAACATGGCCATTTTTAACTCATAAAACCCTTATCTATTCATTTATTTTCGGAATTGCGATGAATAAATCTAGCGAATCAATATCCTATTCAACAATACATACATCCCCAGATCATGAAGATGATAAATTTCATGAGGAATGTGGCGTGGTAGGCGTCTGGACAACACAAGATGCCGCATCATTGACTGCATTGGGATTACATGCCTTACAACATAGAGGTCAGGAAGCGACAGGTATTGTTACTTACGATGGAAATTTTCATATTCATCGTGGTTTGGGGCTGGTCGGTGAAGTATTTGCCGATCCCCAGGTTATCGCCAAATTACCAGGTGGAATTGCGATTGGTCACAATCGCTATGCTACAACAGGTGCCACGCAGCTTCGTAATGTACAACCTTTATATGGTGATTTTGAATTTGGTGGATTTGCTGTTGCCCATAATGGAAATCTTACCAATGCACAACTCCTTAGACAATCCCTGGTACGCAGAGGATGCCTATTCCAATCCAGTACAGACAGCGAAGTCTTTATCCATTTGATTGCCATTTCCCTGTACAGCAATGTTATTGACCGCTTTATTGATGCCTTAAAACAGGTTCAGGGTGCATATTCTCTGGTGGCCCTTTCCAAGGATATGTTAATTGCCGCTCGTGATCCGTTAGGTGTTCGTCCCCTGATACTCGGCAAACTCAACCAGAATAAGGAAAAAGAATGCTGGGTTGTTGCCAGTGAAACCTGTGCACTTTCCAGCATGGGCGCGGAATTTGTCCGTGATATCGAGCCTGGTGAAGTCATCATCATTAATGATGAGGGTATCCGTTCCATTAAACCTTTTCATAATATTTCTCATCGCTTTTGCATTTTCGAATATGTTTATTTTGCCCGTCCCGATTCCATTATTGAAAATAAATCCGTATATATAGCACGTCAAAAAATTGGAGCCGAACTCGCGCTTGAAAATCCCGTTGCGGCAGATATTGTTGTTCCTGTTCCCGATTCCGGTGTGCCTGCTGCGCTCGGCTATGCAAAAGCCAGCAATATTCCATTTGAGTTAGGCATAATCCGTAGTCATTATATAGGAAGGACTTTTATTGAACCGACTGATCAAATCCGTAATCTTGGAGTAAAACTCAAACACTCCACAAACGGTTCAATTTTAAAAGACAAACGCGTCATTTTAATTGATGATTCCATCGTCCGTGGAACAACATCCAAAAAAATCGTTGAAATGGTCAGAGCTGCAGGAGCAGCCGAAGTTCATCTGCGTATTGCCTCTCCCCCCACACGGTTTTCCTGTTATTACGGAATTGATACTCCATCAAAAGAAAAACTACTGGCACACACACATGATATTGATGAAATGTGCAAATTGATTGGGGCAGATTCACTGGGATTCATTTCATGCAATGGATTATACAAAGCTCTGGAAGAAAAGGAAAGAAATTACGAAAAACCGCAATATTGTGATGCATGTTTTACAGGAGACTATCCTATTCAACTTACAGATCATGACATGAACCTAACACAAAATAAATAATGAAACTGTCATGTCATCCTTAGTTACTCTCCCTTTTAAAAACAAGGTAGCTTTCATTACTGGTGCAAGTCGTGGCATAGGTCAGGCTTGTGCCATAGCATTGGCCGAGGCTGGTGCACACTGCGTTCTCAGCGCAAGAACGCAGGGAGGATTAATACAGACAGATAATATAATCCGCCAAAAAGGTGGTAAAGCCACCTTATTTCCATTTGATTTGCAACCCAAAAATCCATTCGATACAACAATTGATAATATTGGCCCTTCCATTGCCCAGCAATTCCATCGACTTGACATTTTCATTCATGCAGCCTTTCATTACACGCCACTTACACCTGTTGACCAAATAACGGATCAAGACTGGTCAAAAAATATTTCCATCAATCTTACAAGCTGTATGAAACTTGTTCGAACTTTGTCCCCCTTGTTATGCGCCACACCAAATTCTCAAGCTCTTTTTCTTCAGGGGATAACGAAACCCGGTGCATTTTGGGGATCAGTCACCTCTGTTCAGGCAGCTATTCAAAATCTTATAAATTGTTGGAAAGAAGAAATAAAGGATATCTCTGCAGTTCATGTTCAAACCATTACCCCTCCGCCAACCAAAACCTTATTGAGACAATCCTTTTTTCCTGCGGAAGATAAAGATAAACTTAATTCGCCAGAAAAAACGGCAAAAATAATTCTTGCTTTTTTACTAAAAAAACAAAATCCATAACGTTAATAAGTCAAAATTAATTGATATAACCACTTTATTAAATTGATTTTTTTTATAATTTTCAATATAATGGTAAACTTACTTGAAATAATGGAATATTACGAATGTAAAAATCATATCCTGTGAAAGGAGGAAGGAGCATGTTAAAATTTAACCGTATCATTTATGGTATTTTGTTTAGCAGTATTATCGCTTGGACAATTTATATTCTCACTATTGATTTTTATGCCCTTACACTTTTAACCTATGGACCTCAATCTGTTACTACAGGCCCCATTCCTATAAAATTATCGCATCTTTCCTCTCTAACCTCGATAAATTTATTTACCTTGCTGATTATTACGTTATCAATTCTGTTTAGTAAAATAAAATGTCAAAACCTTTTTGACTGATATCTTATTAAAATTTAATAAAATATTTTGAGATAATACCACTGTACAAAATAACCGTAAAATCCTATCTAAATACACTGCCTAATCTTCAAATTATTCATCTATTTACTATGAAAAATTAAAATATTGTTGACTCTCATAAATGAACACAAAAGATTTGAAAAAATACACTTTTAAAAAATAACATGTTTAAATTGGCAAGTTAATTTTTATAGTGCAAATTTCTATATTAATAAAACATTTCACGAAACACTCAATACAAGCTTAGAGTTGTAAATTAATTAATAATTAAAGAATTGAATTGCATGTATATCTTATCTATCATTATACGGGCTGTAACTGCATAATTCTTTATCACTTTTATAACAATCATAATATAAACCGACTATTTTAAGGTTGATCTCTTTTTCCATTCATTTTACGATTATAGGCATATATTAATTTATTATACATTTTTTACATGTATATAATTTTATTATGAATTATTAACGTAAGGATAATCATGGATATCGAAAAATTTGCACTCCGTCGCTTTACCGCTAAAAGATATGATCCAACAAAAAAAATTCCTGATCATATTATAAATCAGTTAGTTGACCTTTTACGCTACACACCTACTTCAATTAATTCACAACCTTATCACTTCATTGTCGCTTCCACGGAAAATGGTATTAAGCGCGTTGCCTCATCAATGGTAAGGGAAGAATTCCTTTATAATAAACACAAGGTTGACCGTGCTTCACATACAATTGTTATTTGTTCAAAAACAGATATGGATGAAGCCTATATTCGCAAAATTATTGAACAAGAAATTAAGGATGGCCGTCATAACCCAAATTTAAACAAGGAAGAATTTATCAATCTTTATATCGGATATATGAATCTGCATAAAAAAATTCTAAAGGATCTTCCCAATTGGACAGCAAAACAAGGTTATATTGCTCTTGGAAACTTATTACTAGGTGCCTCGTTAGCAAATATAGATGCCAGTCCCATTGAAGGATTTGATGCAGATATTTTAGACAAAGAATTCCACCTAAAAGAAAAAGGATTTACAAGTATTCTTGTAATTACTTTGGGTTATCATGATAAAACTGATTATAACGCCAAACAACCTAAATCACGTTTCCCCAAAGAGGAACTCTTTACATTCTGTTAATCAGGATAACTGACTTTTAACGATTACAATATTGTGTAACAATAATAGGTTATTGATTCACCTTTTTGAACCATAAAATCGGTTCCCCATCTCTGGAAAACCTATCATACCGCCATTATGCCAATATAGTGCCAACGTTGAAAAAAACAGATTGGCATCTTGTTCATATTGGCAGTAGATTAAATCTGGAACTGTTTTTTTTTATCAAGGCAACAGCTGTTTCACTTAAAAGAAAAACTTGTCCTCATTGTGTCGAATTATGGCCTGAAGAAGCAAACAAACTAAAAATGGTCTTGAGTTCTATATACAACGTTAATCATCAATGTCAGTCGCCATTCAACTGGTCTATGCTGATTGAAAAGTTTCAACTCATATTCCATGGAAAATCCATAACCAAAGATATGCATCCTATTCTTCCATCTTGACCTATATGGCTGGCAAACCACTGTTCCTTCAGCCATTTTTTCTGGTTTCTCCTGTGCCAACGGGAACGACCATCAAGGGGTAATCAAAAAAACAAATCTGGATTTTATTAATTAATTAGCAACGAAAAAATAATCGGTTTGAATGACATCGACATTCATATGGTTAATGAATATTACTTCATGCTTTTCTTTTTCTACCATCTAATCTCAGATCAGATTAATAAAAAAAAACTCACTTAACCACATACATTTCCCTTTAAAGGTTTATTAAGCCGTAAGAAAGAAATTTCTACCAACATTCTTGTTTGGGCAAAAATTTCCGCTATTGATTAAGTCAAAATTGGATAAAATCTGGAAGAATACATCTTGTTCTGCAAGAAATCGGAAAAACTAGGTTTTACTGTTATTCACGTTTCATCTGCAATCTTGACCTTGGTCTGCTGATTCCTGCCAACCAGGTTTTAAGCTTTTTTGCAGAGAAAATAAAGCAACAAACAGACATTACAACTATTACTGTTGTTGTAATATCCTTTCCATTGAAAGCCAAAACTATTTTGACAAGTCATACAAGCTGATACCATTGCAACTGGAAGAACAATTATGCATAATCCATACTGATCATGAATTGCAGTAGAACAGTTGAACCGTAAGATTATAACAGACCTTCAATTTTTTCGGGCAATAACTGAACCCAAATTGCAGATATTCACAATTTAATTTTTAATAAAAGCGAACTAGACATATAATTATTTGGCACGCTTTTAATATTAGCTAATGAATTAAATTTTAGAATCATTAACTATTGGATGGTTTTACCATGATGCAAGCAGTTAGTTTTTTACAGGCCATCTGGGCAGCATTTAAACTTAATCCTGTCACCCTAGCGCGATATATCTTGCTTTTACCTTTTTGAACGACTTGTACCTGTTGCTTACCTGAAAAAAGAGAAGCTCGATTTTTTGCAATACCAATAGCATTTTTCGCCTGACTTGATGAAGCAAAAGCTCCGACCTGAATTCCCCAGTTTCCTGATAATAACGACACATTTTCTTTTTTAGTTAAATTCATACCTCTTTTACGATTATAATTTACAGAAGCCTCTGCAGCTGGAAATTGGTAGGAAATGGGTCTATAATATTGTTTCCGTTCTGATCTTGATGGCAAAGCTGCCGGAGCTGATGCAACCTGAACAGGCATTGGACGCGATTGCATTGCTGGTGCCTGGGTTGATTGATATCCCCTAGCCAACCATGCTGATTTAACATCTTGACGCGTAACGACTGATGGTGCAGTTGAAGAAGCAACTGGATGAGTGTCAAAATTCTTCCATTTAACTGGATAGGTTGATACAGCAGGCTGTGAAGGCAATGGTGATGCCATAGCAACTTGTGTCACTGCTGAGCCCGCTCCTTGTAAACTTTGCCTGTTCAAACTATCAGTTGTTGCAGAGCTTGTCCCATTAAGACTGGCCTGATTAAGCGTTTCTGTCGTCTGGCGATTTTGCCATGCATTCTGCACTGCCTGAGCTTGAGACGATAATGCCATTCTTTGAAATCCGGGTTGCGTTGCCGCAGCATATTGAACTGCACTGACACCCATACCATTTTCATGACCCTCTACCATCAAATCAGCTTGCGATTGTCGGTTTGGTTTTATACCCTGAATTTGAGGGCCAATTGAGGCAACATACCGTCGGGTTTCCAAAGGTAATGTACGATTATGTGTTAAGAAATCATCCAATCTGCCAGGGCCCCCATTATATGCAGCCAAAAAACCTGGAGAGCCATAAATATCATACATTTGACGAATATATGCCGTTCCAGCCATGATATTATCATGAGGATCATAAGCATCATCCCCTAGATTATAAGCAATTTTCATTTCATCATATGTTGGGGGCATTAACTGCATCAACCCCATCGCACCGGGACCAGAAGTTACCAATTGCCCATTATGGTATAAACTTCCACCAGACTCCTGCTGCATAACCGCCCGAATCCATATTTCAGGCACATCAAACCGAGCAGATGCCTCCTGAATATATGGCCCCCATGGATCCTCTGGAGGCCCTGGTGGAGTATAGTAAGAACGGGCATTCGCTTTATAATGCGCAACTTCCTGAGCAATAGGTATTTGTTGCTGACGGGGTGCATTGTTTGCACATGCAGCCAACATTCCAATAATACATCCGAGCACAACAAAACGAACCAGGGATAAATAAAGAGATTTATCATGAAGTTGTTTTTCGTTTTGTCTGGAAATAATAAACTTCATTGAACCAGATTTGAGTTTTTCGCCAGATCCTGTAAAATCTTCTGATCGCTTCATTATACCTTTACCCTTATCTACATTCCATAAAGAATTTATTTCCAAATAAATCCATTTTTTTCAGTGTTATCTTACGAAGCTGTTCGGATTGCAAAGACTTGTACGAATCAGATAAACACTTTAAGAATTCTATCTAAGGTGTACATTATAAAGCATTTATTTACAATAGAGTAAGAAAACTTATTATTAAAAGTATAAGAATAAAAAAATCCCCGTCATTTTTTGAAGAATAATTTGTGTATATTTTATTCTTTGTGATAAACCATGACTAAATATTTTATTTCAACAAGAATTGATGTCTAATCTTTAAAATGTCCACGCAAATACGAACCAGTAATCAGAATTTTTATTATCGACATTTACAATGTTGGATCGATATCAAAGAAAGTTTAAAATTGTGGAAACTGGCTTATTCAATGGCATGGCTAGATATCAAGTTACGTTATAAGGGTTCCCTTTTAGGGCCTATATGGATGACATTCTCATCAGCGACGATGATGTTGGCAATTGGTCTCATATACGGTTCCCTATTTAAAATCCATACAGAAACCTACCTACCTTATCTTTCTTTTTCCCTAATTTTTTGGCAAAATGGTATTGCCAATATGATTGTTGATGCATGTCAATGCTTTCTACAAACAGATACTTTCATCCACTCATTAAAGCTTCCTTTTTTCTTGCAAGCAATCCGTACTGTTATCAGGAATTTTCTGATTACCCTTTTAAACTGCATTACTCCCTTTCTTGTATTTATTTATTATCATAAATGGCCTGGGACGATTATTTTATTATCCATACCAGGATTTATTATTTGGATTATCAATAGTCTCGCCATCAGTATTTTACTGGGAAGTATTTGTGCACGTTTTCGGGACATTCCACAAATAATCAACAGTCTGATACAAATCGTATATTATATTACCCCGATCATGTGGATGCCATCTCAGATTCATAATTTTCAATCATTACTTTTGCTTAATCCAATATACAGCACGATGCAGATCATCAAGGGACCTATTCTAGGTGAAATCCCTACCATTTCTGTTTATCTAAGTGCTTTAGTTTATAGTTTTGTATTATGGGGACTTGCTTGGATAATGTTTATACGGTCGAGAACAAGGCTGGCTTTTTGGATATAAAATTTAAACTATTTATTTATAAGATATACAAAGCGATTGAACCATGAATATTAAAGAAAATTGTTCTATTTTTACTTTTCGCCCGCCTGGCATATTGAAAAGCTCAGTTAATCATTCAAAACGTTTGCGTCATCCCTTGATCCCGGCTTACGAAGGGCAAAATTTAAATGATTTAGGATTTGAGATTGATCCGCACAATAACAATTTAAATGATATTCTAACCTATAACCCTGAAGGAAATCTCTTTTTATCAATTCTTGAAAATGCTTATTTTATTGTTCAAGAGGGATTCGATGGTGTAGTTATAACAAATGATCTACAATTAATTGATGAAACTCTTCATTTTTGTAAAAATCAGTCTTTAGATCAAATAGAGATTGATTTGAATGATGCACAATTATTAGAAGAAATTTTTCTCGCTTTTGATCCCAAATGGATGCAATACGACCACTGGATGGGATATTGTCTGTCAAAATCTTATCTGGCAAATTTATATACACCTACAACAATGAAAATTGCCATTCCTGAATATAGAAACAATAATATATTCATTGGTAATTCAATATCTCGTGAATTATATGATAACACATTAGAAAAAGCTAAGCTAAACTCTCGTACAATATTTTTGAAGGACGGTATATATAAAGCGAAAAAACTAGCATTATTCCATCCAAACAGTCATTATCCTTACGATTATTTCAATTTTCATGACACTAGAAAAATCTTCAATTTCATTAACAAAAATTCCCGATATAAAAATAACCTTCCCACAAATTTCTTGATTGCAACGAACCAGAAAAATCAATCCTGTTTTTTTGATCATTTTCAATCAATCTTGACCCAGGCTTGTAATGAATTGAATTTACCCATTATCCATTTAGAGAATATGGACTGGGAATCACAAATCGCACTTTTTTCACAGGCTGAATTTATCATAGCCCCACATTGTCCTGAACTGATTAATCTATATTTCTGTCAAAAAGACACAACCTTATTGGAATTGACCTCTTTTAACAAAAATAAATCCAGCATATCATGCTGGCCTTTTTTAATAGCCTCCACAAACAATATCAACTACTGCTTTATTGACATGCTAAAAGAAAATATCAATATAGAATTTTTTAAAAATACTGTTCGTAATGTAAGAGCGTTATAAAATCCAATCAATGAATCAATCAAGTTTTATAAAATTAGAGGAACTTTCATTACAATTCCCTCTTTATCATAGCAATCATCGTTCCTTAAAAAAAACATTATTTTCTAAGGCAGGAAAGTTCATCTCTAAGCAACAATCCTTAAACCAGAAAACAGGTGCTGATATTCTGGTTGACAATGCTAACCGTATAACGGTTCAAGCATTGCGAAATATCAATCTATCAATAAAAGCGGGAGAGCGTGTTGGATTGATAGGCCACAATGGGGCAGGAAAATCAACCCTGCTCCGTGCAATCACTGGAATATACGAACCCAATTCTGGAAAAATCATTACTAACGGTAAAATAGAATCTTTATTGGATACAAATGCTGGCATGAACCGTATCCTCTCTGGTAGGGAAAATATTTATTTAAGGGGTAAACGTCTTAAATACAATAATGAACAGATCAAAGCCCTGGAAAAAGATGTTGAGGAATTCGCACAATTACATGAATTTCTCGATTTGCCAATCAAGACATATTCTGCAGGTATGATGATGCGATTAAGCTTTGGTCTGGCAACATCTGTAACCCCAGATATTTTGCTAATGGATGAATGGTTCATGGCTGGAGATAACAATTTTCAGGGTAAAGCAAGACAACGATTGGAAAATATAATCAATAAGGCAGAAATTGTTGTTTTAACAACACATTCCATGCCAATCATCAGGCAATGGTGTACCCGTGTAATATGGCTAAAAGCTGGAGAAATATACGCTGACGGATCAGTGGAAGAGACAGTCAGCCATTATGAAAAAAGCATGCGTGAAAATTCTTTCTAAAAACTCAACATGATATTATTTAACTATTGAATTATCACAACAATCATCGCATGATGGATCATATTCATAATATTATAAATATATAATAAAATGTCTCCTAATTCTAATTCAGAACAACCAACCCAACAGGAACAGCTCTATTCCCTTCTTCAAATTGTCATCTTGCTGACCGTAGGGGTTATAGCAGTCTGGCTTATTGGCGATTTGATGATGATTATTTTTGCGGCAACACTAACCGCCATAATTCTGAAGGGACTTGCAACGATCGTTCGCAAACATACACATCTTCCCCACTGGCTAGCTCTGACCATAGTTTTAATTTTAATTGTTGGCATTATTAGTGCAGTCATCCTAACCAGCGGACCGCAGATTAATGAACAAATTATCAAATTAAAACATGCTCTTGGAACTCAAGTCGGGACTTTCAGGGATCGTTTGCATAATAATCCCTTGGGAGACATGATTATGAATTATCTTCCCAATTCTATTGGCGGGGGTTCTAATAATAGCAATGCTCATTTTACCCTTGGCTCTAGAATTGCAGGTTCAATGACCGGTTTCATTACATCTGTATTTGGGGTTCTTGGCACCATATTTGTTGTATTCATAGCGGGTTTATATTTTGCTGCCTCACCAAATTTATACGGTAATGGCCTACTCCGTCTTTTCCCAGGTCGTCAACGTCCAAAAATCCGTAAGTTATTAATGGTTGGCGGACATGCCTTATGGTCCTGGACAGCTGGACAATCTCTGGACATGCTAGTCGTCGGGATTTGCTCTTTCATTGGTTTAAGCATTATTGGGGTACCCCTGGCCCTTGCATTGGGTTTTGTTGCCGGCATGGCGAATTTTATCCCTTATATCGGAGCAATCATAGGGGCTGTTCCTGCTGTTTTAATTGGTTTTTCTCAAGGGAATAAAGAAGGTATATTAGTCATAATCTTATATTGTATCATCCAGTTTTTAGAAGGAAATGTCTTATCACCTCTTATCCAAAAACATACTGTAAAAATGCCTCCTGCTATCACTATCTTATCTCAAACTGTTTTTGGTACAATTTTAGGCATGCCAGGACTGATCCTTGCTTCACCTCTGACAGCTGCAATACTAGCCATTATGGATGCCAGTACTCCGAAACTGAAATCAGATGAAGAACTGCCCCCCATTGAATGATTCAGCAATAAAACTGTAGAAGCATAAATAAAAATTTTATTTACTACTATTATTACTAAATATTCATTTATATGGATTAATGAAAAATTAAGTATTAATATCTTTACTACTAATATTTAAATAATAATTACGCGCAAAATATAAATCATGATAAACTTATTATTGATATTAATATTTAAGTCTTATAAGGAGGGATCATGACTAATCAACACGACACAATCAAAATCCACAATATTGATAAAACAATCGTTCGAATTGCTCTAGGAACATGGGCAATCGGCGGATCATCATGGGGAGGACCCGATGACGACAATGCTATCAAAACCATTCATGCAGCACTAGACAATGGTATCAATATGATTGATACAGCGCCAGTTTACGGTTTTGGCCATGCAGAAGAAGTCGTAGGTAAAGCCTTAAAAGGGAAAAGAGATAATATTGTATTGGCCACTAAAGTCGGATTAAATTGGGATAATTCTGGTAAAATGTTTAGAGATTCCAGCCCAAAACGTATTCAAAAAGAAATTGAGGATTCTTTACGCAGACTGAATACAGATTATATTGACCTTTATCAAATTCATTGGCCAGATGATAAAACCCCAATTAAAGAAACGGCACAGGCTATGGAAAAATTGAGAAAAGAGGGTAAGATCAAAGCAATCGGTGTCAGCAATTTTTCAACCAAACAAATTGAAGAATTCAGCCAATATGCCAATTTGGCCGCTATTCAACCTCCATATAACATGTTCGAAAGAAGTATCGAGAATGATATTCTTCCTTGCGCAGAAAAACATAAATTAGCCACCCTTTGTTACGGTTCAATTTGCCGTGGCTTGTTAAGTGGAAAAATGAACAAAGACACTAAATTCACGGGGGATGATTTGAGAAAATCTGATCCTAAATTTCAACCACCCCTTTTCGAACATTATTTGGCAGCGACTAGAGATTTGGAAGAATATGCACAAAAAAACTACAATAAAAGTTTGCTAGCCTTGGCTGTTCGCTGGGTCATTGATCGTTATAAAGGCAATATTGCACTTTGGGGAGCTAGAAAACCCCAACAGATAAATGGTGTTCAAGATGCCTTGGGCTGGCAATTGACAAAAGAGGACTATAAAGAACTTGATGAAATTCTTGCCAAACATATTAAGAAAAATATAGAACCTTCTTTTATGGCTCCACCAAGCCGATAAAATAAATTGGGGCGTTTATTCTATAATCATTAAATGGAATCAACGCTTCCAATTAATTCCTAATGAGAATTTTGTCCTAAATTAATAATCAAAACTCCTATAATTATAAATAATATTCCCATAATTGAAGTCATAGTTAATTTTTGTTGGTAAATCACCCATCCAATCATGCAAATTCCTACTGTTCCCACCCCAGACCAAATTGCATAGGCTATTCCAACAGGAATGATCCTTAATGCGATCGATAATGAATAAAATGATATGGCATATCCTATCAGGGAAACAATCGTAAATCCCAAATTTGTAAAACCATTTGATGCTTTTAAACTGCTTGTCGCAATAATTTCAATACAGATAGCCATTGTTAAATATAAATAAGGCATTAACAATCAAACCATTTCAACATATAATAAATTAGATTTTTTAAAGGAGGAAGATTATGGGTATTTTTGGCACTATGATTATTATTGACATTATCATTGGCCTGTTGATTTTATTTATATTGAAAATTATCGGCTCCACATTAAAAACCAAAAAAACAGTTGAAGAACGAATTTCCCAAGATACAAATGAATTCAATCAATTTTAATATTATTTTTCGTGAATATCAAATTGAATAGATGTATGATTATTAATAACCTTACCAATAATTGGTGTTATTGTTACTTTTATATTTGCTTTTTTATATTCTTTCGCAATTTTAAACATTGATTGCATTATTTTTGTTTCATTTACATTACTTCTTTGATGAAGTGGAATAACATGTAATAATTTTTCAGAACTTATTTTTTTATTTCCGGTTAATAAAATTGAATCTATAACAGGGTTGTCGTTATCTGATTTGTCAGGGTGAGATACAATTGAAGAAATAGTTTTTATAGAGATTTTCTGATGCTCAACCAAAGCCGAAACATTTGTTGATGGTAAAATAAAACTGAAACCTATAATAAACAAATAATAAAATTTATTGCGTATTCTATATATATTTTGCATAATCTTTCTCATTCCTTAAGCTAAAATCATTTATTTCAATATTTCATCAAAATAATCAGATATTTAAATCCACCCCCGCAATTCTTCATTAATCAAGCCCTCAAGCATATCAATTCCTATTTCCCCATCGTTTAGACAGGGGATATAAATGAATTTTTTACCTCCTTCTTTTAAAAATAAAGCTTTATATTGATGACCGATTTCTTCAATTGTCTCAAGACAATCTGTTATAAAACCAGGCGCCATAACCGCTATATTTCTTACACCTTCCGTGACAAGTTTTTTAATAACATCAGTGATATTAGGTTCTAGCCACTTGCCGGGCCCAAAACGGGACTGATAAACCAACGGCATATATCGCTCATCTTTATTCATCATTTTTCGCAATGCCGTGGCGGTCTTTTGACATTCCTGTTCATAGGGGTCTCCTCTATCGACATAGGTTTGCGGCAGACCATGAAAAGATAAAATTATACGTTCGGGTTGTTCGGATAATGAGTTTAAGGTCGTTTCAATTTGTTTATATAAAGCTTGAATATAAACTGGATGATCCGCAAACGAAAACATCGTGCGTATTGCAGGTTGTTTGCGATATTTCTGCAAAATTCTAAATAGCTTATCATTGACACTTGCCGTGGTTGTCGCACTGTATTGCGGGTATAAGGGCAAGAGAAATAAATGATAAAATTGTTTTTTTAAGAAATGACTGATTTTTTGCTCAATGGATGGTTTTCCATATGACATTGCCCAATCAATTAATACAGGTTTGTTCTTGAACCGTGATTGCAACTTTTGAATTTGACGTTCTGTAATCACACTTAATGGACTTTTATTTTCTTGGTTATCCCAAATCATTCGGTAAGGTTTTACAATCCGGAATGGTCGAACTGTTAGAATGATCCCCTGTAAAATAGGTTGCCAAATCAAAGGATTCATTTCTATAACACGTCGATCCGAGAGAAACTCTGATAAATAACGTCGTATTGCGCCATAAGACGCTGCTTCCGGTGTTCCCAGATTAACCAATAAAATCCCAATTTTTTTCGGGCTTACGACAGTTTGCATATTTAAAACCACCTGTATTTATGTATCAATCAAAGCCCAGTTGAACAAGTTTTTTCATCAATGAAGAAAATGGAAGAAATTGTATGTCATCGAAATCATACCATAACTCATCTCGATTTCTAAACGATAAATCAATTTTTTCTATTCTTTTATAAAGTCTTAATTTAAGCACAAAATGTGTAAAAACATGTTTAATGCAACCTTTGTCCTCAAATAATCCTTTCACCCCAACGCTTTCTTTTGCATTATCCAGTGATATTGGCTTTAAATCCCATTGAGTGCCTGGCAATTCCAAGGTTCCGCCCAGCAATCCCTTTGCTGAACGTTTCCTAAATAAAATCCTGCCTTCCCGATCCTGAATAAAAAAAGCAATTCCATATCTTACAGGTCTTGAAGATTTTACAACCTTTCTTGGCAATGTTTCAGCTATTCCCTTTTTATATCCCAAACATTGTCTAGACAAAGGGCATGATAAACAGGAAGGTTTTTTTGGTTTGCAAATTGTTGCTCCCACATCAAATAACGCTTGGGAAAAATCACCGGCTCTTTGTTTAGCTATAAGATCATCATTTAAATGACCAGCTTTTTCATCAAGATATTTTTTTGCTTTTGGTAACTCTGCGTCGATAGTAAATAAACGTGCTGTCAGACGTTCGACATTACCATCAATTGGCACTACAGGAACATTATAGGCAATTGACGCTATCGCTGCCGCTGTGTAATTTCCAACACCTGATAAAGCCTTTAGTTCCTTGACCGTATCAGGAACTTCGCCATTTTTACGCATAATTTCCTGAGCACAACGGTGCAAATTCCTGGCTCGACTATAATATCCCAGTCCAGTCCATAGTGACATGATCGTATCACGATCTGCATTTGCCAGAATATTAATAGTTGGAAAATGTTCTATAAAACGGTAAAAATATGGAATAACCGTTGCAACTTGGGTTTGCTGAAGCATAATTTCACTTAACAGCACATAATAAGGATTTGGTTTTTCATCTTTTTTTGCTCGCCAAGGAAGATCTCGCCGATTATGATCATACCATTCTAATAATGACTGCGCACAAAAACCCTGTTTTGACATAAAATGACAAATATTCCCAAACAAAACCAAAAAAAACGCAATTTATCACAAACTTCAAAAGAACAGAATTCTCGACATCCTGACAGGCGCACCTTTACAATGAGTCAAATTGGCGGTACTGTTCATAGCCTTACGAAACAGGCTTTTCGCCAAAAATCCCTTGCCCACAGTCAGATCAGCATTAATTGGGTCGATATTATCGGCCCTATATACGGCAATAGAACATCTCCACGTCACTTAGCCAACGGGACGTTAACCATTGCATGTTCTAATACAACAGCAACCGAACTTCAATATTTTTCTGAACGTCTTATTGAAAAAATCAATCTTTATTTTGGCCAGAAAATTGTGGCTCGTTTAAAATTTGTTTACCAACGATACAACACTTACCCTTTGACAAAATCTATAAATCATTCATCTTTGGTGGAACCTGTAGAAATTCCGATATTACCGCCTGGTCCCCTTCAAAACGCACTGTCACGATTGGGGGGGCACATACAAATAAAAAAGAAAGGAAAAAATTGATCCATGTATAACCATCATCAAAAAATTATTGAAAAAGCAAAGGATAAATCCCCACCTTATTGTGCTGTATGTTATCCATGCGAAGCAACTGCTATCGAATCAGGGCTTGAAGCCTTTGAACTTGGTTTACTCACCCCAATTTTTGTTGGTCCCAAAAAACAAATCAAGCTTATCGCCGAACAATATAGATTGGATCTGAAAAACCATCAAATTATTGAGGCATCTTCAGAATCTGAGGCCGCCACACATAGTGTAAAATTAATTCGCGAGCAAAAAGCGCATTTATTGATGAAAGGCAGTCTGCATACGGACATTCTCTTGAAAGCTGTAATCAATAAAGAGACCGGTTTAAGAACAGGTAAACGCATTACCCATGTTTTCCTAATGGATGGTCCCAATTGGCATACCCCTTACATGATTACAGATGCAGCCATTAATATTGCACCGGATCTTGTCACTAAAATGCATATTATTCAAAATGCCATAGATCTGCATCATGCTTTAGGATATGGCGTTCCCAAGGTTGCAATTCTTTCAGCCGTAGAAATGGTAAATCCAGATATTAGTTCTACTCTTGAAGCCGCAGCCTTGTGCAAAATGGCAGATCGAAAACAAATTGTTAATGGTATTATTGATGGACCTCTTGCATTAGATAATGCCATCAGCCCTGAGGCAGCGGCGATGAAAGGTCTTGATACACCCGTAACTGGAAAGGCCCAAATTCTGGTTGTTCCCAATCTAGAGGCAGGAAACATTTTTTTCAAATCTCTATCATTCATTGGACAGGCAGACAGTGCTGGAATAGTACTAGGTGCGAAGGCCCCAATCATTTTAACCAGTCGTGCCAGCAGTTTGGATAGTCGTCTTGTTTCCTGTGCTATGGCAAAATTATCCTATCATCATAGTTTAACTCATTAATCAAAATTCCTAAGGCAGTTTTATCACTGCCTTCTAATATGATCCCTAATTCAAGATTTTTATCGCCAATAATATTTTAAGGTGTAGATATCCGTAAAGTGATCTGACTTAGACAGGTATCTTATTATTTAATCCGAACATATTTTGAATGAAATTTATTTGTTCATTGATTATCCATTTTCCTTTAAAGCCCAATTCTTTTTTTATCCAGAGAATGGCCTCATATCCTCTGGGCGTTTTTCTTGCCGTATGGAAAGACTGAAAACATCCATTTTTTGGAATAACCCTCTTTAATCTGAAATGATCATTTTCTATTCCCCGTTGTAAGAATTTCTTTGTTTCATGAAAGCAATGATCAGGGAGTATATTCTTATTCTTCATGGTTTGTATGGTTTTTGGAAAAGTTAATGCTTTATCTGTGCTTATATAGGTTGGAACGAACATACTATCTTCTTTAAAGGCTTTTCTAAAGAAACGCTGAGCTGCTTTGATATATTCTCTTGGCAGTTAGCAAAAAGTCAATCGCAGTGCCATCTTTATCAATAGCTCTGTATAGATACTTCCACTGACCTTTTACTTTAATATAAGTCTCATCAACCTATTAAAATGACGGTCTTTAAAATCATCTTTAGATCTTAATATAAACTTCCTTATTAATTCAATAGACATAAATCGTTCTTAAACATGAATATTTAATTCATATCTATAACAGATTAAAATCCATACTCTAAATTTGCGACATAACCAGAAATTGTAATTTTAGTTATTGCTGTGGGAAAACGTGAAGATAAAAAAGTCTATGGAACAACCAATACTCAATTAAATAGTAAGTGAGAGTTATCTAAAAACTTATACGATATGAAGAATTTACGTAAACTCGTTTAATTAAATAGTTTATAAACTAAATTCTATTTTTAATTAAGTAGACGTTCTTTAAAAGAAATTATCATGCACATAAAAATGGCTAATTTACAAATTTAAATAGATGATGATTTTAGAAACCAAACCCAACAAATCGCACAAGATTTAGGGATTGAATTTACAACAGCGGTCAGAGTGTTTTTAAAGCAAATAGTTCATAATCATAGATTACCTTTTAAACCTGAGTTAGATCCATTTTATATGACACATAATAAAATAGCTTTGATGGATTCAATGCAACAATTAAATAAAGGTAAGCTTATTCAAAAATCATTAAAAGGTTTACAGGCTATGAAAAATAAATTTTGCTTTTACGACACAAAGTTGGAATGAATATATTGATTGGCAAACTCAAAATAAGAAAATCACTAAAAAAATTAATGAGCTTTTAAAAGATATATTTCGTCATCCATATGAAGACATAGAAAAGCCAGAAGCTCTCAAGAATAATTTATCAGGATATTGGAGCTGTCGTATTAATGATAAACATAGACTAGTGGATCAAATTATTGATAATCAATGTCAGATCATCCAATGTAAAGGGCACTATTATGATACATAATATTGTTTTATCAACAATAAATAAGACGATGGATTTATAGCATCGCCAATTAATTATAAAATTGTGACTTTGTTTTATAATATATTTAAATCTTTTAGATTTAAGTTTATATCATCTTTCAATAATGAATATAATAACTTGGTAAAATCACTCATAGCCTGCTTATCTTTTAACAATAATGAGGCAGCTTGTTGATGAGATATAAATGCTGTAAAAACAGCATTCTTTACAGAGGTTTGTAAATTACCTTTTAATGCTGTCTCTTCGCTATTATTTTTAATTTGAGCCATTACAACACTATCTTTACGCACAATAGAGATTAAATGGTTGATAAAAATAATATGCTCTGCACTCGTTGATATATCTCCAAAAATAGCAGAAATTTTATCTATAATTTCTTTCAGGTATATCAGATTTGAAGGTTGCTTTTCTTTATTGTTATTCGATATGATCGGCACCAATGGTGAAGATTGATCTTTTTCATCTTCCGTAGGATCTTCTTTTGTATTTTTAAAAATACCATACCCTGTTAACACTAATCCTGAGATATCAACCTCTTGCACTCCAAGACCATTTAAACGTTTAGCAACTAATTTACTAAAGGCTGCAAAGTTTTCTAATGCAGGATCACCAAAATCAATTAACTGAGCAACGTAAGTATAAATACGTCCAAATTTACCTAAATTACTTTTGAAATCTGTTAACTTTTGCAACTCTACATCTAATGATTTTCGTTCGAACTCCGCTTTATCAGCACCATCCTTATTGCCCTCTTTAACAGCATTGTCAAACTCATCCCTTAAAAAAGCTATATCTTCTTTAAGTTTTTTCAGTCTTTCATTATATAAACGTACAATATGATCTGTCGATTTAAATAAATCAGGATGTTTAATGGCAAAAAAATTATTGTTATTAATATCTTTTATTGTTTTAAACCGTGCAATTTTAAATTTTTCTAGATCGTCTTTGGTATAAAGATTAACCTCATCCAAGTGATCCTTAATTGTATAAACAATATTTGGATCTTGGATATTAAGTATTTCTGCCCCACTATCATATTTTTTAAAACACTTTTCTATCCACTCAGCATCATTAACAAAATCTATGATATAGATTTGATCCTTACCTGTTGTTGTGCGATTTAAACGGGATAAAGTCTGAACCACCTCAACTTCATTTGCAATTTTCTTATCAAGATACATGGCACAGAGTTTTGGTTGATCAAAGCCTGTTTGCAATTTATTTGCAACAACCATCAAGCGATATTCAGGACGATCAAAAGTAACTCTTAAATCTGAATTAGGAATATTGAGATTCATACTTGCTTCTGTAAATTCTGCATCTTCCCCCCCTATATTAAAAATTTCTCCACCTTGCACTTCCCCATCATCATCATGACTAATTTGCTTTCCTGTTAAACTACCAGAAAACGCAACCAACACATGATATTGACTATATTCTGGATTATCTTGGATATATTTATCTAAAGCGAGTTTATACCGTGCTGCTGCTGGGCGTGAGCTTGTCACAATCATTGCTTTTGCTTGCCCATTTAATAGATTTGCAACATTATTATGAAAATGTTCAATGATAAATTTTACTTTTTGCGTTACATTCGTCGCATGTAAGCTCATCCATTTTGCAAGGGCTTTTTTTGCAGCTTTACTATCAATACGTTTATCATCATCAATAGCATCCCCTCCTAGTCGATATGCTGTTTGATAAGAAACATATCCTTTTAGTACGTCTAAGATAAACCCTTCTTCAATAGCTTGACGCTGTGTATATAAATGGAATGATTGAGGAAGATTTGTGTCTGTTGCTGGCTGACCATTTTTAGTGCGACCAAATAACATTTTGGTAGAATGTTTGGGCGTTGCTGTAAATGCAAAATGACTAATAGATTTAGATTGCACTCTGGATTGTTGGATTTTCTCTAATAATTCTTCAATCGTTAAAGATTCCATATCCTTTTCAGATTTAAGGGCAAGCGTTGCTTGTAATTTTGATGCGGTTGCCCCTGTTTGTGAGGTATGCGCTTCATCAATCACAATGCCATAGTTACGATCACTCAAACTTGTGTTTGTTAAAATGGCTTCCATAACATGGGGAAAAGTTTGGATAGTGACAATAATAATCGGTTTATCAGATAATAACGCTTTTTCAAGCTGTTTGCTTTTAGACTTTCCTGCCTGTTCTTTACTGTCTCGATTAATTGCTGCAATTAAGCCCTGTTGATGGTCAATTTGTTGAATAGCCTCTTGTAATTGATTATCAAGAACTGTTCTATCAGTAACAACAATCACTGAATTATAAAAAGGGGTTCCATTCTTTTCACGCAGACGAATAAGCGAATGACATAACCAAGATATTGTTGAAGTTTTCCCAGAACCTGCACTATGCTCACATAAATAGTTTAATCCAACACCATTTTGTTTAACATCAGCAATTATTTTATTGACCGCATCAAACTGATGATAACGAGGAAAAATTAACCGTTCCTGCTTTTTCCAATTATTAAATAAATCAACTTTATTCTTCGTTTCAATGTAAACAAAATGATGAAATATACTTAACCAATAGTCCCTTTTGAGAATATAATCCCAGAAATAAGCGATGGGATAATCTTCACCTTTATCCGTCTCTGCTGGTTGGTTGCCTGCATGACCATGATTACCTCTATTAAAAGGTAAGAAAAATGTGCTTTCTCCACATAATTCTGTGGTCATAAAGATTAAAGATTCTGTTAAAGCAAAATGAACAATTGCGCCACGTCCTTTGGTAAGTAACGGTTCTTTACGTTTTGTTTTGGGATCAATGGGCTGACGATCATTCTTATACTGCCAAATCGCATCCTCTATGGTTTGATTAAATTCTGTTTTAATCTCAACCGTTGCCATTGGTAAGCCGTTAATAAAGAAAACAAGATCTATAATTCCTGAATCTTTTGAGGGATGGTATTTTAACTGTGGCACAACCCGCAAAATATTGGCCTGGTATTTATCAATTACGGTTTGGTTACGCTGATCCTCAGGGGCACTTTCGCTGATGTCAATGGTTCCTGCCCCTGCAATCTTAAATCCCTCACGAAAGACTTTCATTGTGCCTTTTGCATTTAACTCTGTATCCAAACGATCTAAAATGATTTTTTCAGTATTTGCACCATTTAAGTCAGATAGTTTTTGCCATTTTTGGGGTTGGCTTGCTTTGATCCATGCAAATAAATCCTCTGGATAAAGTGCATACTCCATATGATAGTGATTGCTTTGACCAACAACCCAACCATTTGCTTGCAGTTTATTGACAATATAGCTTTCAAGATGTTTTTCGTAATGATCTTGATCTGATAACATACTCATGCCACCAACTCCCTTACATCAATCTTACCTGTTACCGCATGAGAAATAACCGAAGCACGATATTCCTTTAATTTCTCAATTAAAAGGTTTTGTTTTTCAATCATGGCATCAATCTTGCCTGTTTCTTTGTCTAGATAACTAGCTATCTGATTTTGTTCTGATATAGATGGTAATGGAATTTTTATATCTGCTAATTCGCTCGATGTAATTGCTGGATAACTAATTCCCTTAGATTTTACAATTACCTCTGTGATAAACTGGTCAGAAAGAAAAGCATATTTAGTATAAAAAGGATTTATTATTGATTTAATAGGAGTTATTACAGCAAAACCTGTTGAACAAACTAAGTTTTTAGAAGGGTTTTCAATGTATGCAATAGCTTTTAAATATGTTCTAACAGTTGAGATAATAATATCATGATTTTTTATAATTCGTCTTGCTCGTGAGGGAGCATCCTTAAATAAGAATTTTTCAACTTTTTCTATACCCTTATTCAAAGAAACGCTTCCTATATCAACATAATCTATTTCTAAAAATAAATTTGTATTTTCAGTTAAAGATAATCTATTAATTTTTGAAAAATGCTTTATTGGTTTTAATCCCCAATGCGCAGGCACTTCTCCTAGCCACTCTATACCACTATTTTTCATGGGTGCATTAGGATCCAGCCCTTTAGTCACGACATGAGAAATAATAGATTTACGCTGTTCTTCCAATAGTTCAATTAACTTCTCTTGCTTGGCAATCAAGGTATCAATCTTGGCTGTTTCTTTATCTAGGTAATTAGCTATTTGGGTTTGTTCTGATAGTGGTAGAAAAACCAAATAAACATTTCTTGATGTATGCCATCTAAACTCAGTAGAACGCACACGAATGCCCTTGGCTAAACTATTTATAAATCCAACTCTAGCCATAACTCTAAAAAAATCAGCATAAAAATAATGATTTATTTGATTATTTTTTGAAAAACAAACCGTATAAACAGGTGTTGATTTGCCACTAGAATCAGACACACCTATTGCACCAGCAAAAGCATCCATCTCATGAATAACCAAATCGCCTTTATGAATATGTTGGTATCCATGTTCTTTTAATGAATTTGTAAAACCATCTGTACGTCTATTCTTTCGCAAAGTTACTTGTCCATCACGAAATGCCGTAATAATCTCATCATTTTCCAAAGCAAATTCTTGTCGATAATCAAAAATATATTTTGTTCTAACAGTTTCCCAATGCTCAGGCACTTCGCCCAACCATTCCACATCGCTATCTTTATATTTTGGATAGGCTTTGAATTGTGCCATTAAATCTCTCCCAACAGTTTTGCCACTTCTGTCGAAAGCTCTTTAATTTCAGCCATGATGTCATTGGGATGTCTTGGTTGTTCAAACACATAGAAATAACGATTAAAGTTGATCTCATAACCCACTACGCCCACTTGATTATCTTTGCTATCAATATAGCTTGTATCAATCACAGCATCAGGTGCATGGGGTAACACTTCTTTTTCCATATAGGCTTGGATATCTTGTTTTAATGGAATGTTTTCATAATCTGTTAAATCATTATCCATCTGCACGACATTATTAATTTCCACTATCTCAGCCTCAGGATTTTTTATTCCAAAAGCAGCAATCAAAGCGTTTTTAAGCCCTTTATTGACTTTCTTGACGGGGATCTTCTTTAAAAACTCATTCTCAAACCAAAGGTAATCTTTGTTTTGACCCAATTGTTGATCAATATAAACGGAAAGTTGTTTTTGATCCTCATCAGAAAGTTTTCCGTAATCTTTACTTTCTTTAAATAATGCAAGTTTTTCCTTATCAAATTGTAAATCAATACGTAAGGGTCTTAGAACCTTGACCTTACGATACCCAAAATCCGTATAATCAAAAATCTTGCTGACAGGACTTTCTTCAAAGTCAGCATAAATCCTTGTAATGTCATCAATTGCATTTTGATCAATAAATTTATTCTTATTCCCTTCATTCTTACGCATAGAAGCCCCCATATTGGTGGCATCAATCAGTTGAACTTTTCCTTTACGCTGTTCAGATTTGCGGTTTGAGATTAACCAAATATAGGTGCCAATTCCTGTTCTAAAGAAAATATTCGTAGGCAAGGCAATGATTGCTTCTAATAAATCATTCTCTAAAATAAAGCGTCTTATTTCTGATTCACCAGAACCTGCACCCCCATTAAATAAAGGTGATCCAGATAAAACAATTGCCCCTCTTCCCCCTCCATTATTGGGTAACTCCAACTTAGAAATAAGGTTTTGTAGGAATAACATCGAACCATCGCTGATTTTAGGCAATCCTGCACCAAAACGACCTAATAATCCTTTTTCATCATGTTCTTGTTGAACAAGATTGGCATCTTTTGCCCAGCTCATTCCAAAAGGAGGGTTAGAACATTGATAATGAAAATGCTGTCCCGAGAATTGATCGTTACTTAACGTGCTTCCTAATTTAATGTTTTTTGACAGGTCACGACTGGGATCAGTCTCAAGTTTTTTTAATAACATTGATCCAAGTGCCACAGCATGGGTTTCTGGTTGTATCTCTTGACCATAAGGAATTAATACAGGAGCAACCTCATAACGATCCTTATAACCTTCTACATAATTCATCATATCTGTTAAAAACCCACCTGTTCCACAGGTTTGGTCATAAATAGTGCGAATTAATCCCTGTTTTTGCTCAAACAATTCATTGTCAGGATCCAACAGTAACGTTGCTGCTAGATGGACAATATCACGAGGGGTCATAAAATCTTCTGACCCCGTTCCGACTTCGGCACCAAATCTTGCGATTAAATGTTCGTAGACATTACTCATTGTACGATCAGAAACAACATTTGGATGTAAATCTATCGCAGCAAAGTTATTGCAAATACGCAATAGTAATTTTTGTTTTGATAGTTTATTAATGGTTGTTGAAAAATCAAATTGTTCAAAGATGACACGCACATTATCAGAGAATTTAGCAATATAATCCTCCAGATTGGCTTTAGTTTTGGTTCCCCCCAAATTAGAAAGATTATAATTAGAAAGATTAAAAAATGGATTGCCACTGACATTTGTTAAAATATCATCCATATTTAACCCTTGATCTTTAAATTGGTCATAACTGTTAAGAACAGCGTCTTTTGTGGGTTCTAAAACACATTCTAACCGTCTTAATACGGTTAATGGTAAAATGATCCTTCCAAACTCTGTGTGAGAGAAATCTCCCCAAAGATCATCAGCATTTTTCCAGATAAAACTTGCTAATGTCGTATCAGAACCATTTTGTATAGAAGACATTTTTATAACCATATATAATGAAAATTAATTTTGTGCTTAAAATATTAACTTATTAAGAATATTGTAATTTAATTTATCCGTTTGGAATAATCATATACAGTTTTCTACAGTTAAACCTTTTACTCTTTTAAACTCTTTCACATTATTGGTAACCAACATTACATTCAATGCTAGAGCATAAGCAGCAATTAACATATCCAAACTCACGATAATTTTTCCTTTTGATTCTAACTGATGTCTTAATTCGGCGTAATATCCAATAAATTGCTCATCATAAGGAAATATCTCTAAAGGTACTAAAAACTTATTAAAAGCCTGTTTATTTCTTTGTGATCCAGATTTCTCAACACCAAAAGCTAGCTCTGAAGCCGTAATACTGGAAATTCCAAACTGTCCTAATTGAAACTGCCTAAACTTCTCAAAGACATAAGGTGGCTTATTATTAATAATAATATAAATACAAATATTGGTATCTAGTAAATAAATCACTTTAAATCCTCATGAATTTGATCTTCTTGAGGTTCTCTTATTAATTGGAAATCCCTTTCAAACTCATTGACAGCTTCCTGCATTAATAGCCACGGATTATATTTGGTGATAACAATACACCATTTCCAAATGCTTTTACGATGACTTCATCTTCATTAAACCGGAATTCTTCAGACAGTCTAACAGCTTGACTTCTTCCATTTTGAAATATTTTTGCTATCTGCATATTATTAATCCTCCATGATATATATATCAATAATTTATATTGTGAGTCACATTCTACTTACAACTAATAAAAAATCCTCATTCATAATGAGAGGGTTTTATTTATTGATTTTTCCTTGATTTTCCAAACACGCACATAAAGCCTTCAGAAAGCATCTCTGATGTGTGATAATATTTTCCTGTAGGTAATTTTAACAAGAAAAGTAGTTAACAATATTCTAGGGCAAATCTATGACTATTAAAATAGGTATTTATAGATTAATTTTATTAAATAATACTTTATAAAGATAATTAAATTATAGACTATATTCTATAAATACAAATCGTAACTACTACCATAAATAATGAATTTGTTAAGTAATTTTCTATCATTTATTTTAATAAGTTATTAATTTTTATATATTTTATCGATATAATATATAAAAATTAATCAGCCATAAATTTGGTTTGATTTTTTACTGAACAGACGATTATCAGCGTCCAGTATTATGGCTATAAAGATTAAAACATTACCCGCATAATTAATTAAATAAATTGACCAGATCCATGCGTTTACACTCGTTTTGTATTTAGTTTGTGTGATTTTATGCATTTGAAAGGAAATTAATGAAAATTATTATGATAAAAAAATATAATTTATATGAAGACTACTGCTTATATTGGTAAGAAGAGTGCTCAAACCTTTTATTATATAGCTGAGGTTGCAAAATATATTCGCTTACCTTTAAATCATTTTATTACGATTAATTTTAGTGAGGCAGATATTTTATCATTACAGATTAATGATGCTTTTCTTAAGCTTAAAAGGCAACTTACTCGATGGTTATTATTTTCATCCAAACATAAAGAAGCTATTGAACCCACTTTTGCTTGAGTTTTTGAGAACTGTATTAATGGAGAAAGTTGTGATGATATTGATAGTTATCATTATATCCATGTTCATTGGGCAATGCATATTCCAGAGGGATATGAAAATGATGTTTTTTTAAATAAAATTATTTTTAAAAAAAATAATCGTTATTAATGAGAGAACAGTTCATCTTGCAGATACTAAAAAACATCCAACGTTAAGTTATTTCCTTAAAGATTGTCATCCAAATTATATCGATATTTACGGTAGAGATAAAGATGCTATCTAACAAGGAATTATTCCTGGAGATAGAAGGTCAAGCACAACAAGAAATATTGGTCCAGAAGCAAGAAAGAGGATGAATAAGGATTTAGGGATTAAAAGAGGTTTTCCTAAAGATTTTTTAAGTGCTAGAAGGGCTTGGTTTATTTGGATAATATTAGTTCATTATATGATGTTATTAAAGAAATATATAATACTATAAAGTGTTAATGTCTTTTTTTTGTTTTAATGTTTTAAAATTTAACATTAACAGAAATCTATTAAATCTTTCGCTAGAGACGATTAATATTTTTTATGATAATTTTAAACCAAGGCAGACAACTTTAATATTGCTTTTCAAAAAATATAAATTCTTGTATAGAAAATAATGACCAATGTTACCAATTTCTGAAAAAAAATGGTAAGAAAATTATTATCCAGCCAAAAGTAAGTGTCTTGATATTGGTGTTGATGCTTTGGAACAAGCATATTTGTTTTCTTGTTCCTATTGAAAATCCTAATGGTTCAAATATCTAAGTTAATTAATGAATAGTTAAATCAATAATAATTCCATTCATTATATCAAACATGTTCAATTTATTTGCAAAGATCTGATAAATTTTATGAATTATTAAGGTAGAAATAACAAAAAATTTAATGTTATATTACATGTCAGGATTTATTGTTAACCTTTATTTTTTAAATTATACTATTACGGATTTTAACCGTAATAGTATATGAATTTCAAATTCTATACCAAATTTAATGATTATATAAATTTCATAAAAATTATCATCTATCTGGATTTAGCAGGTGATCCCCATTTGTTTCTTTCAAATTTGGTATTTTTCAACATCCATATTAGAAATAATATTGAACCAATCATGGGAACAAAACTTATTAGAAGCCACCAACCCGAATGATTTATATCATGCATACGTCGAACGGTTACTGCGAATGAGGGAATTATAAAAACAATGACTAGTAATGAACTTGTAATATTTGTCAATATGCTCATTGTATAGTCATCAAGATTTCCAGCCATAAAACCAACAACCAGAAGTACAAAAACATTAGTAAAAATAGTTAATAAAAACAAAATCAACATATAAAACCAATATTCTTTTCTTCTTGCCCTTCCAGAAAAATTAAAAAGATTTCTTAAGCATTTCCAGAACCATTGAAACATATTATAAGTTGACTCTGTTTGATATAATTCATGCATGTTTGGATCGAATTGATCACTATTTTGTTCATGACTTGAACCATTCTGACTATCAAGAGCAAAGAAAACTGATTTGGCTTGTCCTGAGGCATCAACCTCAAAATCTAGACGCTCCCCTTTGGTTGGAATACGATTTTCTTTCCATTCATTTCCAGAAAATTGGTAACGTTGACCATTATCTCCAACAATATAGCCTTTATTATCTTGCACTATATAATTTAGTAATTGACCCTGCATAATAATCTTTCTAAAATTTCGAACTTAAATAAATTTTATTATAATTTTGATATTATTTGACTTCCATGTTACTTTCAATATATTTAAAAAATTATTAAGATTATTGCCATTTATCAATAAGCTGTAAATGATGAAATTTGTACAGGATGCTTGATAACCTTTTTATTCCACAAAAAATCAAGAAATTGTTGATATTTTGCTTTATCATAGATAACTGGATCTGTCGGTAATAAATTTAGGGTCACATTCCAAGCGGTTTTATTTAAGGGCGTATTCAATTCAGGATGATCTTTAATTGTCTTGTTAAACACTTCTAGAGAATGGCTTTTCAAATATACATTCCCCTCTTTTAAGGCCTGCATAAAACGGATAATTCGTGAATCTTTTACAAGTTCAGGACGAGTTACAAAAATCATTTCATCATAAATTGGAACACCATAATCTTCTGGATTATAAATATTGAATTGATAATGCTTCTGTTCAAGATCAATCACTTCATAGTTCCGTGATGCACCGATAACTGCGTCAACTGCCCCAGTCATTAATGCTTGTTCTAGCTGAAAATTAACGTTGATGATCTGTACATCGGATAACTGAACGTTTGTCTTTTCCAACATTGTTTTCAAAATCGCATGATCATCCCCGGCAACGGAAACACCGATTTTTTTTCCTTTTAAATCTTGTAAGGTCTTGATATTCCGCGAGGTAATCAATGTATTTAAGGGCTGATTTAAAAGAGATCCAATTCGTATTAACGGAATATGATGGTCAATCATCATGCCCAATTGAATAGGATAGGAAATCGCAATATCTGCCTGTCCCGCAGCTACCAATCTTGGTGGTGTACCAGGATCAGCGGGAGAGATCATCTCAACCTGGAGATTGTAACGTTTGAAAGCTCCACTATATTGAGCAGCCAGCAAAGATTCATGACTTGCATTGAGAAACCAGTCCAAAATTACGGTGACTTTATCCTCTGCATTTACCTGGGAAATGGAACACAAAATCGCAAAAAAGATAAATATTTTTGAAATTCTTATCATCATCCTGACTTTCATAAAGCGGACGTTAGCGTTAACATTGTGGCAAATCCTCCACCAATGTTATAATAAGGTGATGAACCCTTGATTACAGTCCCATTTTTTCCAACCGTATTATGAGCATTTGATGTTGGAGTACCTATTCCTGACAGATGTTTTTGATCAGTTATATTTATAAAATTAAGCCTGATTTCTGGATATTTTGCAAAAGAAATAGAATCAAAACGGTATCCAAGTGCAAGATTGCCAGTTGCATAAGACCCCATTGCTTCATCATTCATGAAGGTGGCATATTGCTTGCCTACCATTTTCATATTTCCATTGGCAAAAAAATGACCATCATCATAGGTTAGCCCTATTGCAAACTGCCAGGATGGACTTCTTACCGCTTTTTTTCCTCTGGTAGGCAAATAATCTCCACGTGTTTTAAAATCATTATCCATGGTTGCATTTAAATACTCCCCTGATATATAGGGGCTAAAATGATGCCAGGGTTTCAACCCTAATTCAGCATCTATTCCACGTGAGGTCTGTCCACCCGCATTAATTGAAGATCCTATCCAGGCATTGTTTTGTCGTAAAACTGTTTTGATCATGCGATTGGTATAATTATAGTTAAAAAATGTAACGGAACCAACCAATCGTGGACCATTATAGCGATAGCCAATCTCTTCCTCGATAGAATATTCTGTTTTCAAATGATTTGTCCCCTTCTTTGTCAATGTTCCAGAATTTGGATCATAGGTATCAAACAACGTTGATTGATGGGGAACAGAAAAATTTGTACTTGCGCTGACAAAAAGCTGGTGTTCTTTTGTAAATTGATAAACCATGCCAATTCTGGGCAATGGTTTGGCAACATTGTTACCGGTACGATATTGAGGTCCTGGAATACGATTATATCCAGCCTGTGATAGCATAACTTGCTTAAATCCCACATCAATATGCAGTTTGTTATGAAGAAAATTCATGCGATCCCCGATAAATACCGCATTTACTTGCGTAATTATACTTGTATCCCTTGCATAAAGTGGTTGACCGTCTGGTAAACGGATCGTCTTGCCTTTCCCCCCCCACAAGTCCCATGGTTTGCCATTTTCTGAAACTGGCGTAAAAGGTTCATTTATCAAGTTGTCTGAATAATCATACCAATATCCCAAGTATAAATGATGATGTTTTAATCTTAAATGTAATTCTGGAGTAAAACCTGAACGATAAGTTCGCTGGAACCAATCTCCCATAACCATTCCCTGACCGTTAACAGCCCCTGGAATGGAAACGCTCCCTTCCACAGGAAGCGTACCCTGCCATAATCCATGATCGGAAAGCATAGCTCCATATGGCGTATTTCCATAACCATATTGAAAATAGGGAGTTACTGTAAATTGCAATTTATCTGTCAGCGTGAATTGTCCGGGAGTTGCAAGATAAATTTGCTGAAAGGTTTGCTGATATAATTTCCAGTAATTACTATTGTCTATTCCATTATGATACCATGTGCCTGAATAATTATTACCGTTTTTTATCCCGTTCATTTTCCATTCATGCTTAGTGGGCGTATAATAGCTGCTCATCAAAGAGCGGTTCCAGTTACCAAGCAATGAAACCCGATTGTCACTCCCCCATTCTTTGGTAAATTTAAAATCAACATGTTGACGATGGTCATATCCGGCTCCACGCCAATTGTCCCCATCCGTATAAGAATAGGAAATAAAACCCTTAATACCCGTTTTGCCAATTTTTCCGGTATCCATACGGGCAAAAATCTTACCCGTATGATAAGAACCATATGAAAACTGGGTCATTCCACCCATATGATCAGATGGTTCACGAAACTTGATGTTGACAATGCCACCGGCTGCATTAAAAACAGGACTGTCAAGATCGGGGCTTCCCTGACTTAAACCTACCGATTCAAGATTTTCCATATCAACAAACTGATTCAAATAGCCACCGCCATCGGACACATCATTTAAAGGCATTCCCTCTAGAACATATCCTATAGAATCAGAAGTCATTCCCCTTACCGTCATGTCCGTTTGTGTGGCAAGTCCGAAAGGGTCCGATCCCGACACATTTGCACCTGGCAATAGACTTATAAGATTGTAAACATTGGACGTGGGTGCCTGTTTGTGAATAAAATCCGAAGAAACGGTACTAAGGGATCGAACGGAATCTTCTGGTCTAATCAATCCCCCACCAGCTTGCTTACCAATATATCCATTGGCAGAAGGATAACCACGGAAAGTTCCCTTGACTATAATCTGCTCACCAGGATCAGACTGCATTTCCTGTCGCGTTATCGAATGAGTTTCTGGTTGAGATTGAGTGATATGAATATCTTTTGCCTGAATAGAGGAAAGCCTCCCCAAAATAGGTATGAACAGTAAAAGATAACGTACAAAAGCAAATAAAATTGATCGCATTAAGTTCCTCCCTTCGCTGGCATGACCCAGATCAGGTTCTACGGGTTTATTCTCAGCCCCTAACGGACACCCCGGTGATTTATAACAAAATGATTTTTATCAATTTTTTAATTAATTACAAGTCTTTTATATGACACTATCCTCTTTTAGCAGGAAAGGATGAGTTACATCCAGAAAAGCCTTGTTTTTATCTAAGGAATCAGCAATGACAGTCAAACAAGATACGGCGGCAATAATCTCCATACGAAGGGCAAGATTTTTTTCACTTTTTTCACGCTCTCTCAATCTTTTTACAACCGCATGACAAACCGCAACTGTCCGACCATATTTACCGCTATATTTGGAGATACGTCTTAAAACAATTCTCAATAAGATCTTTATATCTTCAGTCACAACATCATGATCGATCATGGAGTGCAAACGAAGTATATTCAATCCGATCATCATCACTGCCACAGTACCCTGGCTATATGCATGAATCAATTTTGTATTGGACTCACCACTCAACTGTCGTACCATATTAACCAACAAAGCGGCTGTTTGAAAAAGCCATATCCGGGGACTTCTTTTATAAAAAGATACAGAAGCGAGTGCATGCATTTTTTTCAATAGCATTTGCCGTAAATGCAAACGGGTTTTAAGAGGACTATAGGGATATATTATTCGGAAAGAAGCAATCGCGAAAAATATCCCCATTAGCAAAGCTAGGGAATTATTGAAAAATGTTGATTCATTCAACCTGACCTGGTTATCCAGCTGCAACATATAGGGTAAATATGCGGCATAGGAAGCGGATACAGGAAGCGTTTTCAAATTGGCAATTCCCAATCCACCCAACATTGTAGGAATAAAAAGTGCCATACAAAGAGATTCGAAATTACCCAACGGTGGAATGAGATAAAGCGTCAAAATACTTCCTGCCAATAAAGCCCAAAATGTACCTTTAAACCATCCAAAAGTAACTTGGGCAGGATTTTCAAACAAACAGAAACGTGCACATCCCATTCCAGTCAGGGAGACCATGGTTCCCCCCATATTCCAGCCTGTCATATACCACATCAAACTGGCAGATATCATTGCAACAAAAGTTCGCAAACCATTTTTCCAAGCCAGATCAAAATTTAAAGGTGCAGAAACATGAAACTTAAAATGATCATTTTTAATAGGATGACTGCTTTTATGATATTCCTCTAAAGTAACTTCTATCTCACCCAGTAATTCACTTAACTTACGAAAAAGAATACGGTCGTTAAAAACAATTTCCCTCTGTTTTTCCCCCTTATCGGGAGTTTCAGTATCAATTTTCTTGTAAAAACTATCTGTAATATGCTGTCGACATTCCCATCTCAGTTTATTCAAATAAGATTGGTCCAAATTAAAATCATGATCATTTTCAATGGAATCTAAAATTCTTTTTAAACATTCCTGAACATTGGGAATGATACTAGCAAAGTCAGCTGTTACATTCTTGAAATGCTGCATTCGTATGGATAGACCCATACTTCGCGCCAAAACAGCTGTCACTGAAAATAAAGCCGCATGTGCATGATCCCCTGTATGATCATTACCATTCATTTCAATCTGCCTGAATTCAATTGAATTATCAAAACTTATAACCGAAGTCAGCAATTCCTGTGAATGCAAAACCATCTTTTCATCTTTTGACAGCATATTGACAACAGACTGAATCGTTTCACAGATTGCAAATTTAAGATTATTGTTTAATTGGGTCCGAGCATTTTTATCGATATTAACATCAAAAAAACGACCCACGAAACTATCACACCAAACCCCGAGAAGAATATAGGTGGTTCTGGCCATTGCCATCATAAATGTTCCATGTGGATCGTTTATGGAACTAAAGGCAATTATCGCACAGGTATAACCTGATAAAACCATGGCATACGCCTTGAAACTCTGCATGCATGTTCCACACCAAACACAAAGGGCGACAAACGAGGCAACTGTAATGTTAAATAACCATGGCTGTTGAGGAAAAACCGCAACAAAAACAACAGCGGCAATAGCTCCAAAAACGGTTCCAACACCACGCCAATATGCCTTTGATATCGTTTCCCCACGTGATGTGTTCCTTGCACAAACCCAAACTGTCATGGGAGCCCATTTTGGACTATCCAATTCCAGCCACAAAGCGATTGCCAATGCCAAAAAAGAAGCAATGGTAGTTCTAAGGGCAAAAATAAATGCTGACCAGCCTGGGGCATAAATCCAACGGTAATTTTCTAAGAAATTTTTTCTGGACCATGAATATTTTTTATACCACGGCACATTGGCGGATCCGATCACCTAATCACAAAAACCTTTTTATTTTTTAATCACATAAATATGATGACAGTTTCCAAACTATTCTTTTTTTTGAAAAATGAAAAGGGATTACTGGCAATTTGGTAATGTTCAATAGCTACAACCGTAAGAAAGATCCGTTTTTATCCAAGGCATATGAAATAATTATTAGGGAAGAAATAGCGGCACTGATTTCTATACGGATTGCCAGATTTTTTTCATGACTTTCCCTTTCCCGAAACCTAGAAATGGCACGATGGGCAATCACAACAGTTCTTGCATGTGGACCATATTTGGCATGACGGCCATCAAATTTCGCAATACGTCTTAAAACAACTTTTAGAATATTTTTAATATCTTCCGTCATGATGTCATGGGCAGCCATCGCTCTCAACCGAATGATATTGACACCAATCAATGTCACGGCCATCGTTCCATGACGATAGGTTTGCACCAGTGTCGTATTTCTGTCCTCATCAAGCTGACGCATTAACACGACAAAAGCTTCAATTACATAACTAATCCACTCTCTAGGTAATGGAACAACAATAGCATTCGCCAAATGATGCATACCATGCAGCAATTTCTGTCTTAACTGAAACCTCAATTTACGAGGTTGGTAAGGAAAAACCAACCGATATGCGGTAAAGGCGAATAATCCACTCATGAAAATAGCCATTGAATCATTAAAAAAGGTTATTTCATCCATTCTACCAACATTAGTAAATCCAATCATATAACAGAAAAAAAACATGCATGCCGAAGCGATCGCAGCATATTTTGGCACCGCCATTGCTAACCCCCCGATCATGAACGGGATCAAAAGCACAAAATAGAGAACCTCTATACTCGTAATGATAGGCAAGAAAAGAAAATTATAAATAAATCCGCCAAATATAGCCCAACACGCCCCCTTGAACCAACCCTTACAGGCAAGCGAAGCATTCTCAAATATACAGAACCGTGCACATCCCATACATAAAAATGCAAGAAAAAGCGGACCGTAGCTCCAACCAGTAATTTCCCAGGCAATACAACCAAATGTTATTGCCACAAAAGCCCTGATCGCATTTCTCCAAGCCCTTTTGAAATCATAACTATTTTTGACAATAAAACGAAAATGGTCTTTCAAGGTCATATCTCGACTTTTAGCAAATTCTTTCAGAGTAACTTCTAATTCTGCCAAAATTTCACGTAAACCTTGATATAATATACGATCATTTAAAGTTTTTTCTGCATATTCATCATCCGAAATTTTTTTTTCTTTTAATACACGGTAAAAACTATCAGCAATACGTTGTCGGCATTCCCATCTTAGTGAATTCAAAGCTTTTAAGGATGCTTCAATGGAAACACCCGACTTAAGATGATTTAGCAGTTCCTGCAAATAGATTTGTGTAAGGGGTAAAATGCTTGAAAATTGTAAATTTTTCCCTTCTGTCTGTTTCATTAAAATGGATAAACCCGAAGCTTTGATAATCAAACTCAAAACTGAAGATAGTACAGCCCTGGCATGATCCCCTGTATGACCTGTACCCTGCATCTCCTTTTCACGAAACTCAATATTATTATTTAATGAAATAACGGATGCCAAAAATTGATCTGATCGTTGAACCGCCCAATCATCTCCATTCATCATATTAATAACGGATTTAACAGCCTCTTCAATTGACAATTGTAAATCCTCTGTCAATTTTCTATGGGCCTGATGATGCAAATTGAGATCAAATAGGCGAGCGGTAAAATTTTCTGCGAGTATGCCCAAAATAAAATAACTTCCCCTTGCCATTGCGAGCATGAAAACATTATTTAAATTATCAACGGCACCATATAAAACAATGGCACAACTATATCCTGCCATCACCATACCCAGAGCCCTGAAATTTCTTGTGCAACTGCCAATCCAGCAACAAAATGATACCCAAATGGCAACTGAAATTTCAAAAATAAAAGGCTGTTGTGGAAAACAGCCCGCAATAACCAATGCCATGATAATACCAATGACATTTCCGGTAATGATCCAATAAGCTTTTGAAAGAATTTCCCCACGGGATGAATTCTGGGCTACAATCCATACAGCCATAATTGCCCAACGCGGACTATCCAATTCCATCCATAGGGCAATGACCAATACAATATAAGAGGCAATGATGGTTCTAAGCGCAAATATCAAGGCTGTTTTTTGTGGGGCAAATAACCAGCTAAATGACGGTAATGTAAAATCGCTAAGACGCATCTGAATGCCTGATCTTCAATATACAGCTTTAGAAAAGGGATATATCAGAGATCAGGACAAATAGCATCAATTAAATATTCATAAACGCCAATGATAACATTTACTTGACTTTGTTATGATAGGAAAAATACATCATGATTTAACTTTAAAAATATTCCCTCACCGATTAAAATTATAAATTCTCAAATTTTTATCAGAATAAACACTGGTTAAATCTGTATAAGGCATATAGCTCCAAACCGGATCATAACGTGTAACAATTATTGCATTACACTGAAACTGTTTAATCAAGGCCAGATCCTTATCATTGGCCTTACCGTTATAAAACTGTCTGATCGCATGATCCATCAATTCAACCTTGTCACCCCAGTTAGGCCCAAAAGTTTTGACATAGCTAATATTTTGAAAACAAAATTTTCTGTTAACCATTACAGGTGGCAATAGATTGCCCCCCCATGGTTCAAAAGTCTCGTTTTGATGAATATTAATTAGTAATCTATCCTGTTTATGGGTTTGGTGAGTTATTTTGTTTAATTCTTTTAAACTTGGTCTGGGTCTATAATAATCCGCACCGAATATCAACATTTTACTGAAATTTAATGGTTCAATAATACCAATTAGAGCAATAAATATAAAAATTGCTTTTTTGAAACTGGAACAATATTCATTGACATAAAAAGTGACAATCGTTGTTCCTGTCAAAACAAATAATAAAATTGCACGCCAACCCAAATCGTCATTATATATACTACTGTGAATGAATAAAGAAACAAAAATTGACCCTAAACAGATAAATAATATTACCCTAAAAGATGGATCAATCTTTATTCTTTTTAATAAAATCTCAAATATCAAACAATATAATCCAATTATTATTACCGGAAACCATAAAATCATTGCCCCAGTGAAAAAGAAAATAAAATCTATAAACTGTTTATAAACTGATGAATTATATATAAATATACGTATTGGAAAACCGGATTCCCTTACAGGGACGGTAATGACATTATACATAATCGGTAAAATGATTATAAAAGACCCCAGAACCAGCCATAACCAGTTAATTAACACATTTTTTTTATTTTTTTTCCCAACTATTTGTTCAACAAAAATCATTAATGATGTTACGGCAAATGTAAGCCCCCCAACCCATACCGAAAAGCTGAATCCGGCACCAACCAAAATAATAATTGAAAATAAAATTATTTTATTATTTAAATTTCTTGCGCCAATTAAAAATAAGGCCAAAACTGAACATGATGCAGCCAAGAGATGTTGTGGCACCCAAGCGGCTTGAACAATCCATGATTCTAGGGGATGAACATTTGATAGAATTTTAAAAAGTTTATAACCAGTCAATAAATCGACAAAAGGAACAATCGAACCAGAAAATAAAAAGAAACAAAATAAGTATTGGCCTTTTTTTTTATTAATAGATTTCGAAAATAATTTACTTAATAAATAGAAACAAGTAAATATAGAAATAAATGCAGAAATAAAAGCAAGAATAATATCGGCATTTAAACCTGAACAATGGAAAAATACAACAATATTTGCTGACAATAAATAAAAAAGATAATAATAATGAAACAATTCCCCTGCAGATGGATCAATACAGAAAGGATTTATTATAGGGAAGCCATCCCTAACAATTGAATTAACCAAGGCTATTTTAATATGGTCAAATAAGGGTGTAGAAATCCCAACATCAGATCCATTTATTTTGATAAAAACACCTGATACTGCTATAAATGACAAAATCAGAGGTAAAATAATAATCGGTTTGTCGGAAAAACCTTTTTTATAACACTCAATACTCGGTTTATTGATCCAAAACGTCAGACCCAGAGGAAATAAAAATATTATAGCGGCCTGAAATGTTCCAATATTAAATAAATTATTGATCCATAATGCAGTTATTCCCAAAATAGCGATACCCAAAGGGAAAGATAATTCAAAAGATCCGTATTTATTTACTTTTCTGGCAAATGGATATCCGACAACATAACTGTAAAACAGTAAAATTACGGTAATAATCATTAAAAATAAAAGATTGGAAACAATAAACATAAATTATACCATTCAAATAATTTTATTTATTCTATTCAATAATTAAAATTATTAATCATAACAGGGGCACATTAATTATCACTGTATGATAAATTGAAAAATGTAAGATTTTTTTCCAATGCATAATGTATTGGTATTAAACATGCAATTGCCGTACCGATTTCAAGTCTTTGTGCAAGGTTCTTTTCATGACTTTCCCTGTACTGTAAACGTCGAATAGCACTTTTAATGATCAAGACAGTCCTGACATGATGCCCTCCTTTAAAATGACTTATTCTTCTAATAACAACACGCAATTGATTTTTGACATCCTCAGGTAAAATGTCATGAATGATCATTTTTCTCATTTCAATAATATTAATCCCGATAACCATTACCGCCAATGCACCTTGATTATACCGTCTAATCAGTGTTAGCTCCTTAGCGGGGTCAAACTGCCTCATCAATGAAACAAACCAGTCCGTCGTTACCGCAAGCCATTTTCTTGCCGGAGGAATGGTCAATAATACTGGCAGGGTATGAATATCTTTTATCATTCTTTGACGAATTGATTTTCGCACCTGAATTGGTGAATATGGTGCGATATATCGGAATGAAAAAATAGCAATCGCTGCCACTGCCACAGTGGCAAAAGCCGTATTGAAAAAAGTCAGTTCGTTCATTTTATCCTGATTATCAACAACCAGCATCAATGATAAAAAGATTGTGAAACTCATCCCTATACCACGGGTTGGCAAATTATAAATCGCCAATCCCCCGATAAAAGCTGGAATGAAAAAAGCGATACAGAGCAACTCAATCGTATTTGCTGACGCAATTAAAGTAACATTCATAATACCACTGACAATCATGGCCAAAACTGTGCCTTTTAGAAAATCCAATGAAAATTTATAACTATTTTCAAAAAGGCATAGGCGGCCACAAATCATACAGGAAAATCCAAGAGCATTTGTAAAATTAGGCCAGGCAGTAACTTCCCAAATCAGACAACACAAAATCACCACCAAAAAAACACGCAATCCATTCGACCAGGCCAATCTGAAATTAAGCAGTGGAGGCATTCTAAATGTAAAACGGTCATGCAGGGGAGGATTGTGAACCATTCTGTATTCCCTTAAAACCACTTCCAACTCGCCCAATAATTCACTTAAAGCCCGATATAAAATTCTTTGATGTAGAAAAGACTGTTTTTCAATAGATTCACGATCTGAATAGTTTAAAGCCGTATCATGAAAAATATGATTGGCAATAATCTGTCGACATTCCCAACGAAGATCGGCAAGCTTTTGCATATGCGCTCTAAAATCCATATTCTTATTTATAAATTGAATCAGAGATTGAACATAAGTATGAACTTGCGAAAAAATACTATGGAAGTCATTTCCTGCCTCTTTGAATTCCCGCATGTAAAGCACTAGATTCATCAATCTAGTCAAAACAATGACTACAGAAAACAAAGTGGCATGAACATGGTCAATCATATGATCGTTACCAGTCATTTCAGCTTTTCTGAATTCTAGGGTATTTCTTGTTGCAGCAATAGCAGAAAAGGTTTCCCTTACCCGGTAGACAGCCTGATAATCACCATTAAAAACATCCTTGATAACATTAAGGGCTCCTGTTATGGCCATTAACATATTCTTCTCAATATTAGATCGAGCCTGTTTCTCCTGGTTATAAGCAAAAATACGTTCAACTAAATCCTGACACAATACAGCTAAAATGATATAAGTGCCCCTGGACATTGCCAGCATAAACACATTTTCAGGATCAGAACTTGCTGTAAAAGCGATAATTGTACAGGTATATCCTGCCAATACAACGCTATAGGAACTGGAGCTACGGATTAGGCTTGCAAAAAAACAGCAGCCCCCTATCCAGCAAGCCAGACATATTTCAAATAAAAATGGTTGCTGAGGGAATGCGGCAACAATCAAAACCGAAACAACAACTCCGACTATGGTTCCCACAATACGCCATTTTGATTTGGTTATCGTCTCTCCCCGAGAGGTTTGAGAAATAATCCATACTGTCATAACAGCCCATTTGGGGCTGTCCATTTCCATCCATAAGGAAATTGCCAAAGCAAGAAAAGAGGCAATGATTGTTCGCAATGAGAAAAAAATGGCTTCTTTTTTAGGAGCGTATAACCATTTAAAAGATTGTATATTTGGTAAAAAAACGTTGAATTTAAACCAATTCAACTTTAAACGAATATTCTCCATCTATACAACCTTGTTCTTTAGCCCTTTAGTTAATTATTTCCCCCCTCGAGAGGAATTTGCCTGCTACTCCTGTAAAAATACAAATAAGTGACAAACAAAAAGGAATAAAACGATGTCCCAACGAAAACAACGTAAAGGACAAAGCTCCTGGTAACGCAACCGCCCTTACTCCTTTGACGCCCCAGTCAATCTGGCTTATTTTTCTTCCATAAGAATCATAAACTGCTGATATTCCCGTATTTGCTACACGCACAATTGGAATTCCTTCCTCCACGGCACGCAATCTTGCCGCAGCAAGATGTTGTCTAGGACCGGCAGAATTTCCATACCACGCATCATTTGTTAAATTCAATATCCATTTTGGTCTATTTTTATAATCAAGAATCTGTCCCGAAAAAATAACTTCATAACATATTAATGGTGCAAAAGAACTTACTCTTGATAAATTCAATGTGACATTTCCCTCACCTGGTGTTAAAACCTGTCCAGGTACAACATGAAATGGAATATACCAAGGTTGGGATTCACCAAAAGGTACCAATTTCACTTTATTATATACATGATCAATCGCTCCATCCGGTTGCCTTAAAACTACCAAACTATTGTAAAGAATATTTGGTTCTTGCTGGGTGATGGCCCCTATAATACCGAAAGAGGCATCTGGATTATTTTGCATCATAACTTTTCTGGCTGCGTCATCATATTGAATACTTCCCGGAAAAGAGCTTTCAGGCCAGGCATAAATGATAGGTCTTTCAAACTGCCCCAATTCTTGACGCAAGGTTACCGCCTGAACAACCGCATCCGAAGTAAGTTGCATGTATTTCTGGAAAATTCGGCGAGGATCTGTATTCGCTATCTTGTCATCTTCAGCTATATTTCCCTGAATTAAGGCAACAATGGGTGTATTATTATCTGTAATAGGCGGTTTTTCTACCAAACGGTAAGAACCAAATAAAGCCAAACCACAAATAGTTCCAGCGATAATCATCCATCCTTTTTTTCCATATAATGGAAGCAAGACGAGAATAACCGTTATCAATGTCAATCCATCCACTCCAATAAGGGAAGCGGTCTGGATAAAAATATCCCCTATCCTGCCAGGGATCTCCCAGGTACTGGCCAAAGGATTCCATGGGAAACCTGTCAAAACAGGATTCCACCAATTAGGCGGCAACATCACCGCTCTGGACATATCACAAACGGTCCATAAACCAGCGAAAACAAAAATTTTTAATTTTTTTGAAGGTTTTATCCAATAATAGAAAAGCGTAGGCAAACCCGTCCATAATGCAAGTAATATCGCACATAATGGAGATACAATTGGAACAAGCCACCAAAAGTCCTGTGCCCGTATCAGTATAGCATTTACAAGCCACGATAATCCGATTGTATGCAAACCAAAACCAAACCAGTACCCTTTCATCAGGGCACATTTCCAATTTTTGGAATGATCAATTGAATGCAGAAGTAACGGAAATGAAAAAAATAAAATAAATATAAAATAGGTGGGTGGAAAAGCCAAGGCAGATATTCCTCCCAAACCTGTGAGATACAATGCCCCTTGCCATCCTTTTAAGTCATGCCATTTATACAAATGAAAATCCATTTTCTTAATGTATGAAATAACTTTATAAAATAGTTTATAAATTTTCAAACTTCATGAATAATTCAAAATTCCAATGCGTCTCTCAAACGTCGTTCATAATGACGATAGTATTTATCTGCAATGAGTTCAGTTTTAAGAATTATTGCAACATCCATGGTATTAAATTGCTGATCGATAACAGCACCATCCCCAACATATCCTCCCAGTCTTAAATAACCCTTAATTAAAGGAGGAAGTTCCAATCGGCAACGAAAATGATCCAAATGATGCGGATCGACACGCAACATTTCCACACGACGCTCTGGCAAAGCCTTGACTAACAAAGCTGGGGGTGCCAATTGAGTTTGATAAAGATAGGTTAAGATTTCGGCATATTGATCGGGGTCTGTTCCCGGGAAACTGGCACAACCAAATAAGATATCTATTCGATAATAAAAAATATAGGCAGCAATTCCCTCCCACAATAACTGCATTGCGGATCGATTACGATATTGCGGATGGACACAAGAGCGACCGACCTCCAAAAGATTGCCAGGATATTCCTGTAATACGGAAAGATCATATTCTGCACGACTGTAAAAACCACCCGCCTTGTCGGCATTTTCCTTTCGAATTAATCGATAGGTTCCCACGACCCGCTCATGATCAGATATTTTATTATAGTCAATTACCAGTAAATAATCTGAAAATTCATCATATTCATCAAAATCTCTTTTAAGATTACGAATATTTTCGTTAGGAATCGCTCCCATCTCTTCATAAAACACTCGATAACGTAAAGCTCGGGCTGCATCCTTTTCCGATTCTGTCTCGGCCAACCTGACTCCTAGGCTACCTGAACGTAATTCAACAAATTTATCTCTTCTCAATTCTAAAGTTGATAAAGAACCGCTTCTCTTTTCCCTATGCATATTTTCTTTCTATATAAATCATAAACCAAAATAATTTATATATATCTTGTAAAAATTACGAATCTTGTTCTGTCTTAATACGGCGCCCAAACAGTTCCAACCGATGCTGAACCAGTTCGAACCCTAATTTTTTCGCCATGATCTCGATCATCTTGATATGCTCAGGATCTTCAAATTCAATCACTTTTCCAGTATCAACATCGATTAAATGATAATGCGTTCCCTGTTCAGTCACTTCATAACGGGCACGTCCCCCACCAAAATCATGTTTTTCCAGAATACCCTTTTCTTCCAACAAACGAACAGTACGATAGACCGTGGCTACAGAGATATTATTATCCAATTTTGAGGCCCGTCGATATAACTCTTCAACATCGGGATGATCATGGGCATGCGAAAGAACATGGGCAATAACACGTCGCTGCCCGGTCATTTTCAGACCTTTCTTAATACATAACCGTTCTATATGAGATAAATTATTCATTTTTTCACGTGTCATACAATTCATTCAATTATTACAAAGAAGCCTATATGCGCCCTAACTGGAATACGGACAATTGCCAAGTCAATTTTCAACAAAAATTATAACTTCAAAAGATAGCTTTCTTCAAACTATTTATAACTTAATTCAAATCATTAAAAAAGATATATTTCTCTATTTACCAAGAGTCGTTCTAGGACAAAGACTTCAGCATAAGATAAGCATTCTTATTTTTACCATAATAATCAACCCTTTTTGTTTGAACTTCAAAATTATAATTACAATAAAGCTGATATGCCTTTTTATTATCTTCAGCAACTTCTAAAAAAACTGATTTGATGTTTTCCATTTTCATTTTTTTTATAAATTGCTCAAGAATGGCCTTGCCTATCCCTCTTCCCTGAAAGGGGGGGGAAACAGCAAAAGTAACTATTTCCGCTTCATCAATAATTTTGGAGTAAAATAGAAAACCCAGCATTACATTTTCTTTATCCATATAGACACATGCAGAATGTGTAGGTAAAGCCATCAGTGTTTTGAAATCTTCAGGTTTCCAATATTCATGTTCTGGAAAAGCGGATTGATGTAATAATGCCAATGGATATTCTAAACCATTTCCCTCTGTAATAAATTGTATCGGCATCACTTCATTCTCTCGGCATTTTTATTTTGGTGCTTTTCGCAGTCCACCAGCAGGTAAACTCGCTTTGGGAGGATCTATATATAAAGGATAGAGTTTATTCGTAACTTTATCAACCTGATCATAATGATCCGCAATCTTGGCCATCATAACTGCATCCGCCTCATTTATAGAGGATTTGCGCCAATTGACTTTTGTTGGAATAAGAGGTTCTATAATTGGAAACGCTTCACCTGACAAAATAACTTCTTCTTCCGGCCATGGTATATCAACAAAATCGAAAGCTTTTATTTCAGATTTTTGATTGGTTTCAATAAATACCCTATTTCTTCGGGCCAGGGTCATATGCCAAACTAATTTATCAGAATAGTCTTTTTCGATATATGGAAAAATTGCCTCACCACGGCGTAAAGGGACAACCGGACAATGTAACCCTGTTTGCAATCCCAATGAGAATGCAATGGAAGCCCTCAATCCTGTAAAAGATCCAGGTCCAATAATAATAGAAATAAGATCAATCTTATTAGCGACTAAATAACCATTCCGTACAAATTCATTGAAATAGATTGGAAATCTTTCTGGGGCACCTCGTTCAAAGGATTTTTTTTCACATTCCAACCTATATATTTGATCCTTAACAACAACAGAAATAAAATTAGGTGCCTGCTCAGATGCAGAGGCACCATTAATGACTAAAATTGTTTTATCGTTTTTCATAGATTTACAACATTAAGCAGGCTTCCTCAAACGCAAGCCTTTCATTTCGTTCCCCAATATTTTCTTTATTTCCATATCCCAAACATATCAAAAAATTGGAATGCCAACCCTGCTCTTCAAAAAACAGTCGATCCACCATTGTATTGTCAAAACCCGATAGGGGAGCAACATCAAGCCCCAATGAGCGAGCTGCAACAATCATATATCCTCCCTGCAAAGTAGAATTGCGCAAAGCCGTCTCTTCAGCAAATGGCATGTCTCCCGCATACCATGATCTCAATTCAACCGTTGGATATAAAATCGGTAATTTTTCATAAAATATTGGATCATATGCTACAATAACAATAACAGGAGCGGATAGTGCCAGATCAATATTCCCGTCTGTAAGGGCGGGTCTCAATTTTTCCTTACTTACTGGATGACTAAGAAAAGTAAACCGAGCCGGCTGGCAATTTGCAGAAGTTGGACCCATTTTTACCAAATCATAAAGCTGATACAAGACGGAAGATTCCACATCCCTATTTAACCAAGACCTGGGAGTCCGTGCCAAATTAAAAAGACGATCCAGACATTCCATAGGCAAGGAAGATTTTTCATCCATTTCTTTTTCCAATTCATTCATCCGAATTGATTCGAGACGTAGATCTCTTTAATATTTTCTTTAGCAAATAAAATTAAATTCTTACTTGCTCCACAGTAATAACCTCAGAAAGATATCGCTGCAGGATCACTTCCACCCCATGTTTCAAAGTCATTGCTGAAGAGGGACACCCCTGACAGGATCCCTGCATTCTTAAATAAACACATCCATCCTTATAACCGTAAAATATGATATCGCCACCATCTTTGGCTACAGAGGGACGAATTTCCGTATCTAATATCCATTTTATTTGCTCAACAACCGCTTGATCCTCAGGTGCAACTTCCATCTCGATCACATTGACTTTTGAAGTTTTATCGAGAACGGGTCTTTTCATCAAGAGAAAATCCATGATGATAGCACTTAACGCTGATTTCAGCCCATACCAAGAAACTTTCTCATCTTTGGTTACAACAATAAAATTGTGACCAAAAAAAACACGTTTCACTCCCTCAACATCAAACAGGCTCAATGCGAGTGGCGACATATTTGCAGCCTCTTTATTCGTAAAATCAATTGTCTGGTTCGAATCAAGGATCGGTTTACCCAAAATGAATTTCAATGCATGATTGTTTGGTGTTTCTTCCGTATGAATAAGCATTCCCAGTTCCTTAATCCCTCCACCTTAAATAAACAGGTTTTACCCAAATAAAAACCTATCAAGAAATATGCCTTTTAAGTGGATTTATCAAAATAGACAAATAAATAAACAATTGTTAAAAATATCGCAAACTATCCTCTTCACGAAAAAGCATATTATTATTAATTACTTAGTATTTCAATATATCCTATTTCAAGATTTAGGATTTTGTCTGTAATTTAATCAGCCATAAATCAGCAATTTCTTTTATAACTCCCTGTGCTTGGATAGATTTTAGATTTTGAATTGATTGATTTTTCTGGTTAACTTGTAGTTGTGCCATAGCATAATGAAGCAACGCCTCATTAGAATCTTTCAATGTTTTTTTCAGTGCTTCCTTCATCAATAGTAGACCTGACTGACCTTTACCGTCCATAACCTGATCATATCCAAGCATCAACATATCATCACCATTTGGTGCCTTTTCGAAAGCTTCCAATTTTGCAGGTAACGCTGATTTATTCTCGTTAATTTTATCCTGAATAAATTTCCTAAGTCTCATAACACGTGTCGAGTTATGATCCGTACCCAATACTCCCTTGTCATAACCAGCCGCAAGGATTTTCAATGCGAAATGCGGCATATTGGCTTGCATTGCCACTTCCGCCATTTCCATATATTCTTCACTGGTCCTCATTAAATTCATGTTAAAACGCAAATTGAGTATTTCAAGTTTGACAGAGGGTGATAAATCACGGCTGGATGATAGTGCCGCCATAATATGCCCCCAATATTCGGCTTTGGGATAATGCATAGCCAATTGCGTGTAACTATGTCGCAAACCATCCTGATCTCCAAGTTTTTCTTGGCAATTAGCCATAATTTGCCACTGGGATTCAGCTGGTACCTGACCATTTTTTATTTCTTCATCTATTTGTTTTTGCTGAGCTGTCATTGCTTCCTTATAGTTATTGTTGAGAAAATATGACTGGATCAGCAATGTTTTCATGTGTGTGTTGGTACCACCAACCAAAAAATACTGTTTAATATATTCTATTGCCTTCACATATTGTCGAGCTCGATAGGCAAGGCTGGCCTGCGCCATTCTTATTTGAATTTTTTCGGATGCAGACGTACGTGTGGAATTAATCAATTCATCATATCCGGTAAAGGCTGCATCAAGATTATTCTGCTTGATTGCCAAAGCAATCCGCAAATGTTCAATAATATTTTTTTCATAGGTGGAAGGATTTGGAATTGTCTGAACTTCCTTAAGCGCAGCATTGGCCTGGACAATCTTTCCCTGTTTCATAAGATGTTCTATGTTTTTTAAAGGAGCAGCCATTTTTTGGCTTACTACTTCTTTGGATTCAATAGAAACTGAATATAAACCTCCAGCAGTTCCCAATAAAGCCACCATCCATAAATTTCGCAATAAAGAAACAGGTTTCATAGTTTAATATCCCGATCTATCCTCATCCATTACTGTTGATTGGCAATTGTTATCTTTTTTATTCCTAACCGTTGGGCATCAGCCAAAACAATGGCAACATTTTTATAATTGGCCAATCGATTGGGCTTTACGACAACAACTGGCTGGTCAGAGTTAGCAGCTATTTCACGAAAACAATCAAGTAACGCATCCTCATTGGAAATAGCAGTATCATCAATCGACAAACTATTATCAAAATCAATACCGATTGTCACCGTTTTTGGAAGTTCTGTTTCATTTACTGGAACTGCTCTTCCCAAGGCCAATTGTACGGATTGCGTCTGTAGGGGAATAGTTATGATCAACATTACCAATAAAACCAGCATTACATCAATCAAGGGGGTCGTGTTAATATTTACCATGACCTCTTCTTCCTTTTCACCTTGCTGAATCATGATTCTGCGAGCATGTCCAGAACGTAATGAACGCATTATACTATATCCTTTTCAATCATATAATCTGGCTTAACCCTATACCGTATTACTATTTCCTAATGGGTTTCGTAATAAAATCAACCCGACTGATCCCGGCTTGCTGACAATCCTGGATAACCTGACCAACTTTCTCAAATTTTGCCTGTATGTCTCCCCAAACTTGAATTTGGGGCTGAGGATGTAAAGATGCTACCGAAGCCAATTTTGCCTTTAATGCATTCTCATCAGGTAATAGCTGTTCATTCCAAAATACCTGACCATCCGCCTTAATGACAAGGGCTATATTTCCTACCTTGGTTTGAGTTAAATGACTGTTACGTTCTGGAATATCAACCTTTACAGCGTGTGTGGCAACAGGAATAGTGATTAAAAAGATAATCAGTAGTACAAGCATGATATCAACCAAGGGGGTTGTATTGATTTCGGATACCACCTCATCATTATCCCCTTCCGCGCTGATAAAATCCCCTACACCACGATTACCATTCAAATTAAAGCTCATGAGCCTCTCTTTCCTTGCTCGGGGATCACTTTTTTATTATTCAGGTTTCCCCCAAGTAAGACTGTTTGAACATCTGCAGCAAAATTGCGAGTTTGATCCATAATCACTTTATTGCGACGAACCAGGAAATTATATCCCAGAACAGCTGGAACAGCCGTAGCCAAACCAATTGCTGTCATAATTAAAGCCTCGCCTACAGGACCGGCAACCTTATCCAATGTAGCCTGTCCAGCGATACTAATGGCGGTCAAGGCATGATGAATACCCCAGACTGTTCCGAACAATCCTACAAAAGGGGCAGTGGATCCAACCGTTCCCAAAAAAGCCAGACCGCCTTGCAATTGTCCCTGTATCTTGTCAAGCGCTCTATGTAAGGCCATGGACACCCAGCTGTATAAATCAATCGTTTCCTGCAAGGAGCCTTCATAATGCATCAATGCATCAATACCATTTTCAGAAATATATCGATAGGAAGAGTTACTACCTAAACTCTCCGTACCCTTTTTTAAAGTGTTTTGTTGCCAGAACTGTTTTTCACGCACTTCTTTTCCAGCACGCGTCACACGATTTTGGACAACAATTTTTGCAACGATTACATACCAGCTCCCTACTGACATTATTGCCAACACAAGCAATGTTATCCTTGAAACAATATCACCCGCTTTCCACAAAGCTTTTAAACCATATGGATTTTCTGATGATTGAGGAACAGCTTCCGGTTTTACTGGGTTGTCTATGGTCGAAGAAACGACTGGATTTACGTTGCTACCCGCTGAATTTTGCATTGGTTGAGAAGCGGAGTTATCATGTGCAGTTGATGTTGGTATATTTTGCTGAGGCTGCTGTGCAAAACCATTGTTTATACCTGACAGGCAAAGCATTCCAGAAAATGCGGCAATCACAGTGAATTTAAAACGAATCAATCGAAATAAACTTTTATTTTTATCCATATTTAACACATTCCTTCGTTAATTTTACTGGGCAGTAATTTCTTTAAACAACCTCAGACAACATAAACATATTCATTGTTATTTATTTTTATATTGATATGAATAACCATCAACTTATAATTGATTCTAGGTTCATTTCAAACCTATATACCATATCTGTTATCGAATTGGTGACGCTCTGGGATTGATTTTTGATAACCCAATAACGTGACGATCATGTTCCTTAAATATATTTTTACAAATATTTAAAGCGTCAACTAAACCATCCCTAAAATTTTTGTCATAAAAATTTATATCATGAAAGCACAGATTATCAATGTTGGTCTGCCCAATATATTGTTTGGTAAACTTATTCATATTTTTCGACATTATCGTAACTAAATTTAAAGAAATTTTATCTTTATTTGCATTTAAGGTGATTGCTTGACATATCCAATCCAAAATAAATGAACCATTTATCCAGCACCTAATTTAAAACTGATTGTAAGACGATGGTTTTTCTCTTTTACTGGCATACCGTTGCGTGTGGCTGGACGATAACGGGCAGAAGCCACATAACGTAGAGCCTCTTCTTTAAACGAATTTCCTCCCTTGGCTTCAATTACATTACAATTATTGGTATGACCATCCGCTTCAATATCACAGGATAGTATAACCCGACCTTCCTTACCCGCCGCTTCCATATCAGGAGGATAATTCATTTTAACACCATTAAGTGCACGGCTGCCAGCACTTCTGTCAGGAGGACCATCATTTGGAGTATTCGACATCCCCTCACCAGATGTACCATTCATATTCCCTTGATTTTGACTATCGGATGCCGAGCTTTTTGCAGGTTGGGCAGCCGGTTCCCTTTTTTTGACTTGTTTTTTTACAATTTTCGGCGGTTTAGGTTGTACAGGGGCTTCTGTATTGATTGGGGGGGGCTCAATCTCTGGTGGAGGTGGAACAATCATTTCCGGTGCAGGTGGTTGTGAAACCTGTGCGGAAGCTGAGGATGCGGCGGAAGATACATCTACAACCCTTATTTCTAATGGAGCAGGCATATCTTCTTTTTTATTGGAATGCATCAGAAACAATAATCCAAGAATTCCAAAAATATGAAACAAAATAACAAGAATTAAAATACCAATAGATTCAATAGGATGACGTTGATTAAGATTAACCATGAATCACTTTCCATTTCCTGTGAAATTACTCATCTTCAATACTTATCCACTGATAAATCATTATTAGTCAAAGTTTTTAACAAAGCCTTTTTATCATGTTGCTTTCGCACTTGCTTCTGAACGTGTTGCCCCCACCCTTAAAGCCAGTGCCGCTGCCATGAAATCATCCAGATCACCGTCCAGAACAGCATCTGGATTGGTTTTTTCCACATCCGTTCGCAAATCTTTCACCAATTGATAGGGTGCCAAAACATAAGAACGGATTTGATGACCCCAACCTATATCAGTTTTATTGGCTTCTGTCTGTGCCGCCTCTTCCTCGCGTTTTTTTAATTCCAATTCATATAGACGGGCCTTCAACATTTCCATTGCTGTTGCCCGATTACGATGTTGTGATCGATCCGTTTGACAAGCGACAATAATTCCTGTTGGAACATGGGTAATTCTTATGGCTGATTCCGTTTTATTGATATGCTGTCCACCAGCACCCGATGCACGATACGTATCGATTTTCAAATCTGATTCATTTACTTCAATATCAATTGAATCATCTATAACTGGATAAACCCAAACAGAGGCAAAAGATGTATGACGTCTTTTAGCTGAATCAAAAGGCGAAATACGAACCAAGCGATGAACTCCCGCTTCAGTTTTCAGCCACCCATAGGCATTTATCCCGCTTATTTGCAATGTTGCCGATTTTATACCCGCCTGTTCCCCTTCAGTACTTTCCAACATGGTTACCTTATAACCATGTTGTTCGGCCCAACGTGTATACATTCTTAACATCATCTCAGCCCAATCCTGCGCTTCCGTGCCTCCTGCCCCGGAATTCACTTCCAGATAACAGTCATTCCGATCGGCTTCACCAGAAAGTAAACTTTCCAATTCAAGACGTTTAACTTCTTTTTCCATTGATTGCAATTGTTGCAAGGCATCCTGAACAATTTCCATGTCATTGTCCTGTTCAGCCAACGCAATTAGGTCAAGATTTTCCTTGCAATCCTGCTCCAACCGTTCAACCCGCTCAATTTGATTGGCAAGCCCTGTTCTTTCCTGCATAATCTTTTGCGCATTTTCCGCATCATCCCATAGATTGGGATCTTCAATGCGGTTATTTAACTCGGCTAGACGATCTTTAGCTGTATCCCAGTCAAAGATGCCTCCTCAGCAGTTCTAAAGACTGCTCTATTGTTTGTTGGAGTGTATCACTCTCCGCAGACATACTCGTTTCCTTTATTTACCTTAAATGCAATTAATTATTAATCCAATTAACAAGATTTTAATAAAAATACAAGGTCAACCTTAATATAATCCACCCATACCTATATCTTCCCCTTCACCTGAAGATGAAGATTGACCTGTTTTTTCACCAATCTTTTTTTCACTTCCTTCATTAGATGGAGATACAATCCCCTCATTACTATCCATGGACTCTTCAGAATCAGGTATATTTTCAGCTCCTGTATCCTGGGCTGTCAACTCACCCGTTGCTGCCCCCTTATTCAAATTGATGCTAATTCCCGGGGTTTGTCCTTCCTTGAAAGCATCGGTTACACTTCCTTTACTCGTATCATAACTTGCTAGAAAAACACCTTCTGGTTTTGCAAAATCAAGTTTGGGACGATTAGCCAGGATGTTTTTCATGAATTCATTCCAAACTGGCGCGGCAACAACAGCGCCAGACATACCTTTTCCCAATGTTTTTGGCTGATCAAACCCAAACCATACTACTGTCACGACATCCGGTGAAAATCCTGCAAACCACGCATCATTAAAATCCTGACTGGTTCCTGTCTTGCCGGCAAGTGGACGATCTATGCCACGCGCTGCCGACATACCGGTTCCACGTTTCATCACGTCTTCCATCATGGTTATAATTTGATAGGAACTTTGAGCTGATGCAACACGTTTACGATGATCAATAATAAGGGGAAGCCTATCTGGATCTTCCGAATGTTCCAACTTCAAGACATCTGAATGCCAGATTACCTTTCCATTCCGATCCTGAATATAGTCAATTAAGGTTGGTTTTGTTAACAACCCCTCTGCCGCAATACTTGCATAGGCACCAGCATGACGGAAAACCGTTGTCTCCACAGCACCCAAAACGGCAGGTAAAACCTTAGGCATTGAATCTACTTCACCTAATGCAATTGCCAAATTTGAAATAGCATTCATCCCGACTTGAGCGGCCAAACGAATGGTGACCAAATTCCTTGAATAACGTAAGCCATTATGTAACGCTGTTGGTCCCCAGAATGTTTTTTCATAATTGTTTGGATGCCAGCTACCTGCTGAAAAAGGGGAATCCATAAAAATCTGAGATGGCGGAATATTTTGTTCCATCCCCGCCAGATAAGCTATGGGTTTGAAAGAAGAGCCTGGTTGTCGTTGAGCTTGTGTTGCTCGATTAAACTGTGACTCAGCAAATGACCATCCACCAAACATGGATAAAACGCGGCCTGTCTGAACATCAACAGAAATTAACGCACCTTCTATCAGAGGAACCTGACGCAAGGCGACTTTACCATTATCAGCCAAAGGCTCAATTAAAACAACATCGCCCATTTTTAATGGATGGGGAGAACGCTTTGTCCAACTTACATCCTTATTTTCCAATAAAGCCAATTTCTCATTCTTATTCTCCAACCATCCAACTTTTCCCGTACTACTATTCAAAACAATGGCAACACGCCATGCATCCAATATACCGGCAGGATTTTTTTGTCTGGCTAGCAAATCACTCCATTCTTTTCCATCTTCAATATTTAAATGATTTATTGCACCTCGCCAACCATGTTGCCGATCATATTTCATTAATGCCTGCTGCATTAACCTTGTTGCTAGATTTTGATTTTTTAGATCCAAACTCGTATGAACTTCCAAACCACCCTGCATTGTTTTATCCATTCCATAGCGATCTATCAGATCACGCCTTACAGCCTCGGAAAACCATTGTGTTCCTGCCAAAGGTCCACGTCTTATAACAGATTGTGTCACTTGCAGAGGTTCATCCATTGCCTGTTTCAGGACTTCTTTGCTGATTGCACCAGTTTCTAGCATACGGCTCAAAACGAAATTACGACGTTCCAGCCCTGCTTTTGGATGATGATAAAGATCATAATTATAAGGAGACTTCGGCAATCCACCGAGATAGGCCGCTTCTGCCACGGTCAGCTGATCAAGATTTTTATGAAAATAAGTTTGTGCGGCCGCAGCAACCCCGTAGGCACCATCACCAAGATAAATTTCATTTAAATAAATTTCCAGAATTTGATCTTTGGTCAGGGATTGTTCAATTCGAATTGCCAAGATAGCTTCCTTAATCTTGCGATTCAAATTCCGCTTATTGTTAAGCAACATATTACGCGCAACCTGTTGCGTAATCGTTGAGGCCCCCACCAGACGCTTACCTGACGTTTTACGAAACATATCTTGTACAACCGCACGTACAATTGCCAAGGGGTCTATCCCGCCATGAGAATAGAAATTCTTGTCCTCTGTCGAGATAAAAGCGTTCTTGACCCGATCCGGAATAAGGGTAATGGGAACAAATAATCTCCGCTCTGATGCCAATTCTGCCATGACACGATCATTATTGGCATATATCCGGCTCATAACAGGCGGGGCATAATTTTTCAACCCCTCAACAGTAGGCAAATCCTGTACGGCTCCCTCATATTTTATCCAGGCAAATAATCCACCTCCCGCAAGAATAAAAAGGAACAAGCCTGCAAGTATTCCAACCAACATCCGCCATATACGGTATCTGGGGCGTTTTATAATTGAATTACTATATTTATTACCAGTATTAGACGGATCAGAATTTTTCGAAGACATAAAAAAAACTCTACATCAATTGTGAAAACTCGATTATTAGGAGTTATTCTTATATAACATTTTTAATATGAGTAAAAAACAACTATGTTGTTATTCCAAGAATATGTCGATCTTTTATTCGGTTTACAAATATAATTTTGCAGATTTTTTTTGTTTATCCCAAATCTTTTTCCCCTCCAAATCAAGTTTTGTCCATTCATCATCCGTCAAATTAACATTCACCGCTGCTGTATTTTCCTCTAAATGTTGAACGGAACCCGTTCCGGGAATGGGAACAATGATTTTTGAACGTTTTAATAGCCAGGCCAACGCTATCTGACGGGCTGAGGCGTGTTTTTTGTTCATAATTTCTTCAAGAACAGGACCAGTGAATTTCACCCCCTGTTCCAAAGGTGCATAAGGTATGAAAGCGATATTATTTTCATCACAAAAATCAACAACGGCTTCTGATTCCCGATTAACCAGATTATATTTGTTCTGAACGGAAGCAACCTTGAAAAATTTTGACGCACGTTTAATCATCCCTACAGATACGGCAGATAACCCAATATGACCGATTAATCCCTCCTGCTGCATTTTGGCGATAGCTTCAAACTGTAATTCCGGAAAAGTATCTTCCCCCACACGATGCAATTGCCATAAACGGATTTGATCCAGTTTTAGACGACGCATACTCATTAAAACACATTGACGTAAATAATCTGGACTGCCAATGGGTCGCCAAATATCCGGCCCATGCCGGGTGTGCCCCCCTTTTGTGCCAATCAATAAATTTTTCGGATAAGGATAAAGTGCTTCGCAAATTAATTCTTCGCTGATAAAAGGACCATAGCTATCTGCCGTGTCGATAAAATTAATCCCCAATTCTAGCGTACGATATAAAGTTGCAATAACTTCCTTACGATTTTCAGGTTCCCCCCATACACCTTTACCAACAATACGCATCGCACCAAATCCCATTCGATTGATCTTGATTTGGTGATCAAATTGAAAATTACCCGCTAAAGCCGCATCAATTGACTGCATTCTTTTTTCCTATCATAGATCATTCATTAATTATTAAAAATAATTGTCGCAATAAATCTTGAGATATTATTTTATTGTACATTAAATCATAACCTTATATTTATTCTAATTTTAAACAAATTATTATGGCATTATAATTTAATCAGAGATAATTCTCATTTAAACATATTTAATTTTTGAATGATGAAAGAATTTAAATGTTTTCGCTTCCACCTAAAATTATTCCTGATACAGAACTTGTTCTCGCCACCCATAATCCAGGCAAGGTAAAGGAAATTCATCAATTACTTTCCAATTTTTCATTAAGAATTCATTCGGCAGGTGAACTTAATCTGACAGAACCTGAAGAAACAGGGACAACTTTTCATGAAAATGCCCGTTTGAAAGCTTTACAAGCCAGTTATGCCTCAAACATGATTGCATTGGCAGATGATTCCGGTTTTTGCCTTAATGGATTGAATGGGGATCCTGGTTTATATTCTGCTCGTTGGGCGGGACCCCGTAAGAATTATTCTATGGCCATGCAAAAAATGCATGATAAATTACAGTCCATTCCTGATAAATCGGCTTATTTTATCTGTGTGTTATCCCTTGCATATCCAAACGGTAAAACATATGAATTTGAAGGAAAAGTTGACGGTAATTTTATTTGGCCTCCACGTGGACAATACGGTCATGGATATGATCCCGTTTTTCAACCATTAAATAACCCGTTAACTTTTGCAGAAATGACTGATTCGAAAAAAAATTCAATTAGTCACCGTGCTCTAGCTTTTCAAAAATTCATTCAGGCTTGTTTCTAACCCTTACCTCTATATAATCTATTGGAATGAAACATTCCAATAGATTTATTCCCTATCGATATCCCGTTTGGGTAATAACGCAGGAACAAATATTAATGTCGCCACCAATGTACATCCTAGGGATATCAATAGTAATAACCCCATACTCGCTGTTCCAGGATGGGCTGAGGCTGCCAAAGATCCAAAAGCCGTTCCAGTTGTTAAAGCTGAAAATAGAACCGCTCTAGCAGTTGGCGATGATAAGGGATTCGATAGTCCTTCACGCCAATTCATTACAAAATAGATATTAAAGGATACACCAACTCCAAGTAAAAGCGGTAATGTAATGATATTGGCAAAATTCAAAGGCTGATCGATTAAGACAATCACAATAATTGTCATAAGTCCTGACAATATCAAAGGCATTAATACAAGACACATATCCAATATTCGACGTAATGCGATAAATATAATGATGGCCAAAGTTATTATCGCCATAACCGCCGCGATAATAAAAGCATGAACCACTGTATTTGCACTTTCTATGATATCAACGGAAGTTCCGGCCGCTTCAGGAGCAACGGAACGAATTTGTTTAACAAACGTTGCAATTTGCTCATTATCAAGATTTGTGCCTTTTGGATAAATCTCTATCCTGTATAATCCATCTTTTGTTCGATATTCATTTGCCAACTCTTTGGGAACATCAGTTAAAGAAACGGCTGATGGCGTTAACATAATTTCCAGATGGTGCAATTGAAAACCAAGAAAACGAACCAGATCATCATTGATTTTCATGAGGTCATTATCAGACATATTGACAATTTTTTGCAATGCAAGACGTATTCTTTCCAATGGACTATCAGACGTCAGTATATTTTGCACCGAATTGAGTTTATCCAACATTTTCTGCATAGACTGACGTAATTCCAATGCTGATGGTCTGGATTTGATTGATGTGTTTGACAAAGTGTTTAACAAGACCGACGCTGCATCCCTGATCATTGGAATTTTAATTTTTTGATCCTCCGGAACAAAAGATCCAAGCCAAATAACATTTTGCACTGAAGAAAGCTGACCAATCTGATCTACGAGTTTTTTTGCCTCTTCAGGAGATTTAGCCATTACATCTGCTGTATAAGGATTAGTATTCGGATCATTCATCAATAGCTGTAAAGCCTTCATCCCTTCAGAATGGGTATCCTTGGTATGAAATGGGTCTGCATCAAAGCTGACCTTTTGATCAACCAGAAAGAAAATGCCGATAACAGCAATCACTGCATAAACAGCAAGGATATACCAACGATAATGTCGAAATTTATTATCCAAACTTTTCAATCTGGGAAAACCAGCCATAGCTTGAACTATTTTTGGCTGTAAAATTGTTAACATGGCTGGCAAAAGTGTTAACGTGCAGATCAAGGCAATAATCATACCCGTGCCAGCAATTAAGCCAAGCTGCTTAACCCCAACAAAATTTGTCGGAGTAAACGCCAGAAAACCTGCTGCTGCTGCAACAGAAGCTGTAAATATCTGATGACCTGTATCATATCCTGTTTTAGACAATGCCAATAAAGTTGATTGCCTTTTATTGGTATTGTCATCCGCTTGAATATCTTGCCCCCTGAAACGAACAGAAAACTGGATTGCGAAATCAACAGCAATACTGACAAACAAAATTGCGAAAGAAACGGATATAAGGTTTAACGTGCCCACCGCAATTGAAGCAAAACCTGTTGTAAGAATCAAACCGATCAATAACACATATAGTATGGGTAAAATAATACGCCAGGTTTTTACCGCAAGGAATAACCAGCCCGCAACCAATACAAAAGAGGCAAAAAGACCGAGAACCATGCCATCCATGACCGTGGAAAATTCCTCATCATTGATTTTTGCATCTCCTGTAATATGAATCTTCACATCTCCTCTTTGAACATATGATATGGAAGAAATTGCTTTTTTTAATGACGCAACAGCCTCCCATGAAGGTTGCAAGGAGGTTAAATCCATTTTTGGTTTTGCCACTACGATTTGATATCGACCAGCCAAACTTGAAAGTTCTCCAGAAAGACTTTTCTCCCATGAAAAAGGTTCAAAATCTCTTTGTGATGCTTTCTCTAATGTTTTAGCAAATCCATTTAATTCATTTTTATACTGTTCCAGATCAACCTGATTTTCCTTAATACCTTCTACAACCATACCCAACGTATCAAATAATCCTCGTGCAGAAGTATCCGCGGCAAGACTACTCAAAAAAGGTTGTGCACGAATTATTGTATTCAATGTTTGATCCAACACTGGAGGATCAAGGAACATCAATCCGTTTTTAACAAGAAAAGGATTATTTTCTGGTGAACTAGCAAAATAAAAATGTTTTTTATCCTGATTTAACTGATTAACAAGAATTTCTGCACTTAATTCCCTTTCTTCCGGAATTTTGGCCTCAATAATCGCAACTAAAATTCCCTCTCGATTTGGGAAATTCTTTCCCATCCAGTCCGATCGCTGCTTCCAAGGCATTTTCGTGGAAAACATCTTGGTAGTATCAGTAGTTATATCCAGTTTCTTACTTGTTACAAAAATAGATACAATTGCCAGCAACAGATAAACTATAAAAACAAGCCATGCATGACGTGAGCAAAATTCAACAATCCGTCTAATCAATGCAGAAACCATTCCGGCAACACATCCTTTTCGTACAATACAGAAGAATTCAAAACTCTATAGATTTATAAATATGTTATATCTTTTAATTGATACAATAGAAGAAAATAGCTTTCATCTAAAAGCATTCAACATCCATTATATAAATCAATTTTGTAACAACTTATAAAAAAGGAATAACAATTCAGAAATTTTCATTATGGTTCGATTTCAATATTCTGAATTTTGGATTATTAACTTTTCCATATGACGAATTCTTCTGGCAGTTTAATTTTTTTAAAACTGAAAAACATAACTACTCCTTTTTTTTATATATTTAAATCCCAAAAATAATAAAAATTCATTCAAGATACAATCAATATTATGCAATTAATAATTATTCTCAATTAAAATATAAAAAATAATGCAGCTTTTTCTTTCTCGATAATTGATCAAGCGAATTACCAAGAAAAATTAAATGCTTGAGAAATTTAAATTTTTTGTAATAAAGCCAAACTTTCAATACAGGCTGCCACAGCCTCGCGACCCTTATTCTCCTTATTTTCTTCAGAACGGATTTGTGCCTGTTCCGAAGTATAAGTGGTTAAAACACCAAAACTGATAGGAACTTCTGTATGCAAACTGGCCTGCATCAATCCGATAGTTGCACCCAGACTGATAAATTCAAAATGCGCTGTATCTCCCTTAATGACACACCCCAAACATACAACACCATCATATTTACCTGACTTGGCCAGTTTTTGTGCGATTAAAGGCAATTCAAAAGCTCCAGGTGCATAATATAAATCTTCTTGATAAAAAGGAATTTGATGTTCAGACAACCATTCCTGTGCTCCTTGACACAATCCATTCGTTACTGTTTGATTAAACCGGCTAACAACTATTGCGATCCGTGGTGGCTTGGAAAATGAAAATTTCTGTATTGATTGAGGAACTTGTTTTATCATGTAAAAACCTTTATTCACTAGTTATAAACTCTAACTGAAATTTATATTTCAGATAAATGGGTTAAAAGATGCCCCATACGATCTCGTTTTGTTTTTAAATATTGACTGTTAAAAGGGTTAGCATCAATTTCCAATGAAACACGATGACGAATTTCAAAACCCTGTTTTTTCATCATTTCAACCTTGTTCTTGTTATTCGTCATTAAATTTAAAGATTTGATACCAAGTTTTCTTAAAATGGCACCAGCAACTTTCCAGTCACGCATATCAGTCAAAAAACCCAATTGATGATTCGCTTCGACCGTATCAAACCCTTTTTCCTGTAATGCGTAAGCCTCAATCTTATTAAAAAGCCCTATTCCACGGCCTTCATGACCGCATAAATATAACAGAACACCACATTCAGATTCACCAATCATTTTCAAGGCCTGATGTAATTGGGGACCACAATCACATCGCAAAGAACCAAACACATCCCCTGTCAAACACTCTGAATGCAGACGAACCAAGGGAATTTGTTCATTGGTTTGATGAAATGGAAAGTCTCCTTTCATAACGGCCAGATGTTCATTACCCTTCAAGTCTATGAATGCCTGAACCTTAAAATCCTCTCCACCATAACAATTGGGTAAATGGGCTCTTGTTCCCGCTTTCACCAATGAAGATACGGAATCCAATTTTTTCGCGTCATACAGTTCACGCCAACGTATAATTTCAGCAATTGTAACGATTGGAATACCATATTTTTCAGCAAACTGACGAAGCTCCGGCATTCTTGCCATTGATCCATCATCTTTGACAATCTCACAAATCGCGGCAATAGGCTTCAATCCAGCGATTTTTAATAGATCAATTGAACCTTCCGTATGTCCATTTCTGGATAAAACACCATTAGGATCGGCAATTAAGGGGAAAACATGACCGGGACAAATAAGATCCTGCGCAGTGACGTCATCCCTTGCAACCACTTCAAAGGTTTTTGCACGATCCGAAGCAGAAATACCTGTTGTAATGCCCTCTTTTGCTTCTATAGAGACTGTAAAAGCTGTCTCATGTGGTGAGGTATTATGTTGAACCATTAATGGTAAACGAAGTTTCTGCGCCAGTTCACGTTGTAAAGGCATACAAAGCAAACCTTTGGCATTCGTAATCATAAAATTAATGATCTCAGACGTTACAAATTGCCCGGCAGCAACTAGGTCACCTTCGTTTTCACGTCCCTCATCATCAACCAACAAAACCATCTGCCCATTTTGCAAGGCAGAAACAGCACGTTTCAATTCCGCACTTAAAGTTTGATTCACTTTTGAACTTGACATAGATTTTCCACGTATTTTGAAATGATATCAACCTCGATATTGACAATGTCATCAACCTTTAACAAACCGAGCCGTGTATGGTTCCAAGTATGCGGAATAATCATCAAATCAATCAGGAACTCATTTATTCCGTGATTTTCTTCGGCTGTTTCTTTTATCCCGTTAATAGTTAAACTGACACCATCTATGGCTATTGAACCTTTTTCCACAACATACTTACGTAATGAAGAAGGTAAAGCGACAAATAATTGATGTGCCTCACCTTTCTGTTCAATTTTGAAAATACGGCCAGTTGCATCTACATGCCCCTGAACAATGTGACCAGAAAGCCGGGTGGAAGGTGTTACGGCCCGTTCCAGATTTACTTTCATATTTTCAATTAAAACATATAGATTCGTACGATCTAAAGTTTCTGAACTGATAAAAAAGGAAGCTTCATCATTCGTACCTAGTTTTGTCACCGTCAAGCATACACCATTTACGGCAACACTTTCACCAAGAATCAAATCTGGTATACCAGTTTTAATCTTAATTTCCATAGCTTGAATTTTTAAATCCTGCTTTTCATATTTAACAGCTGAAACAACACCAAGAAACTCTATGATACCAGAGAACATAATGCGCCCTCCTTTCTTTTCGAAAAGTCAACAAAATTGAAATGGGATAAAAGTAATCGCGTAGGTGAAGCAAGATGGTTAGAAATTAACTTTAACTGATCATCCCCTTTATTTTGCTTTCGAAATATAAGCCATTCATCCCAAAGTTTCTTTTGACGAATGACTTGCAATAACTGTGGCCCTCCTTCAACCATTCCCCATAATATATTATGATTATGTAATAAATATGGTAAATCATCAATTTTTGAACATGTAACAAGAGAAAAATTATTTTTTTCAGCATTTTTGATATAATTTACAGGGACAATTTCCTCTAGAGGCTTTTGCTGTTTAGTGCAAATAATCAACAAGCGTTTTCGATCCGGGTGATCAGGGACATAGCGCACGGTGAAAGAGGGATTATCCTCTTTAATTGTATTCACACCTGTTATAATCGCCTCAGTTCCACGCCGCAATTGATGAGCCTGACATAGGGATGTAAAAGAGGTGAATGTCTTTTTCCCTATTGGTGGGATCATGGAGCCTGCAACATCAAGAGCTTGTTTAACCGTTATCCAGGCTTTCCCTCTTGTCACAGATTGAATAAACGGAGCAATAAGATCCTCACATTTTTTTTGCCAGTAAAGAGATTTTTTACCGCAAAGATCTCTTAACAAAAAAACTTCTTTGCCGCCTTGTCTTAACCGTTCATTACCAGCACCACAAACATTAGGATTGGGATCAGCAACTCCCACCCATATACGACGGGCCGGAGTTCGCAATAATGATTCAGAACAAGGTGGCGTACGCCCTATATGGTTGCAGGGTTCTAACGTTACTATAACATCATGAATTTTATCCCAAACACCTGCAACACGACATTGCCGCAATGCCAACGCCTCGGCATGTAGCTTACCTGCCTCATGATGGGCTGCAGTAGCAAGGATTTTACCCTGTTGATCTAAAATTACACATCCAACAGGAGGATTAGGCGCTGTCTGCCCAACATAAAGTAAAGCTTCGCGTATAGCATATGAAAAAGCATTAGAGATTGCTTCGGGTAAATCAATTCCCTCATTCATTTTTAATTGTTCAGCCTGTGAAACCGAACCTAAGCGTGCTTGCATTTCTAGTTCCTATCTCTAGACGCACGCGGGCACTCCATAACATACCTTCTTCACGTTATTAACGAAACGTAAAAGGTAAATTATATCGTTCTTTCTCATCCGGACTGTAACCGTCGGCTTTGGAATCGCACCAAAATCTGCTTGACCCTGCATTATTACAATACAGGCGCTCACGGGCTTAAGAACATGATATTCTCTTACCGTCGGTGAGGAATTTCACCTCGCCCCAAGAACGTCGTTATTTAATTATCATCCATTTACTGGACATCATTAAGATAAGCATTTTCATTCTTGTAATCAAGTTTTTTCAGAATAAACACCCATTTCCTCAATGATAAATATTTTTTGATACTTAATTTTAAACATATTGTCTTTCCGAAACCCTAGCCCATTGTTGATACTGACCGTATATCCGTTCGTATTGTTCAGATAAATGCAAATCAGGTTTATAGATCTTGGATATAGGACTGGACATATGGTGCTGAGCTTCCAAAACTGAAGAATACACCTTTGCAGCTACGGCCCCTAAAATGGCGCCCCCCAAAGCACAACACTGTTCAGAGTCTGACACTTTTATTTCACGTTTCATAATATCGGCACATGTCTGCATTATGACTGATGATTTTTTAGCAATTCCGCCAATTGCAATAATTGTGTTAATAGGTATATCCTGTTCTACAAAACATTCCATAATAGCCTTTGCACCACAAGCAGTGGAAACTATCAAACTTCCAAAAACCGCAACTGCATCAGTGGCCAATGTTAATCCTGTAATTGTTCCTTTTAAACGCTGATTGGCATAAGGTGTGCGACGCCCATTAAACCAGTCAACTGCAATCGGTAAATATTCTAGATTCTTATTTTTATACCATTCTTCAGCTAGATTATTTAGTAAATCATGCTCAATTTCATAAAATTCTTGCAAATGTATAAAATTATTACGTGCATAGAATTGCAAGGGCCAGCCTAAAAAACGTTGAAACCACGCAAAAATATCACCAAAAGCGGATTGTCCCGCCTCGAAACCGATATATCCCGGGACAATACTACCATTAACCTGTCCGCATATCCCCTTGATAAACCTACCTTTTACCTGCTCACTTTCAGCCGTTAACATATCACAAGTTGAAGTTCCGATGACCTTTACCAGACTATAGGGTTTAACACCCGCACCTATTGCACCGACATGGGAATCAATTGCCCCGCCTGAAACCGTCACATTTTCGTTTAAACCAAGTTTTTCCGTCCACTCCTTTGTTAACTTGCCAACAGCCATATCAGCAGTATAAGTCTCTTTAAATAACGGATAGGGTAATTCTTCAACCAGTACAGGGTCTAGGTCTTTAAAAAACTCATAGGAAGGTAAACCGCCCCATTGTTCATTCCAAAGGCATTTATGACCAGCCGCACATCTGTTTCTTTTAATTATATGGGGTAAGGTTGTGCCTGTCAGCAACGCGGGAATCCAATCTGAACATTCAACCCAAGATACTGTGGCTTTTTTAACAGCCTCGTCATTTCTGAAACTATGCAAAATTTTTGACCAAAACCATTCTGATGAATAAACCCCTCCACATCCTTTTAAAAAAACAGAATATGCTGGTTTTTGACATAATCGATTAATTTCCTCCGCCTCTTCAATAGCGGTATGATCTTTCCATAAAATAAACATTGCATTTGGATTTTCTGAAAAATCAGGCCGTAACGCAAGAATTTGACCATGCCTATCTAATGGTGCAGGACTGGATCCTGTCGCATCAACTCCAATAGCAACAATATTTTTAGCAACACCACCCAATTGTTTTACGACTGAGCAAACAACCTCTGTTAATGATTCCATAAAATCCAGAGGATGTTGCCGAAATTGATTTAAAATAGGATTACAGAACAACCCCTTTTTCCAGCGTGGATAATATGTGATACTTGCTGCAAGCTCTTCACCATTTTGACAATCTACAGCCAGAGCGCGAACGGAATCGCTACCAAAATCAAGACCTATTGCAATTTTATGAGGCATATATTGTATATCCATGGAAAATAATTCGAAAACAAAACTGTTTTCATATAATCCCCCTTCACTTCATGATTATCAATTTAATTTCAAGCAATCAAAAAAAATTGATTTTTTATTATAAAAATTAAAAATATTAACTTTTTTGTATTTTTTTCTTGAAATTAAATCTAAAATCAGGCATAGAACTGCACGTATTGATTATATATTGCCGGATTAGCACAGTGGTAGTGCAGCGGTTTTGTAAACCGAAGGTCGGGGGTTCAAATCCCTCATCCGGCACCACAAACATAACAAAATCGATATGTGGAAATTTAATATAGTGTGATCAATTATAATTCACCTAATAATTTATTATAGAAATAAGTTATTATTTCAACGTGTAAAAAATTATTGATCAATATAAACAGCCAATAATTTTCTATATCTTTTATTCGCTACCAAATTTAATAATAATAAATAAGCATTGTATAATTGATTAATCATAATTTACAGTTATATTTACATGTTTTGTGAACATTTTATCCATTGTTCAAAACAATATTCTATTAAAAAATTATAATTTCATTTAACATGAATTAGAATTATTATTTATTCAAATAAATATATATTTATTCTTTATTATTGTCATAAAAATTAATTATTATTAAGTAATAAATATAACGATATATAAATTATTGACTATTAGTATTGATATTCACAATTAATTTTGCTAGATTGATTTAGGTAAGGTAAAAAAGGCCTTTATTTCTAAATAAAAATTATTTAAAACCTTTTGAAATTTTTAGTTAGATGTTGTGTCAATAATAAAGGAGGTAATTCTTTTTTTACCTTACCTTATTGATTATATACATTTTATATAAAAAAATCTATAAAAATCATACATAAAATAATTATTTTTAAATTATTAATCTAATAATTTCTTTTATATTATTTAATGAATATTACATATTTTATGTTTTATATTCATAAATTATTTTTGATCTATTTTAACAGTTTATGGCTTATTGAAAATGGTCATAATTCTTCAAATTACTTTACCTAAATTGATACTATAGTATTTTTTATGATACTGAGCCATTGCTACAGTAATTCCCTAATTCAAATATAAAAATACGACATATTGCCACAACAAAAAATGATTACCTATTAATATATCAGGTTTCGGTAATCCCTGACTATCTAAATTAAAATTTTCTGCAATGTATATTAATAAATATATTAAAGATTGGCGTTTAGCATTGTTTAAAAAAATATTGCAAATGTCATAATAAGTTGCTGGTTCCATCTGACAAATACTTAATGCTGGTCCATTACCCATTTGTTTTAAATAAGTAAAATTACCTGAATACCCTTCAAAAACAATTACCAGTAACCTATGATTATCAGCGCGTTATTTTCAAAGACCAAAATAATTTAAAATTGACATAACAACACAATATTTAAGGTGATTTAAACAAATACCTCCCGTTGTTTTTAATATAAAAATTTACCTTTAAAAATAAAAAAAGCCCACCATTAAGGTGGGATAAAATTATTATAAAAATTTAATGTATGATTTTATAAAATAAAATCATAATTAATTGATTGTCTAAAAATCTGACAAAGCGACACGTTTCCATTTATTCGATTCTACACAAACATAATGATAGTTTGAATCATCTTTTATATCTCCCGCTTTACAAGGCGCGGATGATGAAGATGGTGTTGAAAGCATAACATGCAAGTTATTTGCGGTAATATTACCAGTTGTAATAACATTGCCCACAAATTTATAATTATTACCACCATGATGATCTGTAAAATAAAATGTATTTTTCTCTAGATGGTTACCCCATGGGTCAATATTCGCATATCTGTTGTAATAAAAATTAATATCTGTATTATCTGGATTACTATCACCTGTTAGAAAACGAATGGAACCCGTATTTGGCAATAACATAAATGGTGTATATATCGTTTGGCTATTATTATTAGCTGTTACTTCTTTATTACTGTTTAATCCCGCCACTCCATTAGCTGCATTTATTTGTGACCTAGTCACATAATCTTCCGCATAACTAAGGTTACATAAATTTATCAATGGATATGATAATATCCCCAATGTGAATATCGTTTTAAAATTCATATTTTTTACTTTTTAAATATTTCCAAATAGGTTTTTTTAAATTATCAATACAAAATTTTACTTTCTATAGATCCGTAATTTTAAGAAATTTTAGATTAAGTATTTTATTAATGAAAATTATAAAATTGATAATTATAGTATAAAATTAATATCAAGAGAATTAATCACGATTTATTTTTAATATAACTTCTTTATTATTATAAAGATTGATTTTTATATAATTATTTAATATCATGTATTTTTAATTATAAAAGCCTATCATTAAGATAGACTTTTATAAATATTTATTATTCAACTGTTTAATATAATTATTTAAAAATTAGATAATGCAACACGTTTCCATTTATTTGGCGCAACGCATACATAGTGATAATTTGCATCATCTGCAAACTCTCCTGATACACATGGAGCTGATGATGAAGATGGCGTGGACAATACACCAATAAACCTTGGTGATGAAATGGAACCGTTTGCAGTAAACTGATCACTTTCCATACTATTTGCCTTAACAGTGCCATTAAATCTATAATTATTACCATATCTATTATTCGTGAAATAAAATGTATTGGCATCTAATAGATTGCCCAAGTCATCTCTATTACCAACATCACGGTTATAAAACATATCAATCATGTTATTATTCGTATCAGGGCTATTAGTTACGAAACGTAAAATATTGTTTTTATTATTAAGCTGAAGAAAATTAGTATTAATACTATTGTTATTAGATTGACCAGTTACCGATAAATTTTTATTTATAAACACATTAGCATCCTTGTCTACAACCAATCCTAATTTAGCTTTATCTCCATGACCAGAACCTAATCCAATACCACCTATATAACCCAACGGATCAAAAAATATCTGACCTAAAACAGCACATTCTTTATTCTCGTTACAAGTTGGTGATTGATTCCAGGCTAGGTTCTGAAGGGGATCAGTAGAATTTTGCTTTGTTAAACCCAAATGCAATGAATTATTCTGCTTGTTATCTACATTACCATCATTAGACATAAATGTCATAAGTTGATATGAAGCCTGATTGGTTTTTATTTGTCCCAAACCTGATATGCTCATAACATCATTAATATTTTGCAGATAGGGAGATGCTCCTAACATAGTCCATTTATACAAAAAGAAACCTGCATCAGTTTCAAAAGACTTACCACCATATGGCCAAATACCATCAATTTTCAACCCCAATGACATATGATTGAATCCAGCCATACGCAACATATAGCTTCCTTGAGCCAATGGGTGTCCACCTCCGGAAAAGACCATGGTAAGTCCACGCACAGATGCTTGTCCATCATGATCTTGATTCATAGGAAAATCCCATTCATTATCAAATTCACGGGTAATTGAATCAGGACTTTTATTGAATGATTGTTGAGTGTAAAGATTAAAATTCTTTTGAACCATTCCTAAAAACAGGGCGGGTTTTTGATAGCGATGATAATTACTATTATAAATATAATTTATATTATTTATTTGTTCCGGTCTTACAACTGAAGGAATATTAACTTTATCAAAACAATTTGGTCGATTACCAATATGCAATCTCTTTTGTAGTTCCTCATTATCATTTAACTGGTTTTTTGTTAAACAAGCGTAGGAAAGTTTATAATCCAACTGATCGTAAGCATTTAAGCCTGGAGATTTTATATTGGGATCATCATTAAGCGGATGCTTGTTATTCTTCCATTTTACTAAGTCACCAGCTAAACCTGGATAACTAAAAGATCTCATAAATATCTTGGTTACTTTATTTTGTCTTATGGCAAGATCTTTTTCTTCATCTGTTTTTGTTTTATCTGCTTTAATAGCGTCAATATTGGCTTGATTTAAAACAGTATCGTTAAACCCATCAGCATATCCATAATAATAACCGGGCATGTCTGTATTACCACTGTCTTCATTGGTTCCATTTTCAACACTGGCCATCCCATTGGCGATATTAGTCCATACAGCCATACGCGCGTGCGTAAGATTTCTTTCTTTTTCTGATAAAGATGGATAAATTGCCGCATATTGAGAACCATTATCATCTTCAGAAAAATCAATAGCATATGCTGTACCATCAGAAGCATAATATATAATTTCTAATTTTTTATCTGGAGTTAAAATATCCTTCAAAGCATAACCATCATTAATATTCACTTCTGTCGTATTGTTTGAAGGGTTATAAAAACCGGGGGTAACTTTTACAGAATTTGATATTTTCCCTGCATTATTTACAAAATTGATACCCCTCAATTCACAACGTGATCTGCTTTCACCCAACCCACATCCAAAGGTTCCTTTGATAACAAATTTTGTTGCGCCAGCAGGAACATTCGATATTACCGAATATTCATTACCTTTAACAATATATGAACCATCGCTATTTTTAACCAATGTATTCCCGCCTATTGAATCCATAGGAGAATTATCCATTGTTCGCATATCCATATTAATGCCATCAGTCACTCCAGAACCACTACGATGGTATGCTTGTGGACCGCTCATATTTGTAAATTGATAGCAAGACCCACCTTGATCTCCTTGTCCGGTATTTTGGCAGGTAGCTTTTATTCCAACTACAGAATTGCGACTACGCCCTCCAACCATTAACGTATTGGGTTTAATATTTCCCCAATCATACCCTTGTTGACTCAAAAATATTAAATTGGCATTATTCCTATCATCATTATACGGATCAACTGGTTCAATCCCCCCTGGAATTGGTTTATTTAATACATGTCCATTAATCTCAATACCACCAGCTTTAACCGTTCCATTGAATCGGTAATTATTACCATATTTATTATTCGTGAAATAAAATGTATTCCCTTCTAATGGATTACCAAAATCATCCTTATTATTACCATCCCAATTATAAAACATATCAATCTCATTATTATTAGTATCAGGACTGTTGGTAATAAAACGCAAACGATCACCATGTCTTGGGAGTTCAAAATGTCCACTGTTGAACGATGAAGCCTTGACTGTTCCGTTAAACCGGTAATTATTGCCATATTTATTATTCGTGAAATAAAATGTATTCCCGTCTAATGGATTACCAAAATCATCCTTATTATCACCATCCGCATTATAAAACATATCAATCTCATTATTATTAGTATCAGGACTGTTGGTAATAAAACGTAAACGATCATTTTTTTTATTTAACTGAATAAAATTACTATTTATTGAATTATTATTTATTCTATCATTATTTACATTGGCCGTTATTTCTCCATTCTTGTTTAAACCAGCCACTCCATTGGCTACATTTATTTGAGATTTGGCCACATAATCTTCTGCATATGTAATATGAGAAAAATTTATAATAGGGGAAGATACAACCCCCAGCATTAAAAGAAATTTTAAATTCATTTTTTTGACTTTGTAATATATTAATAAATAATTTTTGTGATATTATTATTTTTTAATGTTTAAAATTTTACATAAAATAAATGCTAGAAATTAAATAATTTCAAATATTTACTGTAAAATCTCTACACATTTAATATATTATAATTTAAGAATAATACATTCAATATTAATTTTATTTAAGAAATAATTTTATTAAATTAATATTTTTTATTTTTTACACAAAATTCTTATAATAACACATATCATCCGTATAATCATACTTAATGAAATAGATATAGCTATTACAGGAATAACCCATGGATCATGTAATCTAATCCCTTCAACATTATTTTGCCACCACCATTTAATTAATTCATAAATTGTATTCATAAACCTGCTCTACTCCTGACAATATACGTGCCAGAGCGTAAAGGTTAATCAAAGCAAATATTCCCCAAGCAAATAAACAAAAATACGATTGTGATCCATAAACAAAATTGTTTAATGTTTCCCAAATAAACAAGATTGATGCAAAAAAAGCTGAAGTGGCCCGTCCCAACTGGCTTTCATATGATAAAGCTGCAAATTGGACAAATCCTATAAAAATAAATAAACTATACCAAACTTGGTTGGATATAATTTTTAAATAACCCTGGATAAAAAATGGATGAAGAATTTCACTTTCCGGTATTATAATCACATAAATACCAGCACTTAAAAGTAAGATCGCACTCCACCATTCTGCAAACCAATGTTCATGATGATAAAGAGATCTATATAATTTTCTTTTCATCATTTTTTCCTGATATTCGCATGTTTTTTTTAGAAAACTTAAAAGATGCCAGAAAATTGATAAATGACCATAATTTATGTAATCTATTCTTGTTATCTGGCTCTTTCCAAAATCTAGTAATCAATTTGCATAACGTTACACTAAACGTAAGTAAGACTATCAAGTTGAAAGTTACATTGCCCGGTAAAATATTCATGAAATATTGTAATGCTTGTGATAAAAAATCGGTTGCAACCATTTGCTCAAACCTTGAAAATTTTGATAATCACCTTTTCAGGTGATTATTGAATAAAATTAAGTTTTCAACTTGCTTCTAACATTTCTTGCTGACATAAAGGTCCAACAAATAACGAAGGATCTAGCTATTAATTTAAAAAAGATTATCAGCAATCAGAAATTTCGAATTAGAATTGATAAAAAACAATTTAACATTATAAATATCTTATCTGGCAAATAACACGGAATTCTATCGAGAATAATGTGCAAGTTATTCTGATTGGCATATAATGTTTTACTAATCTTTTTGTTTTTAAATTGTTACTAATTGTTTTTATCATCCAATACATAATAATATAAAAGATTTATAATTTTATATTAAATTTAATGTAGTTCTAACTTTATTTAATCCTAAAGGAAACGATGAAAATTCCTGAATTTGTGAAAACCAATAACCCAACAATTTTATTCTGTCCCCCTTTTTTACAATTCTTTTCAATTGACCTTTAATATTATTAGTCGCAATAACGGGTTGTGGTTCAATAGCTATCTCTTTAAAATTATATGATAATTCATCAAGAACATTTATCGAACCTTGATAAAAAAATGAAATGGAAGGATTTATTAATTTTCCACCTCTTAAGTCTAAACTCGCTACTGATTTTTTAGTGCCACCTATTGTAATATAAAAAATTTTACTATTATCACTTTTACCTTGCGTTATTTTTTTCACGTTGCTGTCATAATAGATTATATCACGATCAAATAACGAAATTGGAAATTTGGTTTCATTTATATCATAAAAACAATCATTTTCAGAAATTGAATATATATTATAATAAACATCTCCTGAAGAGATATAATAATTATTACTTGATCGACTCATTGTATCATTATATAGACTGTATCCATATATTTCAGAATTTTTTATTCCGCAATTTTTTTCCAGATACAATCCCGTGCTATTATCTTCTTCATATTGATAAGTTCTAAAAATAATTATATCATCTAAAACCGCTCCGTTTTTTAATCTTATCTTATTCCAATTGACTAAATTTAAGGGTTCATTTCCTCTGTATATCTCATCACCATTATCCACACGATAAACATTAACCAAGACAAGATATCCTTCTTTATCAAGAACAATATTTTCAGAGCTATCTTTTACTTCCTCAACATCTATTACTAAATTGTTGTTGGTTGAGTCTCCTAAATACATCAATGTTTTATTAGAAATAAATCTTTGTTTACTATGTTCCTTAACCCATGAAACTATTTCATCTGTATCCATTGCATTATTATATAAACATTTACTTTTATCTTTAAATAACCAATAAGATGGATGAGATACTGGACTATCTTCTGACAATAATGGAACAATTGGACAAATAAATTCAGCGTTATTGTAACCTTTTAATCCTATAGGATACCCATCAGTTCCAAACCAAAAAGAATTATCTCCCGAGGCATAATCCTTTGTGCTTGTACACGTTTTGCTTGTTGAACAAAATTTAGCTTTTACTTCTCCCACAACTATCAAGGTATCTTTTAAAGATATTGCATTATTATACAATTCAACCATACTACTTGAATACGTGTTATGATATGATTTTCCCCTTGATATCACATTTCTATAAAATATATTTGAATATGAAATTTTTGCATTTTCCTCAATGACCAAAACATATGGTTCTTCTCTTTTATTATTTACATTCGTTAATAAACTGATCCCTGACACTTCGGTACCAGATGATATTGTCACATCTACATCAATCAAAACTACTGGCCCTGCATAAGCTTCCACAATTTCTTCTGTAAAAACGTAATCATTAGAATTAATAACTTTTTTTAAATACTTATTAGAAATTGTATCAAACCAGGCAATTTTACCTTTATTGATACCTTGCGTGATTTTGACAGTCTTCCAATTGCCTGAATCTATAATTGGATGTGCACGTTTGAGAAAAAAGAATTCTAAATCTGTTTTATTATCCACCTTTATTTGATTATCTTTTGTTTCTTCATAAACTAAGTCTAAATTTTCTTTAAGAGGTTTAATGTAAGAAGTGATTTTCTGCTGATCAACCACTTCTATAATTTCATTAACTTTATTCAGCTCATTGTTGATTGCCATATCAATGTTAAAAAAATTTTCCGCTTCTACTATAGGAATATATTTTTTTCCTGACATATCACCAAAAGAAATATCATAATTAATATCCAAAATCCCGTCTTCAGGAACAACCCATTCACCAGTTTCTTTATCGAAACACTTAATCCCGTTTCCATCAATTCTACTATTTTTATCAAAAAGAGGTGTCCAATTATCAATTGCTTTTTCACGATCAGATCCAATTGCAATACATTTAACGTCTAAATCATTATTTTCTTTTTTTTCTTGATAAATATTTGTAAATGTTGAAAAGGATACATTATTTAAAACTTTATCGACGACTTTACCCAAAGAGGCATCCTGATGGGATGGAGTTGGGACTTTTATGGTATAATCCAACATTTCAGCGGATAATTTACCCGCGCCATCTGTTCCGACCTTTCCGCCATCTGACTGAATTGACTTGACGTTGAGTTCAGTTGATCCGTCATTCGTATAGCTGTCCCCCTTTTCTCCCTTGGGAATGCTGAACTGCAGGATCGCGTCATGTTCATCGCCAATATTTTTGATGGTTGCCGCCTCATCGGGTCTTAAAGGCCGCACCT
>NZ_JACFPQ010000012.1:0-317 GCF_016101925.1 Commensalibacter sp. M0268 | reverse complement strand
TCCGCCATCTGACTGAATTGACTTGACGTTGAGTTCAGTTGATCCGTCATTCGTATAGCTGTCCCCCTTTTCTCCCTTGGGAATGGAGAACTCGAGCACGGCGGTATTTTCTGATCCTGAATTGCGAACGGATGCCTGGACATCCGGATCTGTGGTGGTCACGGTTCCTATACGTATGGTAGCTGCGGCCCCCTCTTTTCCGATCGGGCCCATATCCCCCTTCTCCCCTTTTGGAATGCTGAACTGCAGGATCGCGTCATGTTCATCGCCAATATTTTTGATGGTTGCCGCCTCATCGGGTCTTAAAGGCCGCACCT